>JAIRSU010000089.1 GCA_031255285.1 Treponema sp. | reverse complement strand
CCAGCCCAAAACTTTTTTCTTCATCTGTTTCAAGAAATGTTATTTTTCCGAAACCTATAATACTCTCAAATGCAAAACTATATTTCGACGGTTCGTCTGCCTCAATCAAGGCGTGATTACAATCAATTTCAAAACAAACTTTATTATTCTTTTTCAGTATATCAATTTTCATTCCATTATGGGCGCCATGAAAGTATAAAGTCAAAATGCCATCTTGATAAACATAGCCAAAATTTATTGGAATAACATATGGTTGATTATCATCAGCCATTGCAAGTCTGCATACTTTACATTTATCAATTATATTAATTTTCTCATTGATATTTGTAACCTCTTTATCCTTCCTTCTCATTTGTTTTATTTCCATATTTGATCTCCATAGAATTATATTGCATTCATTTCGCAAAAAAGCCATGTGTTTTTGTCGATATTCTCCATCTTTGTAATGTTTTTATAGCATTTCAAAAAATTCAAATGCACTTTCGCATAGAGCACCCTATACCCGCCTTTTCTTCGCCTATACCGCCTATTCCAGTATAGGTGAAACCTCCGCGTTGTGTCAAGCTGACGGCGTTCTTGGAGCATCCGGGCGTCTCCCAGAGAAAATGCCGGCTGCCCCTGCCTAGAATACGATAATTCGTTTCTGTTCCGAATTAACCCTACTCGGAGTAGAACTAGTTCGTCTTTGAACAGAACCCGTTCATCTCTGAACAGAACTAATTCTACTTTAAGTAGAACTCGTTCTACTCTGAACAGAACTAATTCGTCTTTGAGTAGAACCAGTTCATCTCTGAACAGAACGAGTTCATCTCTGAACAGAACTCGTTCGTCTCTGAATAGAACTCGTTCGTCTCTGAATAGAACTCGTTCGTCTTTAAATAGAACTAATTCATCTCTGAACAGAACTCGTTCATCTTTAAATAGAACTAACCCTACTCTGAATAGAATTACCAGGGCTTTGAATCCCGGCGGTTCTCCTTTTTGTCGGGCGTGTTTCGTTTAGTGTTTACCTCTACTACAAACAGTATCAATCATTTAATGGACACCAAAGATTTCCAATAAAAAAAGAAAAGATAAATTTCATATTTCCATAAACAATAAAGATTATAAGCTTAAAACAGTTGTTCAAGGAGACAAGCGGCAGAAAACCAAAAAACCGCATCCATCGGTAGAGAGATATTGGGATGAACGGGTGACCCAATACCTGCGACAGGCGAAAGAGCGTTAGGACGAATAGAATCATTCCGGAACAAGGACTTGGGACATCTCCATACCAATCTTTTTGTAAAACCAGAATTAGCATTTATTGTCGAATCCTACATTACGGTTATAAAAAGCTCAAAGACGAAGAAGTTGTGCTCGATGACTGATCCCAATTTTCCCCTCCCCGTTTTATTAATTTTGGTTCCGTTTCCGGTAAAAGCGAGTGCACCGGTTTGCAAAAACTCTCTACCGACACCCGCGATGAAAGAAGCGTTGCATATGCTGAAAGCGGAGGATTATAAAAAAGCCGATGTGATTGTCGTTTCCGATTTTATTATGACCGCGGTTTTGATGAGCAGATACAGAGACAAATCAAAGCGGTGCAGGATAATAAGACAAAATTTCACAGCTTGCTTATAGGCTGCAGCGGCAACAAAAAGGCAATACAGGAATCTAATAATAACTGGATTTATGATGTATCTAATCCGCAAAATACATTAACTTTTGTAAAAAGTATTCATAGCTTGACTTGCGAGTCGCAACTTCTCTAGCCTAGTATCTGTCTATAAAGTCTTTTGATATCAGGGTTGTCCTCGTCTTGACGGCTACACCTGACGGAGAGGTGTCTAGCATCGGCGGATGGAGGGACGCAGACTGGGTGCCCTCTGTGGCTCAATCAGACGATGCCCTGTAGGAAGTTGTCTGATAGGCGAAGCCTACCGCGCAACTATCAGTAGGATAGCGGAACAGACTTTCAGGCAACGTCCCATAAGAAGTTTTTTAAACAGGCGAAGCCTGTTGCGAGACGGCGAGAAATGGTTTATACTATCCTTTATGCAAAAGAAAATTAACATCGCTGTTCTGTTTGGCGGTAAATCCGCGGAACATGAGGTATCTATTCAGTCTGCGAGGAACGTCCTCGACGCTCTCGACAGGAATAAGTATAGTCCGATTATTATTGGTGTAGAAAAAAACGGTGCCTGGCGCTTAACGTCAGAGGACGCGCTGAACGCCAAAATTGCCGATGGCTGTGCTTTCGAATCGCGCGACGCACCGTCTTGTGCACTTATCCCAGAAAGCGGCGGTGTCTTATTGGTCAACGGATTAAAATCGTCGACTAAAATTGACGTGGTTTTTCCTATTCTACATGGTCCCTTCGGTGAAGACGGTACGGTTCAAGGTTTATTGAAACTGGCAGGGGTCCCTTTTGTGGGAACCGGCGTGCTTGCTTCCGCGGTGAGTATGGACAAGGATGTGATGAAACGCCTTCTTCGCGACGCAGGGCTTCCTGTTGGCGAATTTATCGCGCTTAAATCTCACGAAAACTTGTCTTTCACCGAAGTTGTAGCCAAGCTTGGAATGCCTTTCTTCGTAAAACCTGCGAATATGGGATCTTCAGTCGGGATAACCAAGGTTCATAACGAGGAAGAGTTCAGGTATGCGCTCGAACAGGCGTTTGAATACGACTCAAAAATTATTTTGGAAGAATTCATACATGGACGTGAAATTGAATGTTCCGTGCTGGGGAATGAGGAACCGCTCGCTTCTCCACCCGGAGAAATAGTCTCAAGTCGTGAATTTTACTCTTACGAGGCGAAGTACTTGAATGAAACAGTAGCGCGTCTCGAAATTCCTGCGGAGCTTCCGTCGAAAATAGTTGAAATCATCCAATGTTTGGCTGTCAAGACGTTCAAGGCTCTATGCTGTGAGGGTCTTGGCAGAGTTGACTTCTTTCTGAAACCTGATGGCTCTCTGGTCGTCAATGAAATCAACACTATGCCGGGTTTCACCAGAATTAGTATGTATCCCAAGCTTTGGGAGGCGGATGGACTTTCTTATTCCTCCCTCATAGACAGGCTTATCGCTTTGGCTGTGAGTCGTTTTGAAAAAGAAAAACGATTAAAAACAAGTCTTTTCTAATGTGATGAAGGTGGACATTGACTTTTTTGTGTTTTTATGGCAGGATTTTTTCGTAACTAAAAAAGAGAAAATCTGTTTAGATAATAGGAGAATACATGTCGCAGACAGAGTTCCGCAGACTCTACGATACGGTATTTCCAATCTTGTATAGAGTTGCATTTCGTATAGCCAATAACGAGGAGGTAGCGGAAGACCTTTGTCAAGATGCTTTTTCCCGCTTGTTTGAAAAAAACATGAACTTTCCTTCCGTGGATGACGCTAAATATTGGCTTATACGGGTAGTTAAAAACGCGGCGTTGAACTATGTGAAACGTAAGGAAAGGGAGAAAAAGGCGTATCAGAAAGCTTTTCGTGAAGACATGCGGATTATGGAAACCGGAGAAACAGAGGTTATAAAGAAGGAGACTAAGGCGGATGTTCAGGAAGCGCTGAAGAAACTGCCTGAAAATTTGCGCATGGTTTTGATTCTGAAGGAATATGCCGAAATGAACTACAAGGAAATTGGACGTACGCTTGGTATAAGCGAAGGAAATGTTAAAGTACGGGTATTTCGGGCGCGTGAACGCCTGAGTAGTTTATTACAAGAGACGGTGGAACCGCCGCAAGGAGTTCAAGATGTGTCCTGAACAACAACTTCTTTCTGTGTACTTTGATGGAGAACTTCCTTCTCCCTGGGAAGAAAAGATGGAGACTCATGTTGCTTCATGTGCGAAATGCGCTTCTCGGCTTGCAAAATTCAGCGTTTGCTCGGAAGGACTTAGAAAAGAAGACGGGAAGCCCTCTTATGAAGAGGAAGCTAAGGAGCGGGTCTTAAGAAACCTCGCCCCATATTTTGAAAGGTGTAAGCCTGCGTTTTGGAGTAGGTCAATTTCTTTATCGTTACCCACAGTGGCGGCGGCCGCCGCTGTTTTTATTTTCGTTTTCGTTTTCGCGCTAGTTCGTTTTTTTTCGCCAGCTCAGATGCCCCAGTCTGCATCTATGGCTTCGATGGAAAATGGAGTAGAGATGGATGTACAGGATATTGTTCCGCCATCGGATATAAATGGATTTATGCAGTATCTGAGGCAGCAGAACGGGTCAGAGTATGTGATAATACGGCTTCCTGAAACTAAGAATTTCACCAGCTCAGGCGATCCTTTGATTATTAGGGCGGCGGATTATCCAAGGAGAGCCGGTGTGCGATGATTCATAAGAAAGCGTTTTCTGTACTAGGCGGATTTTTGCTCTTTACTGCGGGAACCGCGTTTTCACAGGATATTGAATCTCTACTGCCAGGGCTTAAAGATAAGGCAGTCGTACTTGATATAACAGCGCGAATTCTGGAAAATAACAGTGAGGAAGTATGGAATTCAAAAAGTTCAAAGGTTACCATTCCGGGAAAGGCGGTGAGTATAAAGTTCATTGGTTCAAATATCGTGGTCGTCGTGCAATTCACTCCCTACATCCGTCGCGACGGGCGTACTGTACTTGTCGCCCAAGGGCAAATCTGGGTCGATATTCCCCAGCAGGGTATGCGTTATCAAACTATTATGCAGACCATCCCTATTACCTTCGGTGAAGAAGTCTACTTCTTGCCTCTCGGCTCTTCTAACTCCGATGGGTCCGTCATCGAAATTCTCCTCAGACTTCACCCTTACAGAGAAGAAATCACGCAAGAATATGATGGAAAACCTGAAGAGTCCTCCTCTGATACAGAAGCCTTGAGAAGTGATGAAAATTGACCCTTTTGGTACGCCGAAAATTTTTCCTGCGTTTATTATAACTCTTCTGTCCGTCTTTCTGTCTGCCTGCAAAGAGAAGCCTCCCCGTATTATTGCTATGGACCCGAAAATTGGCGGTATGGGTGATATTGTCAGCATCGCTGGTGAAAACTTTGGTAGTGAGCAAGGAACATCCTATATCACCATAGCGGGACAGGAGCCGACCTCATCATCGTATCTCGAATGGTCAAACACTCTCATTCGAGTCCGTCTTCCCGAATTTGGAAATGCTGGTCTTATCTACGTACATAGAGGAGGACGGAAGAGTAACCCGGTTCTATTCTCAGATCGCGGTAATATACCGCAATCGCCTCATACGATCAGCCGAGCAGGTCCAATCATAGATGAAATAACTCCTAAGTCCGCGTCTGTAGGCTCGCTCATAAGTATACGGGGAAACGGATTCGGACTAAACACCGAAAACAGAGGGGTTTTGTTCTCGTGGTCCGCAGAAAACTCCACACAAACTACTGTGAAGGCAATAAATAGTGGGTTTGGGGATGAAAAATGGACGAATGAAGAAATCAGGGTGCATATTCCGGATGGCGCGATAAGCGGTAATATTGAGGTCTACACACCGCAGAGAAAATCTCTTCCCGTCTATCTTGAAGTAACCGGAAAACCGGGGTTCAAAATCTTCAAAGATAAACGCAGTTATACAATTTCGTATTCAGTAAATATCAGGGTACAAGACGCTTCCGCGCCGAACACGCTCTATGTGTGGATTCCGGAGCCGACCATGTCTGCATCTCAGCCGAATATTCAACTTTTGTCCCGTAATAGGGACCCTATAGCCGAAAACTACCGAGGAACGAGTCTTTTTCAGTTGAAAGATGTTGTTTCTAATACCAATATTGATATAAATCTGTCCTACGTTGTGGATACTTATGGTATTGAAACGAACATAAACCCATCCAGTGTATCTTCTCAGAATTCCATGCCAGATGTATTCCTACAAGAGACTCCATTGTTGCCTGTGGATAAGATGCAGGAGCTTGCGGAAACCATTGTGGGGCGAGAACGGAATCCCTATGTCAAGGCAAAAAAGGTTTATGATTGGATTCTCGATGCTATTATCGTTCAAGCGGAGCCGCTTTATAACGAAGTAGAAAACGTCCTCGAACAAAAAAAAGCCGACTCTTATTCGGCATCCCTGCTCTTTTGTACGCTTGTTCGGGGCGTGGGTATTCCCGCACTTCCTATTGCCGGCGTTCTAATAGATCGTTTCCGTGAGACAAGTTTACATTACTGGGCGGAATTTTGGATAGAAGGCTTGGGATGGGTTCCTGTTGATATGGGTCTTGGAGCGGGACTCGCACCAAAAGATTTTAGCCTTCCGCAAGACGTACGAACATGGTATTTCGGTAATATTGATAGTCAACGTATTGCCTTTTCCCGCGGGCAGAACCCGCTTTCGCCAATGGATCCACGCGGCAGGCAGACAAGCCACAACCCAGATTACGCACTACAGGACTTCTGGGAGGAAGCCGTGGGCGACATACAATCCTATTCATCCTTGTGGAGCGGCATCATCGTTACCGGGGTCTATACCCAATAGCACAACATCAATGCAGACTTTACTTAATGCTGCCTTTGTTGCCGTTATTACCGTCAACAGCCCATTATTTTTTTTCATTTCTTGTTCGTCCGTTACAGTTCAACGTACTGGAGTCATAAGGACATTACGAAGACTCTGTTTTGTTTTCTCTTGATTTCCAAAAAGACGGTATACATAAAGCAGAGAATCACATTTCGGGGTGGCTTGACCATTCAACTGCAAGCTGACGGAGTTCTTGAGCCGAAGGGCAGTGAAGCTTCAGCTTGATATGTTCCTTGTGAGTGTCTATAGTTTTAGAGGAAAGGTTAAGCTTTGCGGCGATCTCTATAGTGCCGTAGCCTTTGCCCAAGAGTGAGAATATTTCAAACTGGCGATTAGACAGTTTTTTCACCGACGCATACCACTCTTTGTTCGCTTTGACGTTGTCGAGAGCGGCGGCTTCTGAGAGCCTCTCTTGCTCAGAGTCGCTCAAATATACTTTGCCGGCCAAAACCGTCTTTATAGCGTCAAGCACCTTGTTGCCAGCTTCATCCTTCATGATGTAACCTCTCGCGCCAAGCCGTAAGACCCGCTCCGAATAGTAACGTTCGTCGTGCATAGAAAGCACCAAGATAGGAAGGTTTGCGTCAATCGCCATCATCTCTGTAATTAAATCGAGTCCATTTTCATCCCCTAAATTGAGGTCAACAATAGCTAGATTCGGTTTCTCTTCTCGCACAGCCTTCAGAGCCTCTATGGAATTCTTCGCCTCTGCGACAACCTTATAGGTGGGTTTACTTACGACAAGAGAAGTAAGTCCCTTGCTGAACAACGGATGGTCATCTACTATTAGAATTTTAACGATACTCATAATTTATTTTCCTAGAAAACGGCTCCCATTCTCAATAAGATAATTTACCTAAATTTCACTATGGAAATCAGTTTGCGCGTCTGTACATCCTTTGTAAGGATGAGTAATGCTAATTCTATGGAGAAAAACACGGACGCGGCTATGACAAAGGGAAACCCGTGATGAACAAAGCGGTTGTATCCAACGAAAAGGGTGAGCATCTTTTGGTTCAAGAGAAGCACGGGAATTAAGGCTATCATCGAAAAGAGACATAGCTTGGCAATATAAAGTATCGGTTTCAAGACACCACCTATTTGAATGAATGGTTTTTTCTTCAAAAAGTAAAAGAGGAGTATCGTATTGATAGCACTTGCTACCGTAAGTGCAAAGGCAATACCTGCGCCGCGGAATTTCCTCGCCATTACAGATGCAAGCGCTATGTTGACCGCGAAAGAGATGATGCCTGCAAGGGTCGGGGATTTCGTGTCGCTTTGTGCGTAGAAAGCTGGCGCGAGGATGCGGTTCAGTGCGATAAAAAGCAGAGCTGGCGCGTGAAAGGTAAACGCCGTCTTTGTCAGAGCTACCGATTCTTCGGTGAAAGAGCGTCCTTGAAACAACAAGCGGATGAGTGTTTCGCCTTGGCATATGGCGAAGAAGGTGATTGGCACAGTAATAAAGGCAATGATATTAACTGCAGATTGCAGACGCGCATTAAACATATTCCAATTATTGGTTTTGGCGTATTCTGCAAAGTCCGGCAACAGTACTGTACCTATAGAAACCGCGAAAACACCAAGTATGAGTTCCTGTAACCGTAGCGAATACTGTAGACTGGACACGACTCCTTGCCCCGCATTGCCCGCCAGCGCTGTGGACGCGAGGTCGTTGAGCTGATATGCGGCCATGCCGACGACAGTTGGTCCTATAAGCTTCAGAATGGTCTGCGTACCGGGGTGCTTGACGGCTTTTTGGATGCTTGTGAAGAAAAACGAGAAGCCTTTTTTCATAATAAAGGGAAGCTGAATACCGGCTTCAAGAAATCCGCCGATGAGAACGCCGATAGCCATGGCGCGGGCAGAGTTGCCGACCAAGTCTTTTAGCGCATAGGCGCATACTATCATCATAATATTGAGCAATATAGGCGCGGCTCCAGACGGCGTGAACACACCTATACTATTCAAGATGCCTTGGAAGAAAGCCGCAATAGATATGAATGCGAGAAACGGGAACATGATGCGGGTAAGAAGAACAGTTTCGTCGAATTCTTTTAAGCCGAATAGAGACACAATGAGAGGAGAAAGCAAAATTCCGATGACGACTGCAGCCGTTACGAGAAAAGTGAGGAATGTGAACACACACGAGAGAAAATTTCTTATTTCGTCTTTACTGTCTTCGACGATGCATTTCTTAAAAGTTGGAATAAAGGCAACGGCGATAGAACCTTCTGCGAAGAGTCGGCGGAACAGATTTGGTATCATAAAAGCGACTGAAAATGTATCCGAGAGCGCGGTAGTGCCAAGCAGTCTGGCCTTTGTCATTTCCCGCAGGAGTCCTAACACACGAGATATCATAGTAAGCAGGGACAACGTAGACCCGTGCCTGAGAATAGATCGGATGGTTGCCATAATATCAATTATACATCAAGACAGCGGATTTCTTCAATCCTAATTCCATTAACAAGAAAATCTACGCTATCCGTGAATGAATTTAGACCACTTGCGAAAGTTAGTGAAAATGTATAAAATACAATTATGACACGCGGTATACTAATTGCGGGAAACAATTCCCCTCTATTAACAGCTCTGACAGAGGAGGCGGCGCGGCGGGTGGAGCATTTTGTGACAGCTTTTATCCCAGACCAAGCCGATAAGATACTTACCGTTTCGAGTGCAGAGATGTTGAACTGGAATCCGGGCAGTCCTATTGCGGCACGCGCATTGCTTCTCGGTGCAGAGAATCGTTTGGGACAGGTCAATGAAGCCATTCTCGTATGTACGCCGCCCTGTCTCTGCAGAGAGCATTTTGATAGCGGAAAAGTTGAGAGTCTAGTAAACGACCATATAAAAGGCTGGCTTTTGTTGGGCAAGGAATTGACCGCAACTTTCAGAGCGAGGAAGGCAGGCACTCTGGCAATGGTGCTTTCAAAGCCTCCTGAAGACCTACTCGCGCCAGTCGCGTGTGCCGCGTTTCAGGCCTTCACACAAGGACTACTTACTGTTGCAACTTCAGAACCATTTCAGACAATAGGCTTTTCCCCCCCCGACAGCGGCGACGATGTCAGTTTCGCCGCCTTCATATTCAAGATCATTGACGAAGGCAATAAAAAGAACAACGGCCGCTGGCAACGTTATGGGAAATTCTTTCCAAGCAAACTCTTTTAGAACGCAAGAAATTACAGGAGAGCTTTTGGAAACAGCCGCGCTCCTTTTCCCTTTCCGAACATTCCGAACAGCATCTGTTATGAGCTGGCTATTCCCACGTAGACTTTGCCTGCCCTGCCTGCCGTCGGTGTCAGACACCGTCGATATCAGGTTCATCTAGTAAGTCAGATTGTCGATGCAGACGGTGGTATAGGCTCCCAAACATCCACTCCGCGGCTCGTTCCACAAGTCCAGCCTTCACAGGATTGTCCGCTATGTATTCCCGTACCCGCAAGAAGTCCGTTATACCGCTGATTATCCGTGAATAGAAGCGTTCTCCCCACACATGACCCTTGCGTCCATGCGCTTTGTTCCACGTTTTGGCAAAATTACACTTTATCCACTGCATTATCTCTGATAAATTGCCGCCTTTCCCCGGCTTTATCAGGAAATGAATATGATTTCCCATGACGCAGAAATCCCATAACTGGAAATAGAACTTCCGCTTCGCTCTCTTAACAAAGGAGAGGAATAACATCTTGAATTGCGGTTCAAGAAGGCACCTGTCGTCCTGGTCTATTCTTGACGTAACGTGGTACGTCGCTCCTTACTCTGCGGTGTGCCGCCCTCACACTATGTGGTGTGCGGGTGTCTGGCACGGGCATTGCCTGCTGGAGTTCTTCGACAGGCTCATGCGTAAAATCACGAATAAGGAAGGGCGTGTACATACAAGACGTACGGGGAGACGTGTACGCAAAGCAGATAACGATTGAGGCTTCCGCGCCTTGAGCAGGCGTTGCCTGCGGGGGACAGCGGCGTGTGGTGTCTGGCACCGCGTCATGTAGGCTCCGTAGGCGCAACCGTCAAGTCGGGGACAGCGGCGCCCCTTTCAGACAATGTCCGTTGGGAGTCGTTAAACAGGCTCCGCCTGCGGTGCCTGCTGTTGGAGGCGGTAGAGGCGGGCATAAACGCCGTTTTGGGCGACGAGAGCGTCGTGTTTACCCTGTTCTATGACGCGCCCGCTGGAAAGTACTATGATGCGGTCTGCATGCCGTATAGTGGAGAGCCGATGCGCTATGACGATAGAAGTGCGTCCTCGTAAAACTGACTCCATGCCTTTCTGAAGCAGAGTCTCGGTCTCGGTGTCAATCGAGCTTGTGGCTTCATCCAGAATGACGACAGACGGGTTGTGCGCTATCACTCGCGCAAAGCTGATGAGTTGCCGCTGACCCGCCGAGATATTCGTAGCCCCTTCGGATAAAACCGTGTTGTACCCGTCAGGTAAACGAGAAATGAAGTCGTGCGCCGATGCCGCCATTGCGGAAGCCGTCGCCTCGTCGTCTGTAATGTCTAGCCCCAGACGGATATTGTCCGCAACTGTGCCGGAAAACAGGAAGACGTCCTGCAAAACAGGCAGGACGTTGGTGCGTAGCGTTTGCAGGGGAATATCCTGAACAGAAACCCCGTCTAACTTGACATCCCCGCTGTCAATATCCCATAAACGAGTGAAAATATTGGTGATTGTGGTCTTTCCCGCTCCGGTTAAGCCTACAATCGCAGCCATTTCACCAGGGTTAACGGTAAAGGTCAAACCTCTCAGCACCTCTTCACCCTCTTTATAGGAGAAATGGACGTCTTCAAACACAATATGTCCCCGAATTGGAGATATATCCTGCGTTCCTTTATCAGGAATTTGTTCATTTACATCTAAAAGTCCAAAAACCCGCTCGCCGCCCGCCATCGCAGACTGCAATATCGTGTACTTCTCGGCTATGTCCATCACAGGGTTGTAAAACATCCCTACAAGGTTAATGAAAGCG
Organism: Treponema sp.; assembly: GCA_031255285.1. GTDB lineage: Bacteria > Spirochaetota > Spirochaetia > Treponematales > Breznakiellaceae > JAIRKH01. Next base: position 42,852 of record JAIRSU010000089.1, on the reverse strand, counting down.
ATTAGCGTCCCAATGGAAAGCGAAGCATTGGTAACGAAGTTCGCACCGAATATAAGGACCGCGGCCGTGGTCAGTACGGAGAGCCACTCGACGATTGGACGAAAGGTCGCATAGACGTACATCTCGCCCATATTTGCGGACAAAAGTTCCTCGTTGCACTCGTGGAATTCGGCGCGGCTTCTTTTCTCGGCTGTGAATAATTGTACCGTCTGCACGCCTGCGAGTCTCTCGGATAAATAGGCGTTGACCCGCGAGGAAGCGACGCGCTGTCTGCGGAAGGCGTCACGGGCGCGGACGCGACTCCATACGGAAATGGCAAGTACAGGCGGCAAAAGCGCAACAACTACAATCGCTAGTTTCGCGGAGAGTAAGAACAAGGTGATAATCACTCCGACCATGATCGCAATGTCCTTCAAAAAGGCGGAAAGCACTTCGGTGAAGAACTGGTTGATGGTCTCTATATCGCTTGTCAGGCGGGTAACAATACGCCCAACAGGATGCCGTGATAGAAATGCGGTTGACTGTCCTATGGTTTTCTTAAAGAGCGCAAGGCGTATGTCCTTCATCACCTCTTGCCCAATGAGGGTCGACGTCCATGTCTGTATAAATGTAAATGCAAATACTAATATCAGTACGCCAAGGAGAATAAGAGTGGTACGGACGATAAAGCCCGCTGTGTCTGGCGCAGGCGGCTCCTTCAATGCCTGGGATTGCGGCATGTGCTCTCCAGACTCTCCTTCTTGTCTTGCGCCTACTGCTAATATCGCCGCGTCTATGACTTGTTTCTGCAGAACTGGTATGACCAGTTCGCCGAGTGTGGATAGTATCAACGCGACTATGGTTAGACATACCAAGGGTTTGTGCGGTTTCAGGAATGAGAGGATGCGAACCGTTATGCGGCTGTCATAGTCTTTTACAACATCATCTGTTTCAAAATAATCCATAGCGTCCCTTTAGGTTTCGGAACAAGAGCGGCGAAAACAGAGGGAAGAATCTTTATTTCTCTCCCATAATGTCCAGTACTTCATGCAGGTCCGGGTCATGGGTGTAGTAATTCTTCTCCAATTCTTCTTTACTTAAACCTATTAGTTCGTGGCTCATATAATGTATCCACATATCTTCGTCTTTGACTGAAAGGCTATGTTTTCTACAAAAATAGTCTGGCTGGACGGGAAGCTGTTCGGGTTTGTCGTAAAAGTACTTATAGTCGTGAACCGCTACTTTCAGGTCTTTACGGGGAATACCCTTTTCAAGGATGATGTCCGCCAGGAAGTTAATGGTCTTGCCGGAATCGAAGATGTCGTCAACCATCAATACTTTGTCGCCGACTCGGAGATGCGCTGGGTCGTAGGTCCATCCTTCAACCTTGATTTTTTCCGAAGTGCGGACGTCTGTATAAGAACGGGCGACCACAGCCGCATAGTAAACGGGTCTGCCTGTCTTTATTATCTTGAAATACTCGCTGACGACATTTCCCATGTACGCACCGCCCCGGAGCGATACATAGATGACGTCCGGCGTAAAGCCATCATGGTAAATTCTATGAGCTAGTTTGAGCGCGTTGTTCCGTACTACATTATACGGTAAAAATTCTTTAAACATATTTCTCTCCTTTTCTAAACTTATTCTGTTATGAACCGATATTATATATAAGTTCATTCAAACGGTGCGGGCGCGTAAAGCGCGGCATCCAACCGCGCCGTTTTTCCCCCTTTCATTGTTTATAATGCGCCAGAAAATTCCCCATACGATGCAGAGCGTCGGTAAGCGTCTCTTTGTCCGGCAGGAACACGATGCGGAAGTGGTCAGGGTCTTTCCAGTTAAAACCTCTACCGTGGACCATCAATAATCGCTGTTCGTGAAGCATATCTATCATAAAACGCTCATCGTCTGTGATGTTGAATCGCTGCACATCAACTTTTGGGAAACAATAAAGAGCGCCCTTTGGGGGGACGACCGATATTCCGGGAATATCGGCGAGGAGGTTCAGCGCCGCGTCCCTCTGTTCGCGGAGTCTGCCGCCAGGCAGGACAAGGTCGTTGATACTCTGGTATCCGCCAAGCGCTGTCTGTATACCGAATTGGGCGGGCATATTTGCACATAGCCGCATATTGGTAAGCATCTGAACGCCGTCTAAGTACCCGTCGCCTGTCTGATTGGCGGCGACCTTCTTATTGCCGGAGAACGCCATCCATCCCGCACGAAAACCCGCCGAACGCCACGATTTAGACAGTCCATTGAAACAAATGGTGAGTACTTCCGGATCAATGGACGCGAAGGGCGTGTGGTTCACCCCATCATAGACGATACGGTCGTAGATTTCATCCGCAAATACAATCAGACCATGTTCACGGGCGATTTTGGCGATACCTTGTAAAATACTCTTATCATAAACAGCGCCTGTAGGATTATTCGGATTGATGACGACGATAGCTTTGGTTCGGTCTGTAACTTTCGCCTCCATGTCGGCTATGTCTGGATTCCAGTCCGATGCCTCATCGCAGATGTAGTGAACGGCTGTTCCGCCGGACAGAGTGATCGCCGCGGTCCACAGTGGATAGTCCGGCGCCGGGACAAGGACTTCATCTCCGGAGTCTAACAAGCTCTGCATAGAAATCATAATCAGCTCGCTTACTCCGTTGCCGATGAATATGTCGTCGACGCCTATATCCATGATTCCCCTGCTCTGAAAGTCATGCATGACCGCTTTTCGCGCTGCAAAAAGCCCTTGAGAGTCGCCGTAGCCCTGCGCATTCTGCATATTAATGATGATGTCATGGACGATTTCATCAGGGGCGTTGAACCCAAATGCAGCTGGATTTCCGATGTTTAGTTTTATGATGTGGAACCCATCGGCTTCCATACGCTTTGCTTCTTTTAAGACGGGTCCGCGTATATCGTAACAGACATTGCTTAGTTTTAAAGACTGTTGAAAGAGTCGCATAGTGGACTCAAGTATTGCGAGAAATGGTGTTTTTGTCAAGGATGCCGCGTATAAACGGTTCAGTCCACGACTATTCTCATTTTTCCCGGGTTAGCAGGAGAGCGCCTGTGCAACACAAGATAAGAATAACGCCCGCCGCACAAGCCGTACCGTAGCGATACGCGCCTGCGGCGCGATAAATCAACAGAGGCAGCGTTTCAAAGTTCTCCAAACCGAGCATCATAACCGCATTAAGTTCACCCAGGCTCAATGCGGCTGCGAAGCCCCATGCTGAACGAATGTGAATCGCACTCATCGGAATATCTACTGCCAAGAGCCGCATCAGAGGATGCGCGCCCATGACCTCGGCCGCAGACAGGATGTTCTTCGGGATGCTGTTAAAACCCTCCATAACCGCGTTGAACGTGAATGGTAGAACCGTTACTGCATGAATCGCTATCACGGCCAAAACGCCGCTACTGTTGGGAGATGTGGAGAAAAATCCACCGTAAATGATGATGAAACCAAGTCCTAACACGATTCCTGATGACAAGAGGGGACTTATCGCACACACTTTTATCAGAATCCCAAGGAAACGCCAAAAGCTTTTTCTGAAGCGCGAGATGCCATGTTCATTTTCAGCTAGATTCTTGAGGGCGTTAATGCTGAATGCCGCGCAAATTGCTAAAACACAGGATGATGATGCTGACCAAACCGCTAGAAGCGCGGAACGGTAGAACGCAGGCAGGATGTTTTTGTTTACGCCGATCCACCACCGCAGGCTTATTACCACTGAACCTGCACGAGAACTCCGTGCTAGAAACGACTCCACGAAAACTGACAATAGAGGTCCTACTGCCAAAAAGAGTATAGCTCCAAGATAAAGGATGAATGAAATTCTTCTAAAGATGGATTCTTTAGGCGTATAAACAGGACGGTCTATAGAATCCATCGTGGACATCTGCGTTTTATGTGAAAAAAACAAGTAGAGCCCAAAGACAAGCAGGGCTATAGCGGTTTCCGCTGCCGCAAGGACGCCTGCATCACGAAACGAGAGCGATACACGGGCATACCGGTAGATTTCCACGGCTAAAGTGCCGGCTTTCGGTCCGCCGCCCAGAACGAGTACAACTGCGAAGCTGGTGAAACTGTAAAGGAACACGAGCAGGCTTGCCGTTATGAGAGAAGGGAGGATTGCGGGTAAAAAGATGGTAACGGCCGTGACAAGAGGGTTTGCGCCGAGAACCGCGGCTGGTGCAGATAACAAGCGCCGCGTTTTTTCAAGAGAGTCGCCCACGAGTCGTATGACCAAGGGGAAGTTGTAAAAAGCATGAGCCAATATGATAGACGATGTTTGATAGAGGATGCGGACGGGCGGTTCCTTTAACCCGGTAAAAAACATAAAGAAACGGTTAACGATGCCGTTGTTGCCAAAGAAAAGCACGAAGCCCAGCACCACGAGAATAGACGGCATGGCGAACGGAATCGCCGAAAGCGCCCGCAGCGTACGCGTTGATTTTGAGGCGCTTGTTCCGACGAACCACGCACCGGGTAGTCCTAATGCCAGCGCCGCAAGTACGCTGAAGAACGCCTGTTTCGTTGTCCACAATGCGATTGGAACAAGGGACGATGGTACGCCGCTTCCTTCTGCGAGACCCTTTCCCAGAGCCGCGCAGTAAGGTGCTATGAATACAACGCCACTCCCCGCGATGGGAAACAAAGCCAAGACGAAAAGAATCGCATTGTTCTTGCCGAAAACTTGTCGGATGGCGAATAATTTTCTAGATTTTTCCATTGTTAACCTCAAACCACAGTGTTTCCCTGATTAAACTAAAGAGTATCAGTTTTGAGAGAGAAGAAGGAGATGCTCTCAACTTTTCTCTCCGCGGATATCCTCTTTTCTTGCAATTTATTCGATAACTTTGTCGTGTTTAGGGATATAGTAGGACGGCGGGAACCCCATAAGTTCTTTGAATAATTTATAGAAATGAGCCACGTCAGAAAATCCGCAATGAGCGGCGACTTCCTCTACTCTGTATTCGCCGCTTATAAGAAAGTTTTCCGCATTTTTGATTCTGGTCTGTATCACGTAGCGGTTTATAGAAAGACCTGTCGATTGCTTGAACAATGCGCCGAAATACACCGCGTTCAATCCGACCATATTCGCTATATTTTTTACCGAGAGCCGTTCCGAGTAATGTCTTGTTATGTAGCGAATCGCCTTTTTGACGCGGTAGTCACCTTCTTCTAATGTGGAATCAAATACGATGAGTTCAAAAAGGCGATGAAGAATTAACAGAAATAGTCCCTGTGTCTTAATAATATATCCAGGCTGTTTCTCTATCCATGTATTAACCAGAGTATGAAACATACTAATGATGTCATTTTGGCAACCCACATGAGAAACAATGGGGAAAGGAAGGCTCATCGTTTCACCATTGTAGTTGTTCAGGCGGAAATTCACCGAAAAACAGCACATAAGATGATCGGGATAGGTGATACCTGACCTGATGCAACCTTTCGGTAGACAGAGCAGATCCCCGTCTTGCAGATTATAGCTATTCCCGTTAATGATGTACTGCGCCTTACCTTCAGTTATATAGGTTATATCGCAAAAATCTAGTCTATGTTGATACATCCGCCATGAGGGAGTACATCTTCTAAAGATCGCGTAGTCAATGTCAGGTACTAGACGCTCTTCAACGCGGCTTTCTCCGTTAATAGAGTTGGATTTATTCAGCATATCTTCAATAGTTTAGCAGGCTTCAGCGATATAGTCAATGTTTCTTTTCAGCGACTCCGCTTCCAAATATCCTGCCCTACGTTTGCCCATGTTCGCTCCGATTTCAACATTCGCAAATAACCACATTCGCCTAAAAAATTCCTGTAACGCCTTGTAAAGCGGCATAAAAAAGAACGCTTCGGGAAAGGGGAAGGAAACCCGAAGTGTTCATGGAAAAATTAACCTAATTGTATTTCGTTCTACTAAAGAAATATTATACTTTGACGGTTTAGAACAACCTATAAAATTCACTACTAGTTTGGCAAGGACTTTTCCCATAATGGTTTCCACATTCACCTAGCCCTGTCAAATCTTTTTTTATTTTTTAACTCTTTTCCCACTTGCATTTCAGTTCGAAAGTATTATAATTGTCCCCATGATTGATAGACTTCTCATAGACACATTAAATACTAAATCTCACGATTTTGCGGCCCGATGGAAGAACAAGATGCATAAAGCAGAACAGCTCAAGCACTACAATGATTTGACGGATGAACAATTCATCGAGTCTCATACCGGATTATATCCGGTGCTTGCACGGACATTAGACAGAGGACTTGACCGTTCCCTAGTTGGCGGTTTCTTTGTAGGCATGGGGAAAGCTCGTATGAAAGACGGTTATCCTATCTCTGAAATTATCTACGCGATGAGTCTTTCCCAACAAGCCATTATTGAGTATATAATGAACGAATTTCCTCTCGATAATCCCGTTAAGATGTACCAAGCAGTGGGAACGATCGAGCGAGTGGCGCAATTCTTCCTTTTGGGATGTTTTTATTTAACAAAAGGTTTTCTGGAGGCGACGTATACAGACATGAGCGGCAAAAACGCAGTTTCAGAAGACCTGCTCAAGAAATATTTCAGGGACGATTTCTTTTTTAAACAAAACTAAGAACATCTGCGAACTCGATCGACTTGGTCGGCGATAGAGTCATGAGGCGGGTAAAGGATAATTATCTCTCGATAACGTAGCTTTCTTTAAAATCATCCAGAGCCTTGACGAGCTTTAGCCAAAATTCTGCTTCCTCTTTAGTGCGATGAGGTCCACTACGGAGACGGAACACGGTCTGTTCTTTGACGGTACTGTTCTCAACCACTACTTTAGGAATCCCTTCTCCGTCAAGGCTTGTTTTAGCTTTTTCGGCGTTAGCTTTAAGGGTGAACGAACCTGCTTGTATCCAATACTCAGACTTTTTTTGCTGTTTTGGATTCGGCTTTACGGTTGGCTTTACGACGACGGGAGTAGTTTTTGCTGGAGCAGGTGTGGGAGTTCGTGAAACGGCCGGCTTTTCCACCACGGGCGCGGGCCGGGACGAGGTTTCCACAGGTGGAGTCTGAGTTACGACCGGGGACTGATCCGGACTAGCCGGCAGAACATTTATAGTTACAGAGCCATCCGGATTTTTCGCGCTTTCCACCGCGTTAGATTCAGGACTATAATTATTGATGGTAATATTTTGAGAAGTCTCTCTTTGCTGGACCGGAGAAGTTACCATTTCCACCACGTCCGCGGATGCAGGAGGCGTATTATGAATTTCTGGACTTACAGATGCCGACATCGCAGTCGCCTTGCTGTTTGAAAGTAATACAAGAGGAAACAGTATCACGGCGGCTAAAAATACGCCGGTTATCATTGCTATCAGCAGAATTTTCTTCTTTTCCATAAATTTGAACCTCATAACAGTAGTATACGGGTTAGTTCGTCGACAACCTTCTCTATTTGCTTTTCTGACTCTCTACCTACATTATTTATAATATAAATACTTCTTCTATTTTCGGCGACTTCATGCGAAAATTTAAGGGGAAAAGAGAATTTTTGGCTTCTGAATCGCCTAATAATACTGAACCACGGAAGACGATCTCGGAGCTTTGCCCGAATAAGACGGACAAATAGGGGCGCCTTCACTATAAGAATAGCATCAAGGCGGAGAAAGATACTGGTCCGGTGCAATAATGCCGCGTTGATGACGCAATTTTTATTTCCTGCGGCCCAATCCTCGATGAGCGCATTTACATACGGATGAATTATCATCTCCAGAGCGGCAAGCTCCGTTGGGTTTCCGAAAACCTTCTCGCCGAGCAACCTTCGGTTCACACGTCCGTGCTCCACAATGTCCTTCCCGAATCGTTCCATAATAGCCGCCTGTTCCGTTTCAATGACCCTATGCCCCAGTTTATCGACATCCAACACAGCGAAACCCTTCCTGACTAGAATTTCGCCAACATAATTCTTGCCAGCACAGTAGAGTCCCGTCAAACCAATGATTCTTTCGCTCATCTCCCAAACGATTCATCGTAGAGGCGCGTAAGTACGCCGTTTATCTTCTTATCGTAATCAGGGTCCGTCGCCCATTTGCCAGTGAGTCCCTGAATGGTTGGAGCAACTCCCTTTTTCACCCACTTGTAACGCGGGTCAACCAAGTCCTGTTTCAGAGACTCTTCGGTTGCATAAGCCTTGAGATGCTGAATGTGAGCACGCACGCCTACGCGAGGACTAGGAAAACGTTCACCTGGATGTTCCGCATCTATCGCACCGAGTCCACAAAAGTTATTCATATCCAGACTCACCAGGTTCCCAAAGCGTAAGAAACCGGTCTCAAGACACATCTGAGAAAACGCCACATCGTGATTCACACCTTCAATGGCTGCTTCCTCTACATAAAAGCGGGACAGGTCCTCGACAAAATCGACAGGCGTCTGTCGATTCACACCTAACAGAAAGGCAGACAGTTTCTCCGCCTTGACAAGCCCTTCACCCATGATGTTCTCTGGTATGGTCGGCACGACGGGCTGTGGTGGAACGACCGCTTTCTGCCGTGTGGTACACGAGACGAAAAGTATCGCCAGAGCCAGAGCTATTAAAAAATTTATTTTCTTCATTTCTCTCATAATACAAGAATTTTACCGATATTGCAAGTCTTTACAAAAGGTTACCGTTCCAGCTCCACCTCTATCGCTTCATAGGAAAATCCCTCCCGCTTCAGGAGTCGTCTTTCTATGGGTTTCCCTGTTTTTTCTAATTTCCTCAAATACTTTTTCAAAAGGACCTGTTCCTGCTCAAAGTCAAGAACCGCTTTGAGGGTGCGTTCCACTGTCTCTCTCTCTACTCCCTTGTTGCAAAGAGACACAAACAGCTTACGAGGAGAATCCGTCTTTGAATAAAGCCGCGATTCAAGCCAAAGTCGCGTGTAACGCTCGTCGTTTACAACGCCTATGTCTATCAGGCGGGCGATGACGGATTTCACACAGTCCCCCGCGTAACCGCGAGCTTCCAGCTTGCGCGAAAGCCCCGCTACCGTCTGCTCAGCGTTAGCTGTAAGCGCTAATGCCGTCTTCTCCGCTTTCAAACACATGGACGCAAACCCCAAAGCACTCTCTTCATCAACTGAAACTTCCCGTCCGGATGCCAATTCAAACAGTAAATTCATATCCGTCAGATATACCGACTTAAATGAAAAAACCGTCCCGTCAGATAAACTAATACGATACGTTTCTTCAGTATGAGAAGAATCTCTTTTTAAAGAAGTAATAGTCAAGGATGGATGGCGACTTTCTTAATTGGTTAAAAATTGACATTCTGGAATGTACGGCCATATGCAATGCGCCTTACGGCGCAACATTGAAGTTGAGACGGAAGGAATTGGAAGTCTCCAAGTCCTTCCCCTGCGCGTACCTTTCCAAGCCGTTAACGTTTGGAGAACTGGAACCTGCGCCGCGCGCCGCGCTGTCCATATTTCTTACGCTCAACCATACGCGAATCACGTGTGAGGTAACCACTGGCACGAAGGTTGGCGCAATTGGCTTGGTCAACCTGACACAAAGCGCGTGCAAGCCCGTGCCTGCATGCTCCCGCCTGCCCGTGAATACCGCCACCGTAGACGTTAATCAACACATCAAACTTATTTTCACCGCCTGTTACCATAAGAGGCTGCCGCACCATGAGCACGTGCTCGCCTTGTAGGAAATACCGGTTAAGCTCCTTGCCGTTCACCATAATTTTACCTGCGCCCTCGCGTACATAAACGCGAGCGACCGCTGTTTTTCTTCTACCCGTTCCAATGCCAAGATTATTCATATTGTCCTCACAATTCAATTTTTTCAGGATTCTGAGCCGCATGGGGATGCTGCGGCCCCGCATACACCTTTACACAACCATAAAGCTTCCGTCCAAGAGGTCCCTTGGGAAGCATTCCTTTAACGGCCAGTTCCAAAGGTCTCGTCGGATGCTTTGCTATGAGTTTCTCAAACGTCTCTGTTTTGAGTCCGCCCACATAGCCGGTATGATGGTGATAGAGCTTATGCTGGGCTTTGCGCCCCGAAATCGCTACTTTTTCCGCATTGACGATTACTACAAAATCCCCGACCTCCTGATGAGGGGCGAACAAGGGTTTTTCCTTACCCCTGGCTATGGACGCAACCCTGCCGGCCACTCTGCCTAAAGGCTTGCCTTCGGCGTCTATAACGAACCATTTCCGCTCAACTTCAGCGGGTTTCACAAATATCGTTTTCATAAGCGTTATCCTGTCATAAAATTGTATTTTTGTCAAGCTGTCCCCTGTTTTTTTGTGGTTTTGTGTTGGATATTATGTATCCATAAAAACGACTTGAATAAATTTCTTTTATTATTATATAGTAAAATATCCGTAATGAAAATATTATGCATATCTGACCATATAGACCCCCTTGTCTACACCGCATCCATAAAAGAGCGGTTTAAGGACATAGACATAATCTTGAGCGCCGGCGACCTACCCCAGGATTACTTGGAATTTGTAGTTTCCACGCTCAATAAACCCCTGCTCACGGTCTACGGAAACCACAACCTCGAAGGCTTAAGGAATTTGAAGCGACGCGGAGAAATTAGTTTGCCGTGGACGACGAGCAGAACCGGAGAGATTCATATAGGGTCAAAAGTAAGAAAAGAAAACGGACTTATATTTGCGGGACTCGGCGGGTCCATGCGTTACAACAACGGAGACAATCAGTTCACGAATTTCCAGATGAAGCTGGAAATTCTCCGCCTTCTTCCCCGCCTCATCATTAACCGTATCTTCCATGGCAGGTTCCTGGATATTCTTCTAACGCACGCCCCGCCGTTGGGCATACATGACAGGGAAGATCTCTGCCATAGAGGATTTAAAGATTTTCTCTGGTTTATGAGAATTTTCAAGCCCAAATACCTTATTCACGGACACATCCACCTTTACGACATGGCAAGTGTAAGGCTCTCTCATTTCCTCGACACCATGGTCGTAAACGCTTACAGCCATTATGTCGTGGATACGGAGGAAAAGTAGAGTAACAGCGTTGCTAGAAATTGTATAGGCAATTCTAACAATAGTTGCTATTTACTAAAACAAGGAATATGAAGGGTAATTATGGATAATAGCCTACAAGTTTTACAATCCGCGGAAGATTTTGATAGGGCAAAGAGTAGGGCAGCGTTTACGCGGATAATGCATTTTATCAATGCAGATAAGGATAAGCTTCTCTCCTTCAATGACGTGAAGGATATTCTGAAGCCAAAAAATCAGGTTTATATGGGTATGCAGATAATCCCGGTGAACCTCATCGTAGGCAGCGAGGGGCGGTACCAGGATTTTAACCGTCTCTTTCTCCCAAAGTCGGAACACCTGCGCACGCGTTGGGAACGCGTGGACCAGGCGCAGCTCCAAAGTATCAACCTACCGCCCATTCAGCTCTACGAAATAGGCGGCGCTTACTTCGTGAGAGACGGCAACCATCGCGTATCCGTCGCCAAATCTCAAAACGTTGAGTCTATAGATGCAGAGGTAATAAGCCTCTCCAGCGTGATCAATATAAAACCCCACCAGACCATCGACGACCTCAAGATGAGCCTCATCAAATACGAAAAAACGGGTTTCTATGAAAAAACTCACTTTGCCGAGCTTACCGGCGACAACAACCTTGACTTTACCACAACGGGACGCTATGATGTCATCTATAACCATATTCTTGTTCACAAGTACTTCATTAATCAAGGCATAGAACAGGAAATCCCGTTTGGCGACGCCCTTGTTTCGTGGTATGGGAATGTGTACCTGCCCATTATTCAGATAATCAAAACCGAATGGATATGCTTTGACTTTCCGGGCATAACGCCCAGCGATCTTTATGTATGGATAGTGAAACACTGGGACTTTCTCAAGAAGAAATACGGTATTCATTATTCCCTTTCAAAAGCCGCGCAGGATTTTACCGTGAAGTACGGAGACGGTAAGGGCAAGTTCATGCGGTTTCTGTCAAGAATAGTGGGAAAAGTACTAGGAGGTAAAAAATAGGAAGGTCCGCCAAACGCCGCCTGAAATGAACAGGTCTCGTTTGTCAAACAAAGGGCTCGTTCCTTATTTTTTAAGAATAAAAAGGAGGTAAATATGTCGATTTTATCAATTCAGTCTCATGTCGTTTACGGACACGCGGGCAACAGTTCCGCGGTTTTTCCGTTACAGAGACTAGGACACGAGGTATGGGCTGTCAACACCGTTGAGTTTTCCAACCACACAGGGTACGGGTCATGGACCGGGCAGTGGCTGCCGCCGCAGTTGACGCGGGAGTTAGTAAGTGGTTTATCTGAACGCGGAGTACTGGGGCAAGCCGAGGCCGTGCTTTCCGGGTACATGGGAGATGCGGAGACAGGTTCCGCGGTGATAGACGCGGTACGGCAGGTCAAAGCGGCAAACCATGCCGCGCTTTATTGCTGCGACCCGGTTATGGGCGATGTGGGTAGAGGGCTTTACGTGAAGCCGGGCATTCCGGAAATATTCAAGAACGAGATTGTCAGACGCGCCGACATTGTTACGCCTAATCAATTCGAGCTGGAGATTTTGACCGGCGTCGACACAAGCGTTCCGGGAAACGCCCGCAGGGCGGTTGAAGAACTACACGCCTTGGGACCGAAGATAGCGCTTATCACGAGTTTCGCCGCTCAGACGAACAAAGAGCCGTGCATCAGTATGTTAGCCTCTGACGGCAAAGAAATATTCATCACTACTACACCCGAACTCCCCTTCCCTCCCGGTATGGCGGGCTCCGGAGACCTCACAGCCGCTCTCTTCCTCTCGCGCTACCTTGAAACCCGCGACATAAAACGAACCCTGGAATTAACGACCGGCTCTATATTCGCGGTGATGGACGCTACGTTCAAGGCGAACAGCAAAGAACTGCTCACCATAGCGGTACAGGACGAACTCGTCTCCCCCAGCCGTTCATTCGCGGCCGTGCCGTTTTAAGGAGGAGAAAAGCGCTCCAGCATAAGGCGTCCGCAGAAATTTTGAGCGCGGTACCATCAAGATTTCTATGGTATAATGGATTGGGAGAAGTCTTAAATGAAGATAACCACAGATAAAGATTCCTGTTTTTTCCGTTACCTGCCTTACAGTCTGGAAGATGAGAAGCTCGGCATAGTCTGTACGACTGCGGGAGACATCTATGTCCCGCCCAATACCGCGTACCCGCCTAACAAGAACGCGCACCCTCTCGTATTCCGCAACGTGGCCGAAGGACGCACCCTGCCTGAATTTCAGATTGTCTACATCAGCGACGGCAGTGGCGTTTTCTGTGCGGAAGGTCAAAGCCACACCGTAACTTCCGGCTCCATGCTCCTACTTTTACCAGGACTGAGACACTTTTACAAACCACTTGCCGAAACAGGCTGGCACGAGTATTGGGTAGGCTTTATAGGCGCTTTCTTCAACGACTTGGTGAACCAGGGCATTCTCTCCAAGGAACAAGTCTTCTTTGAAATGGGCTTGCATGAATATGCGCTTTCAATCTTTGGGAAAATCTTCGACGAAGTACGTGTCCAGAGACCCCTTTACCAAATCAAAGTCGGCTCCCTGATATTTTCTCTGCTCGCCGAAGCCCTGTCCTATGAACGCCGAAAAGACCACCCCTCGTATTCGCAGCAAATCACGGAAAAGGCTAAATATCTGATAGAAACCAACAGCGACTCGGAGATAGACATAACCAGCGTAGCGCAAACCATAGGCATAAGCGCATCCAGGCTGAACGAAATTTTCAAGACCTACACATCCATGACTCCGTATCAGTACTACATTCAGGTAAAGATAGACAGAGCCTGCCGCCTGCTTGAGCAGGAAAATATCTCCATAAAAGAAGCGGCTTTCAGGCTCGGATTCAAGGACCAGTATTATTTCTCGCGGCTCTTCAGCCGTAAAACCGGGATATCTCCTTCCAAGTGGAAGCATCTGACGCCTGGGACCGCGCCCAAACTTTGAGCGCGGTCCCAGGGACCGTTTCTTCTAAGACAGATTGGACCCTCGTTTCCTTTAACTGATTACGGTGTGATAAACGTCGCTTAGGGGACCTATCACGCCTCTCCTGTTCTGCCATCGCACGGCGCAGGAGAGGAAGTTCACCTGCATTGAAGGCGGGAAAATGAGTGTGTATGGGGAGCGGGTCAGTAACTTGATTTGAGTAAGCGCGGCGCAGTCGCGGACCCGTTCTGGACCAATTGTGAAGAAGAACAGACATCCATTCATCCCATGGGGGATTGCGCGGCTGTTCGAGGTCGTCTCGTCGCTGAAGCGGATCTTCACCCGTCCGCCGCCGAGAGTGTAGAGGTCTGTAATGATGGGGCGGGTATGAGGTGCAGGTATGAACGCGGAGCGCTTTTTCCTGTTGTGAACGCCCATTGCTACACGATCCTCGTCAGTAACAGGGGGAAATTTGAGGTATTGGCCGATAAAGGGACGGATGAACGCGGCCGTTTCGCGGCGGGCTTGGTTTTTCGCCTCTGTGTCAACCGAAGTATGAGGTCCAAGAACCCTTTTGTATGCTGTCTGCCATAAGGCGTACTGCCTTTCCAGTCCGTCTAACGCGATCCGGGGGATATGGGTCCATGCGGGCGAAGCCCCGCTCGTCTTTTCAACGACATACGCGACAAGAACGCGGAATTTGCCGTTAAATTCTGCGTCTCCCGCGGAGATAAAATCATCTGAACTCGCCATAATTACTTCCTTTAGTTAGTTATAAACCGTAAATACAGTTACAGGAGATATTCCCATAGTTACAAGAGATACTCCCATAGTTACAAGAGATATTCCCAACTGCTTAATTGATGGTATAAGGCATTGCGGGTTTTGTCAACAGGCTTCGCCTGTTTTATAGCTTCCTACAGAGCGTTATCAGAAAAGGGGCGCGGCCGTCCCCCGCAAGTTGAGGGGACAGACCTTATACCGCGCTTATTAAGAAGTCGTTTAAAGACTATTTCCTAAACCAACCCGGTGGTTTGCCGTAGATGTTCTTGAACACCCGGCAAAAATACGCTTGGTCTTGGAAGCCAGTTTTGTCGGCTATTTGGGCTATGGTATTGCCTGAATGGATGAGGAGGTCAACGGCCATGGATACGCGGTAGTGGTTTAAGTATTTCCAAAGGGACATACCCATTTCCTTACGGAAGATTCTGGTGATGTAGTCTTCACTACTGCCCACCGCATCCGCGAGCTTCCAGCGGAAAATGTGTTTGTGTGCGTACTGATTGAAGTAGAGGATGGCTTTCTTTACCAGAGCGCCGGTGAACAGAGGAAGGATAGAGTCGCCTGCGGCTATGGCTTTTATGCGTTTGCAGAACGCCGAAGAGCCGGCTATAGAACGGTTGCATAATATCACCCGTGAGTATTTGCTGAGTTCCTTGACGAGTTCGAGCGACTTTATGTGTTCGGGGACCACGACAATGGGCGTCATGGTAGTTGCCGGATGATTGCGGATGCTCTTTATCATCTCAATGTCTATGCTCCCAAGGCTGATGACGTCCGGTGTAACTTTGGAAACCGCATTGAAGAAATCTTCTGAAGACGCGGCGTTCACCCTCATGCCTCCGTCTATCCACGCGGACAGGAGTTCCCCGCTGGAAAGCTCGCCGGACGCCAGACCTTCCTGTCCTTCAATAAATAGTATATTGCCGTTCATGGAATTCTTCTCTTCCAGAGCCTGGCTTATGGTCTCCCCATTGAGCTCGCCGCTGAAGCATAAAAGCGGAGTTTGGAGGAATTCCGGATGCGCACGGAAGAGAGATCCTAGTTTGACAGGAGAAAAACCTTCGTGTTCCGCGTCTGCATGGTCTGTATGGATTGAACACAGGATGAAACCGATTCTGTGGGGTATATTTAAGGCTTTCTCCACGTTTCTGGTAACTGGAAGACCGAACAGCGCCTTCACATTAACAGGGACATCGTTCAATAACAGCACGACTCTGCCTTTGGCGTTGGCTGGTTCGATTGTCCGCCCTGAAAACGTGGTCCAGGGGAGTGTGATAGAACAAGACTTTTCGTTGTAGACCGCACTTCCGCCGTGCATGAGCGCGATACGCTCTATTATGGCGCAGGTCCATCTTGCCAGCTCTGCATCTCCCCCTGTGAAGCGAATCTCAAGCCCTCTCTCGTGGAAATGCGCGGTGAGCTTATCCCGATACTGGCTCTTTGCGAGCGCGAATACATGGGAGAGAAGCTCTTCATCTCCTGTCAATAGCGGGAATTCTCCTTCCAATTCAGGGAGAACAGAGCGGATATTAAACAGGGTTTTCTTGGAGGACTGGACGTCAGTCTGGGATACGGCTAACTCTATCAAGCGGTGCATATGATTCTGACGATCCGTGATGAGGTTCTGAAGGGCTTTTAGCTTGCCGAAAAGTTCCGGGCTTTGCTCTAAAGGCGCCTCCGCCATAAGGTTATTAACCGCAGAGATAACTTCTTGAAACAGTTCGCTCAGGTTATTTCCCACGTTTGCAAAAAACTCGGTCTTTGCGCGCTCTGAACTTTCGGCGAGTTGTTTCGCATGAAAGGTCTCTTCAAAAAAAGCAATGCCTTTGAAAGCGTTGCTTATCGCAGAGCGGAGTTCTTCCAGAATCACCCCGTCAAAGAACGGGATGTTATGAACAAAATAACCAAGCGGTTGATTCTCGATGAACAGGGGCTGAACCAGAAAGATTCCGCTCTCAAAGTGTTTCTTGACGTCCGATGGGAAGAGGCGGCGCGCAGGAAAGAGGTGTGGAGTGATATTGACACCTTGAGAGGAGAAGCTGCCGATGTATTCAGACATATCTTCATCCTTGTAGATGACTAGAAGCGCGGTTGTCACTCCTATTCTGGGGAGGTGTCGGGCGGCGCTCTCCACCAGAGACTTCCTGTCTTTTATGCCGAGTAATTCACACTTGAAGGAATTCAGCGCACTGTTCCTCTCTTCCCTTTCATGCAAGGACAGAACATAACGCTGTTCCTGTAGGCAGGAAACCGCTCGGTACGTTTCGGATTCGAGCGTATGTCCAATGCCGATTCTCTCACACGCATAATCGAAAACCTCGAAGAAACAACCAATATCTTCATAACGGTCAAGAATCTCTGTACATAGTCTCGTTGCTGTTTCAAGGAATACCCCCTTCTGAGGGTCCCCCCCCTCCCGCTCAATAGTAGAAGCGAGAGCGGCGGCAAAAGCTTCCCGGTCTTGTATGTCCAGACTTCCCTGTGTTCCGCCTTTTCTTTCACAGGGTCTGACCACGAGGCGGCAGGGTAGAAGCACGTCCTTACCGCCGTGTTCAGGGTCTTCCATCAAGGCTTTGAGGGTCTTGAACGACTCGGCGCTCATCTTCGTATAAGGGATTTCTACCGTCGAAAAGGGGGTTATCTGGCTTTCAATGGAGTTGTTAAACCCGCCGGCCCGGTATGAATTCGGAGAGAATCCTTGCTTCTGAAGATAGCGAATAGCGGGTAGGGTCATCAAGTCACTCGAACCAATCAGTGTGTCAAAGTCCCGTGCCGGCCTTAATCCCCGGGACACAAAGAGCTGAACGCACGCAGACGCCCCGCGCGCCCAATCAAAGGGCTCGCTTACGAGTCTCTCATCGCAAAAGAGTCCAGACTCCGAAAGCGCGTCTCGAAAACCTTGATACCGGTCCATAGCCGAGTGGTGCGAGACCGGACCTCTCAAAAAAGCAATACGCCGCGATCCTGTTTGTATGAAGTAACGAGTTAGGCTCTTCATGCCGTCGTATGCGTCAAAACACACACAGGGGTGTCCATCAAGCTTGTCCGAGATGGTCGTGTAGGGCAGATCTTCAAAGAAGCGGTGGAAGTCGGAGAGTTCGGAAGGACTGGAACAGCCAATAGAGGAACTCCAACTTATCAACCCATCGAGATTCTGGGCGTTAGCCAATGAGTAGATAGGATTGCGCAGGTATTCCATATTATCCGAAGCGTTGAGCTTACCTCCGGGAAACACAAAGAGACTGGTATTCTCGTCCATCGCGGCCCGCGCAAAATGAGACCAGACTCCGCAGGCCGAACCGGTGTGTATTGAAGCGAGAACCAGACCGATTTTATTCTTTTCTACCATATTCATATTATATACCAAATTTCGCTTCTTGCAAGGACATTTTTTACACAAAACAGTGGTCCGACTTGCGCCAAGCCTTCCTCATACCCGCCGTAGGCGCTCAAAGAAGTCGTACGAGTCTATTTCTCTTCGCGCATATTACAGGAGTCCTTTTTTGTTTTTCCGCCTTTTAGAAAGTCTCGGCGTACAGTATAAAGCCGCAAACACACGGTTAATCTCTCTCGCAGGCTACGCCTCGCCTGTTCTGGCTTTACAATGGTATCATCCGAAAAGAGGCTCCGTTGACCCATCTGACGGCTGCGGGCTCCCCCGCGAGGGCACGGCAAAAAGCACTCCAGCCCTCGGTGTTTTGGGAAGTGCATCCCCTGCCCTCCCCTTTTAGACAATAACTGTTGTGAAGCTTTTAAAACAGGCGAGACCTGTCCGACCGACTGGGAAGTTCTCGAAATTGGAGTATGCACCAGTTATCTTGACAAGCCTTCCGACGGAGGAAGCGGTCTGGATTCACGGCGACTGGACGTCCAACCGCCGACAAGAGCGGAATGTCCGTATAAGAATCCGAATAAAAACACAGGTCTTGCAAAGTAATGGAGCGTTTCTTGAGCCATTCTTCAACAGCCTCTTTCTTGTTCGCACCGAAGAGCGCTTTGCCGTCTATTCTACCGGTGGTTTTTCCATTCTCAAATTCTAAACGGCTGGCGATAGACTCCTTGACGCCTAAAAATCTCTCCAAAGGCCGGATGAGGTTGTAGAAAGACGAAGTCGCCAATACCGCCTCGCCGCCTTCGTCCTGAATCTGCCTGATGAGTCGCTCCGCTTCCTGATAAATGTTGTACCGCAGTCGATGCTCAAAACAATTCTCCGCCACTTCGTCTATTGCCGACTCATCGATTCCAGCCATGTGAGAAACAGCTTTCTCAATAAAATCAAAATGAATCGCGCCGAATTTATAACGAAGCCAGTCCAAGGGAAGGTTCCCTAACTGTTTCAACGAAATTCTCTTTTGTACGACGGCTTCTAAAAGGAAGTAATACGCCGTCGATTTTCTGATTAACGTGTAATCAACGTCAAAGATATGAATCATACATTTATTAACCTCTTATTTAAATTCTGATTTATATTTCATGCCTACGCGCCGGGTGGATAATTGAGAAATTCTAAGTATTGCGCCTCTTTTTGCGCCTGTTCTCTATAATGTCCGCGCAACTCTTCTGGGAGTAGCTGCGCCATCTGCCCCATAAGTTCATCGAGTAGTATCTCACGCATCGCCTTGTCAACATGTCCATCGGGCTTGAACTTGAATGGACGTCCAACTTTGAACCGGAAGGGCGTCCGTTTGAAACGCCTGAGGTTTCTCCAAATATTCTCTCCGCCATAATGAACGACAGGAAGCACCGCTACTCCCGTGTCAAGGGATAATTGGACAACTCCCGCTTTCCCTTTGCCCAAAACGCCGGTCCTGCTTCTGGTGCCCTCCGGCGCAATACATACGAAAAAGCCTCTTGACAACGCCTCTCGCGCTCCCTTGAAAGCTTCCCTAATGGAACCTTTACGGTCAATGGGTATAGCTTCGTAAGTGTCAAATATGAACGCCATGAGGGGATTCTTCCACGTCTCAGCTTTCACCAACCCGGTGAGCAACAGCGGATAACTATGCGCCACGAGAATCGGCACTTCCAAGAAATTAATATGATTTATCGCAAGAATAAGAGGCTGTGATGCAACGCGCATATGAGTTAAGACATCGGTGAACTCTTTACTGTCTATCTTGCAAAGTGTGTCAAGAATCCTTTTTAGAACTGCATTCACAATAGCTCGTCTGATTTTATTCATAAGAAAGAACCTCTGAAGAAACAGACGTTAAGGACAGGAATCGTAAAATCAGCAAGGAGCTCTCTAATAGCGCCCTATCTCTGTTTCTTCTTAACTTTACTATTTTATAAATTTACTTCTACTAATGAGGCGCAAGGCATTTGGGATACAGGTTATCGTCAGCTCTTTACCATCGAAACAGATGGTTTCCCCGTCACAATGCGCGGACATACCCCCTTCCAGCGCCTTGAGAAAGAAATGGGCGCCCCGCCCGGCGGTCGCCTCCTCACATTCGGTCTGTCTGCCCTTGAAGTACTTGAGGACGATGCTGATGAGCCGCCTTCTCGAATGTGGATGCCTGATAGTGCAGAAGTCCAACAATCCGTCGTTGAGAAGAGCGTTAGGACCCATAAAGAAGGAGCCGCCCATACGTCTGCCGTTCACAACAGACACGATGGCGGAGGGTTCGATAAAGGTCTCGTCGTCGCGGTGAATCTCCAGAACGGGAGACGGCTCAAATTTAGCGACCGTGATGACTGCGCCGAAAACATATCCCAGCGAACTATGGATATTCATCTTTGCGGCTTCAAAGCCTACTTTCGTATCAAAACCTATGCCTACGCCGTTGACGAAATATCTACCATTAGGAAAGAAGCCCCCATGTACAAGCCCTACATCAAGGGGAATAGCAACACCTTCCAAGAGAATTTCGAGCGCCTTTTCTATCTCATGCGGCATTTGTGCACTGTAGGCAAAGTCATTGCCCCGCCCTATGGGCAGAATACCAAGAAACAAAGGCCCAGAGCTCGCGGCGTCCTGTCTAGTCAAAAGCCCATTCACCACCTCATTACACGTACCGTCTCCACCAGCCGCAACCGTCACAATATCGGATGCATCAGCCTTCCCGCGCGCAATCTCCAAGGCGTGTCCGGGTTTTTCTGTCAGTACTATCTCAAAATCAACATTCATCTTCTTCAGGAAATTCTCAATTTGGGGATAAGCTTTTATGGCTTTCCCTTTCCCTGCAATAGGGTTAAGAATAATAAATAGTTTTCTCTTGTTTTGAGCCATAATTAGTCCATTATAATATGTCTATGGGAAATAAGCAAGGTCGTTATCGCGGAAATTAGAGAGAAAATATCCGTTTTTGAGTTGAACACCATATTTTCTAATCTCCGGGAGTTAATTTTCTGTCTTTTAGGGCGTAAACATGAGGGTGTACGGGATTGATTTCCCGCATATATGGAGACTTCAGAGAGAAGTCTTCAATGCCTTGGTGAATGATGGGGTTTCTTTATCACATTGTAAAATTATATTTCCACCTCTCGTTAGAGAACAATTTAAATTTACTAGTTGACTTAACGCAAAATATAATAGATAATAGAGAGAATGTATGAAAAAGAAGCTCTGTTTGGTTGTTTTTATATTCTCTACCTACTATCTTTTTGCAATAGGTGAGCAAGTCTTCAAAATAGGCGCAGGTGTAGGATGGTCTCTGTTTGAAAAGCGAGACAGTGTTATGGAGTCGGAGTCGCAGAGACCGTGGGCTGTGCTTGCCCTTGCACCGATAAAATCGGCGTATCCGGAGGCGGATATGTTCATCAGTTTTGATGAAGTCCAATCGTCAAATTTTTATGACAAGCAGGGGCGCTATACGGTGGAGGTACAGGGCAGGACAGATCAGGCAGGCGCTTTACCAGCTCGTATGGGCAAAGGCGCGGCACGTC
The DNA here is from genome assembly GCA_031255285.1 of Treponema sp. Lineage (GTDB taxonomy): Bacteria > Spirochaetota > Spirochaetia > Treponematales > Breznakiellaceae > JAIRKH01. The sequence continues at coordinate 21,239 of JAIRSU010000089.1, read as the reverse complement.
TTTTTGGAGACAAGGGCGTCGCGATAAAACCTGCATCGGCGGCGGCACAACTCTCACCGGGCAGGCGCTGGGGCGACTTTTCCATAGAATTTTGGGTTCAACCCTTCAATATGGGAAACGGTGAACAGCTTCTCCAATGGTCCGCGGCGACCCGATCTCCAGAGGGTTACGCAAGCCAGCGTATCTTATGTATATCCGTAAAGAATCGTTTTCAGTGGACGTTTTCGGGATTTTTCATAACGCCCGCAGGCGATACGCCACAACGGGAAATTACTCTTGTCGGAACTTCACCCGTTGTCCCCAAAGCTTGGTCTCACCACATCATCCGTTTCGACTCTCAGACAGGACTTCTCGAATATATGGTCAATGGACAGCCCGAAGCCGTTGCTTACGCGACAAGTACGGCGCGGGAAGGCGGTGAAGTGTGGACGCCGCTGATAGGAGAAAACGGCATTCTTACAATAGGCGATAGATTCACTGGTCTGGTGGACGAGTTCTGTCTTCATTCGGATTTTGCAGATGCAAGCACTGCTAAATATCCAGGAAGGGGCGGCCGTGTAGAAACGCGAACTATTGACTTAGGCGAACCGAACAGTGTTGTCGTCCGTGTGGATGCTTCGACGGGTAGAATGTTCACTCATAATAACATACCGCGTAGTGAATTCGCGGGTGGGAATATACGACGTTTTTCAGACGACGCGGAACTACAGTTTTTCATCCGCTCCTCCGAGTCCCCCTATGTGTGGAGCGATGATTGGCGCGTCTTTATGCCAGGCAAGAATTTGGACAATACGCGGGGGAGATATGTACAGATAGCCGTGCAATTCTATCCAAGCGGAGATAGAGAAGCAAGTCCTTACTTGGACGAAATCAGTATCGTCTACAAACCTGACGAGCCGCCTCTGCCGCCAACGATGGTTACAGCCATGGCTAAAGACGGAGCTGTTATTCTTACGTGGAAAAATAGTCCTGATATTGATACAACAGGTTATTTTGTGTATTATGGAGAGCATGCAGGAGAGTATTTCGGAGAAGACGCCCTTCAAGGTGTATCGCCTATTGACGTGGGGAATAAAACAGGCGTACGTATTGACGGTTTAAAGAACGGAACGCTTTATTACTTTGCGGTCTCTGCTTACGATAGCTTGAGTCCGCCCCATCTGGGGATGTTTTCGCGAGAAGTGTCAGCACGTCCACTGCGGAGCGAATGAGATACGGAAATTAACCGTCTGCCCGTGGTTAATTATATTTTAAGGAGAAGGACATGAATAATTTCGAGATAAACAAGGTCGTCAAACTCATCAACAATGGTGTTTTTACAGATGCTGAAAAGTTGTTGCAGAGCATCCTCCAAAAGAGCGACGACAGGTTAGCGCATTACCTCAAGAGTATCATATTTGCGAAAAGCACCCGATTTGCCGAAGCCGAAACCGAGCTACTGGACATGATTGAAAAAGATCCTCGCGACATAGATGCTTTGAACGTTCTTGCCTTCGTCTATCGCAGACAAAACAAGCTCAAAGATGCGCTTGGTATATTCAACGAAGCGGCAGAACTTGACCAAAACCGGACGGAATTCTATTACCATATAGCCGGTATCCAAATACTTGAAGGTAATCTGAAAGCCGCTTTCATGGCCTATGCGAAAGTGATTGAATTTGACTCCTGTTTTGCGCCTGCTTACAATAACTTGGGCATCGTTTACTTCGAGAGCCATGAGTACAATAAGGCAGTGAACATTCTCCGCCAGGGCGTGAACCTCGCGGGAAAAGACCCGAAATTGCGCTACAACTATGCTATTGCTTTGTCTTCGGTGAACATGTTGAGCGAAGCAGCGCACGAATACGAAGTCGCTCTGGAGCTTAAGCCGTTTTGGACGTCTGCCCTGAATAACCTTGGCGTGATACAGGTGAGATTGGGTCACCTTGATCACGCGGGCGGATCATTTGACCTTATTTTGGATGAAGACCCGTTAAACCCAGAGGCGTGGAACAATCTTGGTGTGGTTTTGGCAAAACAAGGTTTCAAAGAAGAAGCCTTGAGCCACTTTCACAAGGCGCTTGAAACGCGAGAATCTTATGAAGACGCTAAATCGAACATTCAGATACTCGAGGCGAACAAGAATGATTTTATTTTTTCTCAGTTTAATATGTTGCTGGATGAGGATACAGACATCCGTATCAATATACCTAAAGTCCAATCGAATCCCCTGCAGGGTGAATACTTGGGAGTCCCCATTCAACATCTCGTAGATTTGTTCAAATACCTCAAAGATATAACGGCTTTCCTGCCGCAAAACAACAGGAAGGAGTTCACTCAAAGCGATGTACGTCTCAATATCGAGCATATCATCAATACACTTGAAGGACATCGCGGAATCTTACAGGAGATTCAGGAGACAGAGTCGAGAGAGAAGGAGGACATATCTGATAACGGAGAGTCCGAAAAGTCTAATGGAAAAGAGCTAAAAGTATCGGAATTGACCGATTTCTTTGAATATCTTGGGCAATTAACGAGCAATATCCCAGATGCTTCTCTGGCAGCATTGCTTGCGAGTAAAATCAAAAAAGCCATTTCCGCGATAAAATGATGAAACCGGTGGATAAGATTCAACGCTACATAAAAGATATGCCGAGTCTCCCTACATCTGTCGCAAAAGTGATAGAAATTTGCGATAACCCCAAGACGAGTCCGTCGGACTTGACACGAGTTATCTCTCTGGACCCGGTACTGATGGGAAAGTTGTTGAAGCTCATTAATTCTGTGTATTATGGGGTGAATCAACATATTACCAGTCTTACACGAGCTATCATCATGCTGGGGTTGAACACAGTGAAGAATCTCGCCTTGTCAACTGCGATTTTAGGGAATCTTTCACGCGCCGAAAGAAGTGGAGGCGGCGTCAACAGGATGGAGTTCTGGCAACATTCTCTTTGTGTAGGAGTCACGGCGAAACTACTCGCTGAGAAACGAGGTATTAACCATAAATCAATTGAAGAGTATTTCATCGCGGGACTACTACATGACATCGGAAAGATTCCCATGAATCAGTCTATTCCGGCAGACTTTTTGACTATCGTGGAGACGGCTGATGAAAAAAAAGAGCCGCTCTTCGAGATAGAATACAAAATGCTCGGCTTAAACCATTGCGACGTAGGATTTATGATAGCCGATATATGGAAATTGGAGGGAGCTATCCGTGACGTCATAGTTCATCACCACAATTATTTAAATTACAAAGGTCCTCACAAAGACATTCTGTTCACTGTTGCCGCGGCGAATTTCTTTGTAAACGTCGAGAATTTGCAGTTTTCAGGTGATGTTAATCCTGAACCACTTGATACCATCATCTTTACAACACTCGACATTACAAATGACATTTTTTCGGGTATCAGTGATTCTTTGATAAAAGAAGTTGAGAAGGCGAAAATATTTCTTCATGTGTGATTTAGACGGTATTCAAAGGAGGTTTTTATGTTATCGGTACGTTTTTGGGGGACACGCGGTTCAATTCCCTGTCCAGGTCCTTCCACTATAGTGTTTGGCGGGAACACGTCCTGTCTTGAGATTCGGGCTGATGAAAGACTCATCGTCGTTGATTTAGGAACAGGCGCTCGTCTTTTGGGTGAATTCCTTATGGCAAATGATTGCAAGAAGGGCCCCATTGACACTGATATTTTTATCACTCACACCCACTGGGACCATATCATAGGGTTCCCGCTTTTTACTCCCATATTTGTACCGACTGCAAAACTACGGCTCTGGGGTCCCGTCTCCTTCGGGAACAAAACCCTTGAGTCTATATTGAAAACTCAACTCGACTACCAGTTTTGGCCCATACGGATGAGCGAGCTCTCCGCAAAAATGGAATTTACGGAGTTGCGAGAGACTATCGTTGATTTAGGAAACGGACTTACTGTCAAAACCAAGTACCTCAACCATCCGGTACTCTGTCTCGGTTACCGTTTTGAGTACCGGGGAAAATCTATCGTGACAACCTATGATCATGAGCCGTTTCGTAACTTGTTTCCTATTGATACAACTTCACCTTCTTATGACAATGAGGCGGCACAAGAAGGCGAACTCACAGCGCAAGAAGAGAACGAGAAAATAGCTGATTTCTTCAAGAATGCGGACGTGTTGATTCATGACAGCCAATATACAGAAAAAGAATACAGCAATGGCAAACAAGGATGGGGACATACGACCTATGAATACGCAGTTGAACTAGCGCGGAAAGCCAACGTGAAAAAACTCATCCTGTTTCACCACGACCCCAACCATACAGATGCGATGCTTGGGCAGTTTGAGCAAGATTACCGTCCCAAAACAACGTGTGGACTACTCAACCGCGCGAAGAATCTGGGCAATGCTCTGAATGTCATCATGGCGCGCGAAGGCTTAACAGTAGAAGCTTGACAGTTATTAGTCTTATTCCCTACTGCTTTTCACTATAAATGATATTTCACAAGATTTTAACAGTCATATTAAAAATCCTTGTTGTTCTCATTGGACTAGGTTTTGTTTTTTCGGCCGTAGGTTTATGCGCCGCAATAAATTTGAATGCTCCGCCTGATATAGAAAAACGAGACTCCTTATTTGAGGTAAAGCAGGGCGAAAGCGCCAGCATTATTGGATTGCGGCTCGAAGACGCAGGCTTCATCAAAAGCCGATGGTTCTGGTACATCTTGAACCGATGGAAAGAAGAACCATTAAAAGCCGGGTCTTACAGATTAGAGCTTCCGGCGACCCAGATAGAAATCTACAATGTTTTGACGCGAGGGAAACAGATGCTCGTTAAAGTAACGATTCCTGAAGGGCTTACGGTGACTAAAACTGCCCGTGTCTTTGCAGAAGCAGCAGTCTGCGAAGAAGAAGAATTCCTGCAAGCAGTAGAGAATACAGACCTCCTCGCACATTACTTTGTTCCTGCATCCAGCTTTGAAGGCTATCTCTTTCCCGATACTTACTTCTTTGAAGAACACTATCCTGCCGAAAGGGTCGTCCAAGTGTTGGTGGATAATTTTTTCAAGCATTTCAAGGAAATCGCCGACGACAAACTCTCTCCTCGAGAGATTTTTGAAAAAGTAACGCTTGCGTCTATCGTAGAACGGGAGTACCGACTTGAAGAGGAAGCCCCCGTCATGGCAAGCGTATTTTTCAATAGGATGAAAATCAATATGGCACTCCAATCTTGCGCCACTGTCGAATACATTATCACAGAAATACAAGGAAAACCGCATCCAGAAGTGCTTCTTACCCAAGATACAAAAATCAGAGACCCCTACAACACCTACATCTACAAGGGGTTACCACCCGCCCCCATCGCTAATCCGGGGTATGTAGCGCTCAATGCGGTTCTCAACCCCGCACCAAGCGACTATCTTTACTTCCGACTCATTGACCCATCGTCCGGTAAGCATTATTTCTCAAAGACTTTCGACTCGCATATTGAGGCAGGCAAACTCTACGTCAAAAGATAAACCGCCATTCACCCCGCAGAGAACGTTGAAATACGCAAACGGTACCGCAAATGCCACGTATCGCAGGAAACGCGAGCATCCTAAGATGCGCCTAGTGAACCTCCCCGTCGAGAATCTTTTGCGTAACAAGAGGCTTGTTCAACAACATAAGCGCCCTGTCCTTGACATGAACCACGCCATTCTTCACGACAAGGGGGAATTGCACAAAAGTATCAATAGTTATCACAGGAAACTGCAACTTCTCCGCGTCCGCCCTGCCTACTGGGACATCCTTTTCTTGAGAAACGTCTACCAAAACCCGCGTACCGGTAGGCGCATCTTGTGCGTCCAGCACTTCGACCATTTCGCCCGCACCCTTGACTGATGCCGCAAGCAACATCCCTTGACTCTCCACACCACGGAGCTTCGCAGGTTTGAGATTGTAGACCATGACGACGCTCTTCCCCAGAAGCTCTTCTTGTTGGTAAAAAGGTGCAAGGCCGGATACGATGGTACGATTCTCGCCACCAACATCAAGTGTCTCTATGTAGAGCTTGTCTGCGTTAGGATGCTTTTCGATATTCATAATGCGCGCCACGCGGAGATCCACAGTCTGACTGAAGACTTCTTCAATCGTGGGAGGAGTCTCTTGAGACTTTCCTCGTTCCTTTTGCATACCTGAATATTTCTGTTTAAAGAATTCAACCTGATCAGCTTCGAGACGCGAAAAGAGCGCCTCGGTCTTCACTACCCGTGAAAGTCCCTGCGGCTTCCCAATATCCGCCCATGACAGAGCATTTTCTCTACCCTTCTGCAACGTCAGACCAAAAAACGATGCGATACGCTCCGCGGTCTGTGGAATGAACGGCGCTACAAGCACCGCAATATCGCGTACCACATATGCAAGGAAGCGGACAAGAGACTCGGTTTGAGCCGGGCATACGGTCCGCTTTTTCCACGGTTCCCCGTCCTGAAAAGTCTTATTAGCAAAGGCGGACAACTTGAAAACCATATGAAAAGCATCCCGCAATTCGGCCTTTTCAAGACTCTCGGTGATTCTCTCCTCAAAGCACCGTACACGCTCCCAGTGGTCCGCGTTGTTCGCGCCGCCCATCGGGATTTTGCCCTCATAGTAGCGATTCACGAAGGAGAGAGTACGGTTCACCAGATTACCCAGATTACCCAGAAGTTCACTATTCACCCTGTTCTGAAAATCCTTCCATGTGAAAAGCGCATCCGACTTTTCAGGTCGATTGTAGAATATATAGAAGCGCCACACATCCGGGGAAATACCTGTTTCCCGGGCATCCGTTCCGAACACACCTACACCCCGGGATTTAGAAAATTTACCGCTTTCGTAATTCAGATATTCGGTACTGCTTATATGGTGTAGCATAGTCCAATTTTCCCCGGTTCCCAACAGACTCGATGGGAATATGACCGTATGGAAAGGGATATTATCCTTACCTATGAACTGGAAGAGGTCTACGTTTTTAGGGTTTTTCCACCACCCCTCAAGAAAAGCCCGCCAGGGAAGAGTCGATTTGCTTGAAACTTCTTCGGTTGACATGGTTAATTTACGTCCAAGCGCTCCAGTGATAGAGATATAGCCTATGGGCGCATCAAACCATACATAAAACACCTTGTCCTCAAAACCTTGTTTCGGCACAGGGATACCCCATTTAAGGTCTCTCGTGATTGCCCGCTCGCGCAACCCATCCCGCATCCATGCCTCGGTCATAGAAACCGCGTTACTGGACCAGGAACCTTTACCCGCCGCTGTTTTTATCCAAGCTTCCAGACGATCCTTGATTTTAGGGAGGTCGATATAGAGATGTTTAGTCTCCTGCAAAGACGGCTCGGTCCCGCATGAGGAACACCGTGGAACCTTCAATTCAGTCGGTTCGAGAAGCTTGCCGCAACTCTCGCACTGGTCTCCCCGAGCCTCGCCATGTCCGCAGTGAGGACATATCCCGCGCACATAACGATCCGCAAGAAAGCGTCCACATTGAGAGCAATACAACTGTTCGATTATATGCTCTGTGATGAATCCATTCGCGTCGAGGTTTTCAAAAATATTCTGCGTTACCTGAGTTTGAATATCAGTTGACGTACGTCCAAAATAGTCAAATGCGATATTGAACCATTGATAAATATCCGCATGAATCGCGTGATAACGGTCGCATAGCTCGCGAGGGCTGATACCTTCTTCTGCAGCGCGGGTTTCCGTGGCCGTACCATATTCATCTGTACCGCATATATAGAGTGTGTCATAGGCGCGCAACCTGCAAAAACGGGCAAAACAGTCTGCGGACAAGACCTGTATAAGATTTCCCAGATGAGGAACATTGTTCACATAAGGAAGCGCTGATGTTATAAGTCTTCGTTTCATATATAACTATTATAACCAAAAACGCGTACTAATACAAGGAGGCAAACGAGCCGTGACCCGCCTCCATGATTAACGCAAGGGATCGGCTTGGGCGCACGAATAGTGTGGCAGGCACGAAACCTTGTCAAAGAACAGACACCTACCGCAAAACACCCGTAACCTCCCTGATACTAGACACCGGTCTAACCACGCGGTAGAATAAAGTATGTATGATAAACTATGGCTCCGCTACGAAGGCGGATATATCGAAACAATTGAAAAAATCGTACGCCGTGTGGTTCTCTCTTGCAGACAAAGAAGCGACGTTTTAAACACCGCAGTAACCGAATTGGAAACCGTTTTTCCCGCAGAAGTGATAATAGGTGAAAATGCAGGAGAGGAGCACGCGCCTACTGGTGAAGGTTTTTCTATCAGAAACAGAAATGGTGTGTTCACCATAAGTTCCCAGACGGGCGGCGGTGTCCTTTATGGCGTTTTCGCCTTTCTCCGCCTCCTACATATCGGAAAAATAAACGAAGGTTTCGTCGGACTCGACGACTCGCCGAAAATCTCGCGACGTATGTTGAATCATTGGGATAACCTTGATGGTTCTATTGAAAGAGGGTATGCCGGGGGAAGTCTTTGGAAATGGGATAGACTCCCCAAAGTTGACCGGCGGTACATTGATTATGCGCGCCTCGCCGCATCTGTAGGTATCAACGGTACGGTTCTCAATAATGTCAACGCGGACGCGGCTTTTCTATCTCATACGTATTTAGAGAAGACTGCGATTCTTGCGGATATGTTTCGCGCTTACAACATACAAGTTTTCCTCTCGGCCAATTTCGCCGCTCCGGTTAATTCAGGTGGACTGCCTACCGCAGACCCTCTTCACAACGCGGTTCGTGCGTGGTGGAGGGATAAAGCGGCTGAGATATACGCGCTTATCCCGGACTTTGGTGGCTTTCTAGTCAAGGCCGATTCCGAGGGGCAACCCGGTCCCTACCTGTATGGGCGTACCCATGTGGACGGCGCGAATATGCTGGCAGACTTCCTAGCCCCATACGGCGGAATCGTCATTTGGCGGGCTTTCGTCTATGGACATGGTGAAAGCGACCGTGCAAAGAAGGCTTATGCGGATTTTAAACCACTGGACGGACAGTTCAGAGATAACGCGGCCGTACAGGTGAAAAATGGCCCCATTGACTTTCAGCCCAGAGAGCCGGTTCACCCCCTCTTCGGTGCGATGGAGAAAACAGGCTTGTTCCTGGAGCTCCAAATCACCCAGGAGTACTTGGGACAGGGGAAACACATCGTGTTTCTCGGTCCCATGTGGAAAGAAATCTTGAACTTTGGCATAAGGGACCCTCATGGAGAGATGCAGGCAAGTCAACTATCCGACCCGGTGGGAAAGGTTCTTGAAGAAAAGAAACTCGCCGGTATCGCCGGTGTTTCCAATACCGGAGACAATGACGACTGGTGCGGGAGCTTATTTCACAGTGCGAACTTATTCTCATTCGGCAGGTTGAGCTGGGACTGGACTCTCTCCTGCACGGACATTGCAAGGGAATGGGCTGTCCTGACATGGGGAAGGGACTTATCAGTCGTGGACGCGGTTGTCAATATCCTCACCCATTCATGGGATGCGTGCGTGGATTATATGACTCCCTTGGGACTGCATCATATTATGCGCTACGAGAACCACGATGGTCCAGACCCGGGATGCGAACAAGGTGAGCGTGCGGACTGGAAACCACCGTATTACCATTGCGCGGACGCAAAAGGGCTTGGGTTCGACCGTACGCGGAAAGGTTCAAACGCGGTTGACCAATACGCGCGGTCCCTGGCGGATTTGTTCGACAATATAGAGACCTGTCCTGAAAAATATCTGCTCTGGTTTCACCATGTTCCTTGGGACCATGTATTGGGGTCCCGGCGGACTCTCAAGGACGAACTCACGTTCCGTTACCACCGCGGAGTCGAGAGCGCGAAACAACTGCGCACTTGGTGGAAACAAGTTGAAGGCAGAGTCCCGCATGATTCCTACCAGTCCGTTCTGAACAAGCTTGATGTTCAGGTTGCGGAAGCCCACGAATGGGAAGCGGTGTGCGTCGCGTATTTTATGAACTTCACTAAGTAATCTAGAAGAATGCAGACGTATTCTCTCCCATCAAAGGTCTCCGCCCTACTCTTTGATATGGATGGCACGCTTTACACCAATCCCGTATATGCGCGAAACCAGACAGATCTGCTTGTCGCCAAACTCGCCTCCCTGCACGGACAGTCTTTCGAACGCACTCAAGCTGAAATCGCGGACTTCCGCGCAGAATTCGCGCTGACCCACGCAGGAAAAGGGACGAGTCTCGCTAATGTGTTCCTTGCTTTCGGTGTGAGCATAGAAGAAAGCATTCGCTGGCGCGAGGAACTTCTGGAACCGTCAGGGAGCCTCCGTCCTGACCCCCTCCTGAAACAGAGCCTTACACACCTTTCTTCCACATACAAATTGGCGCTTCTTACCAATAACCCGATGGTTGTTGCACGGAAGACCCTCACCGCTCTGGGAATAGACCTCTCTGTCTTTTCGGCAGTCTTGGGACTCGACGTATGCAAGGTCTCCAAACCCCACCCCGCACCCTTTCTCAAGATCGTAGAATTACTCTCTGTTCCCTGCTGTGAATGTGTATCCGTAGGAGACCGCTTTGACATTGACATAGCGGTCCCACTGAGCTTGGGCATGGGAGGAGTTTTAGTCAAAGGTGTGGAAGACGTCTATTCCCTTGAGTTTTGAATCGACTAACAGGACTTGTTTCAGAATGTTAAATTTGCTATGCTGTCTCTATGAAAATAACAAACTTGCACCCGCTTGAGGTGAAAATTTTACTCTCTTATCCAAAAGACGCGGAGCTTTCAGCCGAGAACGTTGAAAAAGACCTGAATTTTAAGACAGGCAACGGTAACCAAGCCCTGTCATGGCTCTTGGGAAAAGGGCTTATCAAGGAAAGACGCAGAGAAAAAGAGACTTTCTTCGAATTAACTGAACTCGGCAGACAGTGGAAGGAGAAAGGTGCGCCTGAGGAGCGCCTGATTGAATTGGTCAGAATCAAACCCATGAAGCTGACAGAAGCCGCCCGGATACTGAAAATTAGCGACAAAGAGACAGGGAGTGCCTTTGGGAGTCTTGCCAAACTCGGCGTGTTGACTATGAACGCAGAAAAGAGAATTACGCTCGCTCTAGGTCCTGAGCAAACCGTGAACGGCAGGCCCGGACCGAACACGCCCGCGGGACTCCATCTGATGCTTATACGGAGCCTGCTCGACAAAGGCGCGGATGGACCGGCCGCGTGGTCGGAGCTATCCGACGCGGAAAGAACAACCGTAGCCGGACTATCTAAAAAGCGCGGAGCCACCGATTCCGCGTTTCGTGAATTTGACCGGGAAACCGTGTTTTTCGCCTTCACCGATGAGAGAGACGCGACTGTGGATATGTTGAGAAAAACCGGGCTTACCGGCGAAGAGACCAACGCGCTCACGCCGGAGATGCTCGCAACCGGCTCATGGAAAGGCAAAACATTCCGCGCCTACAACGTCAATGTGCCGCCCACCCGCCTGGTTCCGGGAAGGACCAACCCCTATGCTACGTTCTTGGAGGATGTAAAAGACAAACTCGCGTCCCTCGGGTTTGAGGAGTTTGACGGACCTCTTGTTGAGACCGAATTCTGGAATTCGGATGCGCTTTTCATGCCCCAGTTCCATGCGGCGCGGGATATTCATGATGTTTATCGCATCTGTGAACCCCAGTCCGTACAAGATATTGAAGAGCCTTGGCTGACTAACGTCGCGGCCGCGCATGAAAACGGCGGTGGTACTGGTTCCCGTGGCTGGAAGTATCACTTTGACCGGGATTTTACTAAACGCCTGATTCTGCGTTCACAAGGCACCGTCATGTCGGCCAAAACCCTACCTCGCGCAAAGGTTCCGGGTAAGTACTTTGGCATCCTACGATGTTTCCGCTACGACCGCGTGGATGCGACTCACCTCTCTGACTTCTATCAGACCGAAGGCATTGTCTTGGGACAAGACGTGAATCTCCGCACCTTGTTAGGCTTCCTTGAGATGTTTGCCGTTGAGGTGGCCGGCGCGAAAGAAGTAAAGTATGTACCGGGTTACTTCCCGTTTACCGAGCCCTCTGTCGAGGTTCACATTAAGCATCCGGTTCTTGGCTGGTTTGAACTCGGCGGCTCCGGCATATTCCGCCCCGAAGTAACCACATCCCTCGGCGTGAATGTACCGGTTGCGGCCTGGGGCATCGGCATTGATCGTATGGCTCTCATGGCGCTGGGACTTAACGATCTGAGAGAGCTGTTTAGCTATGATATTGAAGCCGTGCGCCTGCGGCGAACAGCATAACTTACGATTTCAGCAGAATAAGCGTGCAAAGGGCGAAGAACTGCTCTTCAACTCCCCGCTCCCATTCTGTGCGTTAGTCCACGTTGTTTGATGCTCTATACAATTAACCATTTTTTGCGACAAAACCTGGATTTGCCAACGGCCGAGTCAATCTTGCCAACAGACAGGCTTTGTTTTTAATTGTAAAATGCGAAAGGCTGGCTATTTGGTTGTTTTTCATTACCATCGAATCTGAAACTTGCGGAGTCTTACTCCGCGTTTTTCAATATAGCAACTTTCACCTGAAAATATTGATTTAAGTACGAACATTCGACAGTTTCCCGTGAACCCACGCCATATATCTGCTGTCAAACATGCCTCACGGTAATTATTGGGAAATAAAGGCAGAGCGGAATATCAATCAAAATAGACGGGAAAAAGGAAATAGAGGCAAAGGATTGCCCCCTTAACGGGGGCTTTCTAAAGCGGATGACAGAGTCCACGACTTATTACCGGAACAGACTTATTTGAAGCTTGTGTATCCAAATCTGGCGGACATACCGACTATTCCGCCATCATCTGTGGCTTGCCCGATGGCGTTGAACTTCCATTTCCCGTCTTTGCGGTAGATTTCACCGAAAATCATACCGGTTTTACCAGGATATGTCTCTGACAAGTTATATTTCATCATTTCTTTGCTTGTTTCAGCATCCACGATGCGGATGAAGGCGTTATTGATAAGTCCAAAGTGTTGTCTTCTTTCTTTTGCCTGATAAATGGTTACGACAAAGACGATTTTGTCGTATTCGACCGGGATTTTCGCCATATCGACGATGAGCTGCTCATCGTCGCCTTCGCCAGCACCAGTAAGGTTATCGCCGGTAGAGTAGACGCTCCCGCTCGGATGTTTCTGGTTATTGTAGAACACCACGTCTCCTTTGCGGATGGTCTTGCCGTCTGCACCGCAAAGGATAGCGGATGCGTCGCAGTCAATATCCGGACCATTATCCACCACGTCCCAGCCCAGCCCGACGACTACTTTCTTGAGCGCTCCACCTCCGTCTTTTGACAGATCGATTCTTTGACCTTTCGTTAAATTGATAGACATAAATTTCCTCCTCTTTACAAATCAAGCTTGAATTCCAAAGTTGTTACAAAGCGCCGCGAGTCCGCCTTCGAAGCCGCTTCCGATGGCGTTGAACTTCCATTCCGTGCCGGCACGGTAGATTTCTGCAACGACAACCGCTGTTTCTACGGAAAAGTCCTCGCCCAAATCGTAACGTATAAGCTCGGTATTATTCACGTCGTCCAAGACGCGGATGTACGCGTTACTGACCTGCCCGAAGTTTTGCTTCCGCGCCTGCGCCTCGTGGATAGTTACGGTGAATGCAACTTTCATCACGTCCGCGGGGATTTTCTGCAAATCAACCTTGATTTGTTCATCGTCGCCTTCACCTGCACCAGTACGGTTATCACCAGTGGAATAAACACTCCCGCTTGGATGTTTGGGTTGGTTATAGAACACGAAATCGGTGTCGCTACGGACCTTCCCGCTGTCTCCGAGCAGAAACGCCGAGGCATCAAGGTCAAAGTCCGCTCCGCCGTCGTACTTGTTCGTGTCCCATCCGAGTCCAACCGTCAGTTTGGACAGATTAGGATGCCCCTTCGTCAAATCGACTTTCTGTCCTTTTGATAAACTAACTGCCATTTCTTCTCTCCTTTATTTCCAAATAGGTCATCTGTTTGAATATATATACAACAGACACTTAATGATATATGGTGAATACAGAATAGTCAAGCATATTCTTACAATTCGAACACAGATTTATCCTGCTCATAGTGTCAGCGGCTGATAACTGTCCCAAGAAGTTCTCCATCTCTTGCACGGCTGAATCATAGTCATAATTTTCAATGAAAGAGCAGACAGCCATGAATGAGACATCTCGTTTCTTGGCGTATTCCCCACTTATACAAACTTTTTTCAGTTCGCCCAGAACCGCGTCAATCTCCGTGGTATTAGAGATGATACATACAGTAAGCAGTATCTTAAATTTCTCATTGACAAGGTAGAACGGAACTTCCTGCTTTACCGCAGCTTCCTTCGTGGTGATCTCAAGACTCTTTGCCCAGTTAGATATGCTCTTCATACCGACTGTCGCCATAAACCCTTCAGCGACCTTCAGGTTTGTTATCATATCGTCAATGATAAGGATGTCGGCATCTGTCGCGATGAAATGAAGATTCGGTCAGCTTCCCTTATGCGTTTTGTTTCCACGCGTACCGTTGAGGATATTAGCTACAGGCGGGGAAAACCGTCATGGAAAGTGAAGCTCTGGGCTTGACCGGGCTGGTGGTAACAGGGACCTATTCAGACGGGACGACCAAGATGGAGACCATGAGTGCATCCAACGTAACGGGCTATGACGCTGACCACGTAGGACAGCAGACTCTGATCGTTACGGTGCACGGCAAGACTGTGGACTTCAGCGTTACCGTGAATGACGTTGCGGACTGCCTTGCGAAGACGGACGGCAGAGCTACGGTGGACGACCCTGTTCAACTATCCATAAACGCTGATCTTGCGGATGACGGCTGGGAGGCTCTGCTCGCCGTGATTCGTGTGCCCGGCAAGTATGCTGTACTGGACCTTTCCGCGGTACAATGGGCGGGACTGAGTTTTACCCGGGACAGAAGCCGTGGGCGCGGATAAAGTAACCGCGTTGATACTGCCCGATGCGGTGAAAAGCATAAAGCTTTGAACATGAGAGTATCCCACGTTCAAAGCTTTCACCAGCCTTGAGTCCATAAAGGGCACAGGCGTTGAGACCGTCGGCACCTATGTGTTCCGGTATTGCAAGAATCTTACGAGCGTGAGCTTGCCCGCGGCACCACCGCCCATAGGTTACAATATCTTCAATGGGACAGTCTCCTCTGGTACCATCACAGTCTCTGTTCCCGCAGGCGCGGTCTCTGGTATACCTCTGCATGGGGTGTGGGCGAGAAGACCCCGACGGATGCCACTTACACGTATACGGCAATAATCACAAAGCGGCCCTGATTACGGACGCGGCACAATAAGGGGCATGGGTATCTGGTACCTGCACTTTCACCGCCCGCTCTATACTAGGATTGCCACCGGCAGGCTTCGATCGTGACTTCAGCATCTCTCGACTGTGACTCCCGCAGACTTTGTCTGCCCTACGACTTCGCAGGGGATGTCGTCCGAAAAGGTGTTCCGCTGCCCTCGACAGGCTTTGCCTGTTAAACAATGCCTAAAACGAAAGGCTTTACGACGCTTTTTCGTAAAAACGGTACGCTTGAATAAAACCGAAATCTATCATATCATTAAGAATAATGACGTTTACCGAAAAATTAAAGAATTTCTTTGGAATCAGAAAAACAGTCTCCGCAGAATTGTTTGAAGAACTTGCGGATGTATTAGTAGAAGGCGACTTTGGATCTGCCGAAGCCTTTAAAATCACCGAAGACTTGGAAACAGTATGCAAGAAAGAGCGTATTGGCGACGGCGAAACGGTTAGACAAAGATTGGCGGCCATGCTTGAAGATATACTCATCGCACCTCAGGCGCCGAACTTCCAATCTGGTACCGTCATCCTTTTGCTCGGTATAAACGGCGTAGGGAAGACGACAACCGCAGCAAAGCTTGCCCATATGTGTCTTGATAAAGGAAAGACGCCTGTGCTTGCCGCAGCCGATACGTTCCGCGCTGCAGCCATAGACCAGCTCAAGATACACGGAGAAAGGCTCGGCGTCCGAGTCGTCGCGCACCAACGCGGTGGCAATCCGGCCGCGGTTATCTATGATGCGATAGAAGCCGCAGCCGGAACAGGCATTGTCATCGCGGATACTGCGGGTCGTATGCACACGAAGTCCGCCTTGGTCGAAGAACTCAAGAAAATAGACCGAGTTGTGGAATCAAAAGCGCCTAACGCTCAATACCTAAAATGGCTTGCGCTCGACGCAACGACAGGCAGAAACGCCGTGTCTCAAGCCGAAGTCTTCAAAGAGGCTGTCGCGGTCGGCGGAGTAGTTCTCACCAAAGCCGACTCAAGCGCCAAAGGCGGCGCGATATTCTCTCTCTCATCCTCCCTCAAGTTACCAGTCGTTTTCGTGTGCAGCGGCGAAAAATACGGCGACATTGCGCCCTTTAACCCGAAAGCCTATGCAAGAACGTTTGTCGGTCTGTAGTAAACAAGGAACAGGGCTTCGGTCTAAAAGCCTGTTCCAGAATTTTCTCATAAACCCGCTCCTCCGCCTCCCCTTTGTCATATTCTCCCTGCTGTTTGTCATTCCCCGCGTTCATGCCGAAGAGGATAAACCAAAGCTAAAAGCGGCGCCGAAACCACCGGCGCAGGCTGTGTGGTACATATCCAACTCGGCGGGCATGGCCGTCTCTCCCGCACCTTCTCGGATTGTAGCGTTGCGGAGCAAGAATTGCCTTGCGCTTGCGGTTGTCGACGCAGACAGACTCCCCCCAGCCCTTACCCCGTATTACAACCCCGCGCTCAAGATAGACTTCCGTATGCTTTTTGAAAATGGCAAACCTATCAGGGAACAGTGGGTTTTCCGTGATGAGAAAGGCAGGGGTGCTGTCATCGCGGCCATGGTTATTGAGCAAAACGCGGCGCCGTCTGTCGCCTTCATTGAGCGATATAACGAAAGCGGCTTCATCGAAGAGGAACGCCTCTTTGACGAGAAGGAGACTCTCATCAAATACTTCTACAAAGGACAGACGCTTGTGCGGACCGAAACGCGGATATGGGAAAAAAGAGAAAAAGAGAGACCTCCAGACGATGCGGGCTCTGAATCTGCCGAAGCACAGGCTCCCGTATCAGAAGCTGAAGAGGGTTCCCCAGACGATATGGGCTCTGAATCTGCCGAAATACTGGCTTCCGTATCGGAGGCTGAAGAGAGTCTCCCAGACGATGTGGACTCTGAATCCGCCGAAGCGCAGACGCCTGCACCTGAACCTGAATTTGAAACCGTGGAAACAACGGTCTACACCGATTATTACCGTTATTCAATATCCGCTTCTCTCCGTGCGGTCGAGCGGGTCTTTCAGAAGGGCAGGCCTGAGTTCGGACAATTCCATGTCGTGTTTCCGCCTGTTAAACTGCGGCAGGAGATAGATACCAGTTTCGTCAAGGCTGCGCCTATAAACCGTTCCAACTTCCTGGCGGAGGATGGTCCGGTCTCCAATACGCTTTATACCACTGACAGCAGAGGGCGTGTGTTGTCGGAAACTCAGCGCGGCGAGAGCGGCAGTATACTCGTTGAGACGAAGAATACTTGGGCGGGCGATAGAATTTCTGTTGTTGAACAGCAGTTTTTCGAGAAGCCCAAAGACGCAGACGCAGAAGAATCAGCCGAAATCGTCGAGGACAAGCCGGAAAAGCGGGGGGAAGTCGTGGAGGAAAGACGAGTTGAATACGAGTACAATTCTGCCGGTGACCGTGTATTGGAAAAGAATTACAATAACGGTGTGCTTGAACGGACAGTGAGAAAGAGCGGAGACCAAGAAATAGAAGAGATTTATCTGGACGGCAAGGTCGTATTACGCGCCGTCTGGGAAGGAAACAGAAAAATAAAGGAAGAGCGAGTCAAATAGACAAGGAGGTAACTATGAAAAGAATACGGAATACCCATATCATTTGTACAATGGGTCCGTCTGTGGATTCGGTTGAACGTGCGCGTTCCCTGATACGGAATGGCATGAATATAGCACGGTTCAATTTCTCTCACGGCAGTCATGGAGAACACGCAGGGCGTATAGCTATGGTCAGGGAAGCGGCCGCGGCCGAAGAAGTTCCTATTGCACTGCTTCTGGATACCAGAGGTCCTGAAATCAGAACTGGCGTCATTAAAGACGGAGGCGAGATACTTCTTGAAGACGGAGAACATATAGACGTCATCGCCGAGGTGGACTCGATTCAACGCTTCGGCGATGATGGTGCGTTTACCCAAAAGGGACGCATCGTCATGAGCTATACGCAGCTCATTGACGATATAAAGATAGGGGCGCATATTCTCATTGCGGACGGCTTGTTATCGCTCGTAGTGGACGCGATTGACGGGCGTGTGATGAAATGTACGGTGCTAGCGGGCGGCGAACTCGGAACGCGGAAAAACGTCAACATTCTGGGTGTGCATACCAAGTTGCCCGCTATGTCGGAAAAGGACAAGGAAGATCTGCAGTTTGGGCATGAACAAGACATGGATTATGTCGCGGCGTCGTTTATACGCAAAGCTTCAGACGTTACGACGATACAGAAATTCCTCGCGTCCATAGGCTCGGATATGAAGGTCATTTCCAAAATCGAAGACGACGAAGGGCTTTCCAACATCGAGGAAATCATCCGCGTATCGGCTGGGATTATGGTGGCACGGGGGGATTTGGGCGTACAGATACCGCCTGAACAGGTCCCGCTGGCGCAGAAGCGCATCATCGGCTTGTGCAACCGTGAAGGTAAACCGGTGATCACTGCGACTCAGATGCTCGATTCCATGATACGCAACCCCCGTCCCACGCGCGCGGAAGCCGGCGATGTGGCTAACGCCATACTAGACGGTGCGGACTGCGTGATGCTCTCAGGCGAAACCGCCAACGGCGCGTATCCAGAGCTTGCCGTTGAGATGATGGACAGAATAGCCCGTACCGTAGAAGTCTCCGAAGCCTACTCCGCAACTCTCGACTATCACAGACAGCATCGTCCGACCGAGTCTGAAATCGGGCAAGTGATAGCCCGCTCCGCGGCGCTGACTGCGGACAGCATTGATGCGGCGTGCATCATCACCCCCACAATGAGTGGGCACACCGCCCAATTAGTGAGTAAATGCCGCCCTCAGCGTCCCATTGTAGGGGCTTCCAGCTGCGAGAAGGTGCGAAGACGACTTCTGCTTTACTGGGGTGTTGCGCCGGTTGCGGTACGAAAGGAGGACGACTCCGAAGCTATGATACAAGGCGTCATCGCTGCGGCGATAAAAGGCGGATTCGCCAAAAGCGCGGATAAGGTGGTGGTCGCGGCTGGACTGCCCGTCAATTCACCGATAGCCACGAACAGTATCCGCGTCCATGTTATAGGGAGCATACTAGGATATGGATCGCGCGGCTTTGGACCGCGTATTACCGGGCGCATCCTCAAGGCTCATTCTGCTGAAACCGCCGCCGCGCTCCTGCGGGGGAGGCCTAGCGGAAGCGAAGTTCTCCTTACACATACCTTAGATAAAGCCTTTATCCCCATTCTGCGCCTTGTGGACGCGCTTATACTGGAAGGCGCTTCAGAGCTGTCCCGTGAAACCCTGCACAACGTCAACCCCAGACTCACCTTTGTGGGACAAGTTACAGACGGCATGAAGCTCTTTGAAGACAACATCATCGTAACAGTCGACGGATATGAGCGCATCATTTACGAAGGAAGCGTATAAATGATAGATTTCACCCTGCTAAAAACAGCGCAGACGCGGCTCGCAAACGCAACCCGGGAACAGAAGGACTCAGCGCTCAAAGCCGTATGCGGCGCGATAGATGGACAACGGGTTTCCATACTTGCGGCGAATGAGAAAGACGTAGAGAAGGCGCGGAGCCGTGGGATGAAGGAAAGCCTTGTCGACAGGCTTTCGCTTAATCATGCGCGTATTGACGGCGTCATTCAGGGGGTGGAGTCCATTATCCGCCTCGACGACCCCATCGGCAAGACGATTGCAGGCTGGCGTACGCCCAACGGACTGTTCATTGAGCGGATAACCGTACCGCTGGGCGTTATTGCGATTATTTATGAGTCTCGTCCTAATGTTACGGTAGACGCTTTCGCTCTGGCATATAAAGCCGGGTGCGCCGCATTGTTACGCGGATCGTCCGCCGCGCTCGAATCAAATCAGGCGCTCACAACCGCAATAAAAGAAGGGCTTTCAGTAGGCGGGGGCGAGGTTCAAGCACTTGCGCTTGCGGACTCAGGCGACCGCGGCGAGGTTGACGAAATAATCAGCGCACGGGGTTTTATTGATGCAGCCATCCCCCGCGGGCGGCGAGAGTTAATCCAACGGGTCGTCCGCAATGCCCGCGTTCCGGTTATTGAGACAGGAGAGGGTAACTGTCATATCTTCGTTGATGCTTCGGCGGACATAGAGAAAGCCGTTTCCATCGTAGAAAACGCCAAGTTGCAGAAACCAGGAGCGTGCAATGCGGTAGAGACGCTCCTCGTGCATAAAGACGCGGCAGCGAAATTGCTGCCTGTGCTTGCAAAACGGTTAGGAGGCAGATGCGAGCTCCGTTGCGATGATTTCTCACGCGCCGCGTTGGGAGATATTTCCCCGAAGATACTGGTCAAGCCGGCCGAAGAATCTGATTGGGAGGCTGAGTTCTTGGATAACATTCTTGCAGTCAAGACAGTTACCAATCTTGACGAAGCTATAGCCCACGTCAATCGTTACGGTACCCGACATTCGGAAGCCATACTCACCAATGACCTTAGGAATGCGGAGGAGTTCTTTGATAAAGTGGACGCCGCATGCGTATATACCAATGCGTCCACACGGTTCACGGACGGCGGCGAGTTCGGTTTCGGCGCGGAACTAGGCATTAGCACACAGAAATTTCACGCGCGCGGTCCCATGGGGCTCGATGTACTGACGACGATAAAATACAGAATCGTTGGGAATGGACAAGTGAGGAGCCGTTAAACTCACAGCAAGCGCTCTGCGTGTGGTATCCGCTCATCTCCTGTGTGAGGCGCATATTTTTTGAAAAAAAGAAAGATTCGTCGAGAATCTCCTTGCAATTTCTGTGATATGCCTATATAATAGACGCATGATGAAACAGAACTGGAAGGGTTCGACAAACTATACACTCGCTGACTCGGATTGCGCAGGCAATACGAGTGGTTCTACCCCCCCCCCCCGTAAATGTAGGTACAGATATACACCATATCGCATAGCGCCTCAGACAAAAGGCGCGCTCACGCCCGCCCGCTTGAGATGCATTGAGGGGCGGCGGCAAGCCC
>JAIRSU010000076.1 GCA_031255285.1 Treponema sp. | reverse complement strand
CGGCGTCCCCGTTGACATCCGGGATATTGTCTGGGTTTCCGGCAGGGATGTCGATAACACGAACAAGGAATACGCCGTTACCGGCAAAGTAATTCAGGTGGACTGAAAAACAATACCGGCAAAAACACAGGGTATGCCCGTCGTGAAAGGCGGGTATACGCGCATTTGTTTAATAGGAGCGTTTATGAAAACTAAAAAAGACAGGGCGTTACTGTTTATCGGAATATTATCCGTGTTGCAAAGTAATCAGGGTTCAATGAAAATTGTTCTACTGGTTTTGACGATATTACCAGTCCTGCTGTTCAATTTATGTGCGACATCAGGGCTGGCTACCCTCGCTCCGGAGGATGAACGCTATTACAAAATCACCTTTCTTGCATACGGAAGCGGAACCCTCGTTGAGGGGAAAAAATCTATAGCCGGACACGCTTCGGTTTCCATTGAACGTAACGGCGTATGGGGATTTTATCCGAGTACGCCGGGAAAACTTATAACAAGGAAAGGTAAATTATTATATGAAACCGAATATCCGCGCACTCAGGAATATGTGGATTTTTTTGTTGATGAGCAAACGATGAATAATATATGGCTATTGATACATCAATGGGAAAATAATCCCCCGTATTTTGCCATTCCCGTAAACGATTGTGTTGGTTTTATATACCGGGTGTGTAATACGGTGGGATTGCGCTATAATCCATTTGCTTTATTACCGACAAGCGCGATACGAGATATTCGTAATTTGAACAGTCGGCGCACTGTTTACCGGGAGTCTGCCACACCGGCCTATGCAACGGCTTCTCCGTAATACCGGAACGCGGCGGAGAAAAACCGCCAAATGGCGAGTTTCGACATATCATCCACTTTTGTTATTATATCATACGGGTTGGTCGAAGATTTTGCCTCCCTTAAAATCTCTTTCACAAAACCATTGTCAAATCCGAGGCTTCCTTTTGACACGTAGTAATCAAAAACCTGCTCTATTATCTCTTTCTTGGTCATATCCTTACTGTAAGATATACAGGTCTCCCGTACATGGTTATGATTTATTACTTCTGCTTTATGAAAGGTGCTCACTCTAACTCTATAGCCCGCTATAATAGAAAGAGCGTCAAGGCGGTCTTGATAAGGTTGTATTCTTTTTGTGTAGGAATGATAAGCGGTTTTATACGCTCTACTTATGGGTTGCTTTTATAACCCTGCTGTCAGGTAAATACTGAAAGCCTTCTAATGCCCTGTCAATATCTTCTCGGCTGCTTTTTTTACGATTTCTAGTTCTTTATCGCCAATCCAGTAATGGGTAACGAAGCGGAACACGCCGTCCTCCGGCGGGCTTATGCGGACGCCTCTTTTGGCGAAAGCGGACACGATGCGGCCCGCGGCTACGCGGGAGCGGGCGGGCGGGTATGAAAAGAATACCATATTGATTTGTACAGCGTCGACATTGATGGACACGTTAGGCAGGGTTGACAAGAAGCGGGCGAGAGCTTTAGCGCGCTCGTGGTCTTCGCCCACGCGGACTGCCATATCGGTAAGCGCGATGAGACCCGCTGCGGCGAGAACGCCTGCCTGCCTCATCGCTCCCCCCATAACCTTACGCTTGAGCCGCGCGGCCGCGATAAACTTTTTATTCCCAACCAAAAGCGAGCCGACCGGTGCGCATAGTCCTTTGGACAGGCAAAACATCACCGAGTCGGCGCGCGCGGCTATGTCCTGCACAGAGACGCCGAGCGCTGTAGCCGCATTGAAAATCCGCGCCCCGTCCAAGTGAATAGGCAGCCCCCATTCGTCCGCAAGCAAGCGCACAACGTCCATATCCCCCAGAGAAACGACACGCCCGGAAGAATGGGCGTTTTCCAGACAAATAAGAGAAGTCGCCGGTGCATGAAGGTTCGCTCTACGCAGACGCGTCTGCAAAGCAGCGTAAGTGATAACCCCGTCCGGCGCAGGTACAGTCCGCGTCTGTACGCCAGCAATGAACGCGGCTCCGCCCGCTTCGTGCTGGATAATGTGACATTCCTCGCCTAAAACCACCTCACTCCCACGCGGGCACCAGGTAAAAAGGGCAAGTTCATTGCCAAATGTACCGGACGGCGTAAAGACGGCCGCTTCCTTGTCCATCATCTCCGCGCCCATTCGTTCCAGCCTATTCACCGTTGGGTCGTCGCCATACACATCATCCCCCACTTCCGCCGCCGCCATAGCGGTCCGCATTGCGGCGGTTGGATGGGTTACGGTATCGCTCCGTAAATCGATTATTTGCATTTTATCTCCTTTATTCAAACCCCTCTCCTCTATTGCACAACAAGACGCCATTCGGTGTTACGCAAGGTATAGGTCCCCGCCCGCCTCTTGTTATTGTCGTAATAGCGGTTAAATTCCTCATCTAATGCGTTATCTCCCAGCGAGACATTCGCGCCCAGCGTAACGCTCGTCAACCGATTGCCATAGAACGCCCTCTCCCCAATAAAAGCGAGACCGTCAGGGAGGACGAGGCTCGTCAACTGGTTATCAGAAAACGCCCCCATACCGATAGACTCCACACTGTCGGGGACGACTAGACTTGTCAACCGATTATGGGCAAACGCCCTGTCCCCAATGGAGACAACACTTTTCCCCAGCGTAACATTCGTCAATTGATTACTATAAAACGCCCATATCCCGATAGACTCCACGCTGTCGGGGATTATTACATTCGTCAATTGATTTTTGAAGAACGCCCTCTCCCCGATTGAGACAACGCCTTCTGCTATAACCACACTCGTTAGCATATTCTCGGAAAACGCATATTCCCCGATTGAAGCAACGCCCTCTGGTATCACCAGACTCGTCAGGGGATTACGAAAAAACGCCCACGCGCCAATCGAGGCAACACCCTTCGCTATAACTATGCTCGTCAACTGGTTATCGGAAAACGCCCTCTCCCCGATAGAGTCCACACTGTCGGGTATCACCACGCTTGTCAGCCGATTGCCGTAAAACGCCCTCTCCCCGATTGAGACAATGCTGTCCGGGATTATTATATCCGTCAACTCCCTGACGGAAAACGCCTCGTTTCCAATACCCGTTACCGGCTTGCCAGTAATCCGCAACGGTATCTCCACCACAGGTTCCCGACTAAGGTACTTCGTAATAGTCACACTGCCGTTATTATTCACCGTTGTTTCAAAGGTTGCATTACCACATGCGCCCATGACGAGCCCTGCAATAGCCGCTAAAATCCTCTTCACGCTCTCCTCCAAAGCCTTTGTCTGATAGACGTCCCTGACTCGCCGCCTCCACTGCTCCATCAAGATGCGGCGTTCCGTCTCTTTCAGACAACGCTCACTTCGGAACAACCCGCATCCAGCCGCCGAACAGACAAAGTCAACGTTTGAAATTCCACTCGGAGTTATGAAGGATATAGGTTCCCGCCTGGTTGCCGTTCTCACTATAGAAATATTCAAACTGTTCATTCAGTGCGTACCCGCCAAGTCTGACGTTTGCACCGATAACTATATGCGCCAACTGGTTGCCGGAGAATGCTCCGCTCCCGATAGAGGTGGTAGTGTTCGGTATCACCACGCCCTCCAATCGGTTGCGAGCGAAAGCATATTCACTAATAGAAACAACGCCTTCTGGTATCACCACGCTCGTTAATTGATTGCCTGCGAAAGCTAATATCCCGATAAAGGCGGCGCGCGCGGGAATAATCACACGCACCAAGTGATTATGGGCAAACGCCTCGTCCCCAATTGACGCGATGCTCTCTGGTATCACGACACTCGTCAATCCAGCGTCTCTGAACGCCCTATCCGCAATCACTGTTACCGGCCTGTCGTTAATCTGCGGCGGTATCTCCACCGCAACATCCCGACCGATATACTTTGTAATAATCACGCCGCTGGTGCCGTCTATTACTTCAAAGTCTGCACTCGCCGCAAGCGCCATAGCCGCCAAAATTTGCCTCATATTATCCTCCTTTATAGACAAAACCTGTCTTATAACTTCCCAAGATTTCGGCGGCGCCGCCCTCTCCTCTTCTGTCCGTCAGCACCGTCTGCGTCTCGTCAAGACGATGACCGTAACGCCCTCCCCTCCCCGCCTGGACGAATCCTATTAGTCTGTGAAACTCCACTCGGAGTTGCGGTAGGTATAGGTTCCTGCACGCCTATTGTTGTCGTTGTAGAAGCGGTTGAATTTATCGCCTAATGCGTTGTCGCCGAGCCTGACGTTTGCGCCTATTGCGATGCTTCTCAACTGATTGTCTGCGAAAGCCCGTTTCCCGATAAAGACTACCCCGTCGGGAATGACCACGCTCGTCAGCCGATTGCTGGCGAACGCCTCGTACCCAATGACCGCGACATGATTGGATATTTGCACGCTTGTCAACTGGTTGCGTGCGAAAGCCCCTTCTCCAATCAAAGCAACACCCTCTGGAATATCTACGCTCGCCAAGCGGTTGCTATAGAACGCCCTATACCCAATAGAGGCGACGCCTGCGCCGATAGTAACATCCGTCAACTGGTTATTACTGAACGCCCTGTCTCCGATGAACGTAACGCCGTCAGGAATAACCACGCTCGTCAGCCGATTGCCGTAAAACGCTCCCTCTTCAAGCGCGGTAACGCCCTCTGGAATAACCACGCCCGCCAGCCGATTGCCATAGAACGCCCTCTCTCCGATAGAGGCCGCGTTTGCGCCGATAGTAACGCTCATCAGATGGTTATTGCTGAACGCTCTGTCTCCGATGAACGCGATACCGTCAGGAATAACCACGCTCGTCAACCGATTGTCCGCGAACGCCCCCTCTTCAAGCGCAGTAACGCCCTCTGGTATGAGCACACTCACCAGCCGTTTGCGCGCGAACGCCTTTTCTCCGATAGTGATTACGGGCTTCCCGTTAACCTGAGACGGTATTTCCGCCGCCGCATTCTTGCTCATATACATCGTAATAGTAACGCCGTCTCCATCATCGTAAAAGTTGAAGTCCGTGTCTTGCGCGTATACAACCATGCTCCCAACGAGTACCACAATAACCGTTAAAACCTTTTTCATACTCTTCTCCCAAACTTCGTCTGTTCTCTCAACGCCTGTCGTTCTGACTTCTTATTATACTCGTTGACCGCAACGCTGCATCTTTTCATTGATAATGATACGATTATAATAAATACAGTATATAAAAAATAGTCTTTTTATCAAGCTTCTTTTTGGGAGCGCATGTTCACCGCCCCCGCCGCGTTATAGCCCAGTAACGCGACGCGATGTAGCCCAGTAACGCGATGCGATGTAGCCCAGTAACGCGATGCGATGTAACCCAGTAACGCGACGCGATGTAACCCAGTAACGCGATGCGATGTAACTCAGTAACGCGATGCGATGTAACTCAGTAACGCGATGCGATGTAACTCAGTTACGCGATGCGTTATAGCCCGCCCACTAGTGAAGTTAGTCCACTATTTCTGGAAACCTATGTATAATATTCTTCATCTGCCTGTCGTTCCCACCCCTACGCAAAAGTTGATTTTACCCGTTTACCGTAGCTGGTAAGCGTTATTATATATTGGCGTTCTTTACGCGCTCTAGCACCCAGAAGCGATGGCGATCTGAGCGTGTCCGTTAGCAATTCTCTCTTCGTCCTTAACGCCCGATATGACGCAATTATTCCATACGGCGCCGGCGGCCTTAATGAGTTTCTTTATCAGACTCCCTATCATAACCCGCCTCTCTAGCCACTATTAAACGGCAAATAATCAACTTTGTCAATAAGGACTTGCAATGGGCGCTATTCAAACGGCAATACATCAGTCCTATTATCTTTATTGTAGTCTCTCATGCGAGATTTTGCAATATGATACTTTCGAACCTGCAACGTTAAAAAAAAGCCTGCACAGCCAGCGATAAGAAGCCTCCGTACTCGTCATCCTTACGCCCGTCATTGAATATATATGCGCCCCCAATCCGCCCTGAAAGCGTTACCTGCGGCAACGCCCGCCATGTTGAACCGATGACCGTAGCCAACCGCCGTTCCACTACCCCGCTCGGCGTGGTCTGGTCATTGTACCCCTCGCCCATGCCCCAGTCCCACCGTATACCGCGCTCTCCCTTGAGGGTAAATGAGACGTCCACCTTAAACGTCAGTTCATCCCTGGACAGAGACGAGCCGACGGCAAAGAGTATCGTATCCCTACCCTGCGGATGCCCAATCCATGTATACCGCAAGGGCTTCTCCCCCACCTCCGCAAGACGGCGCATCCAAATATAGCTGGCAAAAGGAGACGACAGGGTGTAGAGAAACGGATCCATATACGCAAACTCCCCCCAGAAAACCCCGCACCATCCAGAAACATCGTGAGCAATCTCTATGCCTGCCAGATAACCCGTCGCATTAGGCGCCTGACTTTCAGGGTGATTGTCTGCTTCGTATTGTGTGGAGAGTTCATTCAGCACAAATTGTCCGTAAACCGCTAATGACGGCAACACCGCCCATTCAATGTCAAAAGAAAAAAGCGAGCCTGTCATACTGCTCCTGTCCGCGCCCTTATTCCACTCTGGATGGTCCCGCCACGAAAAGAAGGAGTGGAAAACCATCAATGGATTGAGGAAACGCAGTTCCAACGGCGAATTCCCCACCATGACGCCTTCGGTGAGTGCAAGTGAAACCTTCTTGAATATGCGGATATCGAGTCGGTGTATATAAAGATAACGGTTAGTCGTCTCCATAAGCCCGCCTGCCTCGAAATTGGGCGTATTCGCATTGTCCGTAAGCAGGGAGTCGCCTCCTGGTCCAAAGAGGTGGAGGGGCGTTTGGCTTATCAACAGCGAATACTTGAGTACGGACGAAAATAGAGAGACTCGCGCCATGTCATAGTAGTCGGGCGTGTCTGACACCGCCATGTTGCCTGTGCGCCCAACGCCGAACGAAACCCTGTCCCGCCCCAGTTCAAAACTCCACCATGGTCCGCCTATAGCCAGAAACGCGCGCAGAGGTATATTGAGGTCAAAATGTCCGGGCTTGTACGGCAGGTTCGTCCCAAAGACCGCGCCTTCTTCATCAAATGCGGACGGGTCGCTGTTAAGACTCGGCTCAATGAATAACTGAACCGCATCCCCAAAGAAGAGGCTTATCGGTATGGTTAAGAATGGAGGAGCGTCTTTGAAGCGATAGGCGTATTGCTCCCACGTAATAGCTGTATTGGTTCTGGCTCGCATCTCGCCTGTTAATTCTGTATGTATGGCGAGGCTGAAGAAGCCGCTCGAAAACAGAGTTTTGGGCGTCAGCGCAGAACGGATACGATTATACGCTCCACGTCCCGCGGGCGAGAGTGTTTCTTCGTCAAACTCACTCAAGAACAACGCGGCTTCATCCCGTGATAGGGGCGGCGTAAGGGAGGTGAGACTGCGCCCGGCCTCCCGCGCGAGAAACCGTATGTCTTCAATCACGGGGTCCCCCGCGGAGAATATGGAGAGCGGTTCCGCGCCTGCATCTATAGGGCGCAATAGCGCGGCGCTCATTACGCCGTAAGCAAGGAAGAAATAAAGAACAAAACGGATCGCGCGGTACTCAAAACAATGTCCCTTAGACCAAGGGAGGGCGCCTCTTGTATTGATATTAAAATTGATATTAGATATGAAAGATTTGCTGGGGCTCATTCGTCTATTATATTTACTTTTCGGGGGTATTACAACCATTGAGGAATATGCGTCATTTGTGTAAAGGCGGAGTCTCTTCTCGCATCAAGCGGGCTTGCCCCAGCGGTATTCGTTTATCTTACGCCTTTGGAATATCGGCATAGGCCGCTCAAGGCGGCGGCGAGTCCGTCTTGCACTAGGGTGTTCTCAAGTAAAGGCATAGAGAGGGCGCTCAAGACGGCGGCAAGTCCGCTCTGTACTAGGGTGTTCTCAAGTAAAAGTACATATCCTCTTTTTATCGAGGATATGCAAGCTGAACCGTACTTTTGTAATGTTTATTTTAGCAAGAAGCGTTTAAAGAACCTCTCCCATCGCCTTTTTCAGCTCTGTCTTAATAGCGGCAAGCTTACGCGATGCTGATTGTTTTGCATCCGCCAGTCCACAGTCCGTAAGCGGGGCGCAACAGGTGGCATAAAACTTGATTTTCGGTTCTGTACCGCTCGGACGTGCGCTCACAACCGTTCCGTCTTTCAGAAAGAACTGAATCACATCGCTTTTAGGAAGTTCAATCGCTTCTTTCTTGTTCGGGTCATTGGGAAAGATGGTAATCGAGTTACCTATGTCTTTGACTTTCTCTACTTCTATGCCGCCCAGCGTCTTAGGCGGATATTTACGGAAGCCTTCCATGATGCCTTTCATAACGGCTGGTCCTTCGATGCCTTCAAAGTATTTCTCAATGCTCAACTCTTCCCAATAGCCTGCAATCTGGTACAACTCGTTCAAGCGGTCGAGCAGGCTCTTGCCCTGACTTCGCCAATAGAGCGTCATTTCAGCGGTCATCGCGGCCGCGGATACGCCGTCCTTGTCACGGATTTCATTCTCCACGAGGTACCCGTAACTTTCCTCAGTACCGAACACAATCGTGTAGGGAATACTGCCTGTTTCCGCCTTTCGCATGAGGTCTGCAATCCACTTAAAGCCCGTGAGACATTGGAGACACGTTGCTCCATAGAACTCGGCTATTTTCTTGTGCATACCGGTCGTCACAATGGTGTTGACCATAGCGGCGTTTTTCGGTAGTCTTCCTTGCTCTTTGAGTGAGAGGAATATGTAATCTTCCAAGAGTGCGCCCATTTGATTACCGGTAATCAAGGTGAATCCACCTGCGCCGTCTGGGGCTGCAATTCCAAAGCGGTCTGCATCCGGGTCGGTAGCCATAACCACGTCTGCATTCTGCGCCTTGCCGAGGTTTACGGACATTTCCATTGCCGCAGATTTTTCAGGGTTGGGAAACGTTACGGTCGGAAAGTCTCCATCTCCCTCGCGCTGCTCCGGCACGGTAATGACTTTTAAGCCGAGTCTGGATAATATGGTCTCTACATGCATAGCGCCGACGCCATGCAGGGGTGTGTACACGACTTTCACAGTGCCTGCCTTGGCCTTGACAAGCTCTGGGCGGAATAGTTTACTCCGTACCATGTCTTGATACGGCTCATCTATCTCTTTGTCAATGATTTTCAATAGCCCCTGTGCAATGGCGGTTTCTTTGTCCAATTCCTTGATCTCTGTTACCGCATTTACTTCTTTGATGATGTTCTCGTCGTGCGGGGGAATAACCTGCGCCCCATCGTTCCAATAGGCTTTGTACCCGTTGTACTGCTTGGGGTTGTGGCTGGCCGTAACAACTACGCCGGTCTCACAACCTAGTCGTCTTATGGCAAACGAGAGCTCCGGCGTGGGGCGCAGACTCGAAAACAGATAGGTCTTAACGCCGTTACCTGCGAATACGAGTGCGGTTGCTTCGGCGAACTCGGGTGAATAATGTCGGCTGTCATAAGCGACGACCGCGGAAAGTGTACCTCCAGCCGCCTTCTCCGGGAAGGCTTTGGCTATGTAGGAGGCGAGTCCCTGAGTGGCTGACTTCACAACAAATGTATTCATGCGGTTAAGTCCACCACCTATCACGCCACGCAACCCACCAGTGCCGAATTCTAATGTACGGTAGAACCTATCTTCTAGTTCTTTCCAGTCTTCGGCTTTGAGAAGTTCCTTCACTTGGGCGCTGAATGCCTCATTCTTCTCTTTTACAATATAGTCATTCGCCGCCTGGACGATAGCTTCTTTTTCCATAAAAAATACTCCTTACTCATGCTGATTTTCTATAATCTTACAATGCTTCTTTTGGAAAATCAAGATAGACTTGACATAGTTTCTTTATTTGATTATATTGAATATAGTTTTGTGAGAGATTATTTTCTTGAGAATACATAGAACGGAAGAGGCGTTATGAAAATATTAATGGCCGCGAGTGAAGCGGCGCCGTTTGCAAAAACCGGCGGATTAGCCGATGCGGTTTCCGCCCTATCCCTTACCCTTGCCAATATGGGGCATGAGGTACGTATTGTTATTCCCCGCTACTTTGTCGTCGATACGGAGCGTTATGGTCTAGAAAACTTGAATTTAACGCTTTCTAGTCCGATGAATAACGAAGTGGTTAAATGTGCGGCCTGGACCGCGAATATGCCCGGCTCTTCAAAGGAGAAGCCGGTCAAGATTTATTTCATCGAACATAATGAGTTCTTTGGGTGTAGGGAGGGCTTCTATGGTTACGATAAGGAGCCTGACTATTTTGATAATCCTCGGCGTTTTACTTTCTTTAGTCGTGTCGTCTTTGACCTTTGCCGTAAACTGGATTGGTACCCTGACATTCTCCATGTCCATGATTGGCAAGCGGCTTTGGCTACTGTTTTCCTGAAGTATGTGGAACGAAAAGACGGTTTCGAGAAAACTGCTTCGGTTCTTACTATCCATAACTTGGGTTACCAGGGAATCTATCACAAGGATAATTACCCAAATACTGCGCTTGGATGGGATATTTTCCATCAGGCAGGTTTTGAAGATTGGAATATGATGAACTTCCTGAAAGCCGGTATCCACTGTGCTGATAAGCTTAACACGGTTTCCCCACGCTATGCCGAAGAGACAAAGACTCAAGCCTTCGGGTTTCGGTTGGATAGTTCCTTGCGCTACCGCGCGGACGATTATATTGGTATTCTTAATGGGATTGATGGCAAGATATGGAATCCTAAGACAGATCCTTTCATCCCGCGTAATTATACGGTGAAACCGTCCAAGTCGGAACGAGAAAAGGGTATCGTGAATGTAGCGACCGGTAAGGCCGCAGCGAAAGCCGCTTTGCAGAAGCATTATGGGCTTCCCGAAAACCCTAACGTCCCGATTATCGGCTTGGTAACCAGGCTTGCCGAACAAAAAGGCATGGGTGAACTCTTCGGTCCGTCCTATGGGTCCGCATGGAGCATCTGTAGAGACATGGAACTGCAAGTTGTCATTCTGGGTAAGGGCGATTCTTGGTGCGAACACGAGGTTACTAGTCTCGCGTCTCGTCTCTCGAATTTCAAGGCAAAAATCATCAACAGCGAGGACGACAGCCACTTGATTGAAGCAGGAAGCGATTTCTTCCTCATGCCGAGTCGTTACGAGCCTTGCGGCTTGAATCAGATGTATTCTCTGGTTTACGGTACTTTGCCTATTGTACGTAATACAGGAGGACTTGCCGATACGGTTGAAAATTTCAGCCAAGATACAGGAGATGGTACTGGCTTCATGTTCGATCAGCTCAACCCCCGCTCCATCTATGACACTGTTGGTTGGGCAAACTGGGCGTATTACAACCATCGTTCTCAAGTGGAAGCTATGCGCGTCCGTGCTATGAAGAAAGATTTTTCGTGGGAAAAATCCGCCGAAAAATATGTGGAAATGTATAAAGCCGCGTTTAGAAAATAGAAGCCGATTTATAAATTTCTAAAAAATTGATAAATCACTTGACATTTTTTTCTTTACATTGTATCATATAGATGTATGGTAGAGCAGTTGGTAGCTTGTCGGGCTCATAACCCGAAGGTCGTAGGTTCGAGTCCTACCCATACAATACTTTTTATCCCTTTGAGAGGCTAGTACCTACCCACTATGGGTGTCAAACGGGGATGTTGAAGATTTCTGCCGCATACGCAAAGATTTTGCCGAATTCTCTTGATATGTAAATAAGTAATTCCCTTGAAAAGAAAGAGGGTAATATCTATCCCTCTCATATCTTGTTGGAACGTTCTAAAGTGGTTATCGACTTACTTTTGTCAACTTCGAACTTTGGTGATGGCTCAAAAAGCTCATCTTTTTACCCGAATCAAAACGTATCGTCAAGACACTATCATCGGTATGGTGGGGACGAACTCCGACAACTACGCCGTAGCCGTAGTCGTCGTTGAAAACACGCTGTCCTACCTCCCACGAATCAGTCTGGGACGGCAAGTCTGCGCTTGCTGTAATCTCTTTGGGCTTAAAACCATAAGGAGGTCGCCCGATAATCCGTAAGGCGTCCGCGTCTACTTCGCTTAAAAAAATCGAAGGCTCCATTGATTGAGTCCGCCCATATACACGCCTGACTGCACATGAGGTAAAATAAAGCTCATCCATGGCTCGCGTCGCGCCCACATAAAAGAGGCGGCGCTCTTCCTCAATATCATCGGCACTCTCGTCGTCACGTGGAAATATGCCTTGTTCAACGCCGCTTATAATTACACGGTGAAACTCAAGTCCTTTAGTGTTATGTAAGGTGATGAGCGTTACAACATTCGTGTCTCCTGTGTCTCTTTCTTCCATAGAAGAACGATAAAGCTCGATGTGTTCAAGGAATTCCAGAAGCCCTGCTTCAGTCGACGGGTAGAGACTCGCCGCATTCGCTAATTCCTGTAGATTTGCTATACGTTGATCCCCCGCAATTTCATCATGAGATAGATGGTAGTCGGCGATGCCTGCCGCTTTTACTAAAGCCGTAATGCATAAAGAGAGACCTTGGCTAGCGCGGAGTTTATCATCCATTTTTTTGGTACTCGTTTCCGTCAATGTACGTGCACTCGGTGCGGAATGAAGCTTATCTGCATGAGCAATGCCCACGCTTTCTTGTTTACTAGCGTCCTCGTCTCTATCGGATTCATCCGCCAATGCAACTCTAGGCATATCTTCTAGCGGATTGTCGCCATTAAGTGCGGCGCGTCCAATCTCTATTGCCTTGAGGAAGGACTCCACACCTTTTCGCGCCTTTTCAGACAGGTCCGGAGCGATTCTCCGTGCCGCTGACAATAAGTCGCCATCTAGCACGGCGGCGATTATCTTGTCAATAGTTACCGCGCCTATGCCTCGACTCGGCTTATTCACCATCCTGCGAAACGCGACGATGTCCCGTGGGTTCACTGTAAGTGAAAGTAAGGCAAGACTGTCCTTCACTTCCTCACGGTCATAGAACTTGAGAGAACCTACTACACGGTAAGGGATACGGCGACGCAGAAATTCGGTCTCAAACTCAAGCGACTGGGCGTTTGTACGATAAAGCACCGCCCAATCGGAATAAGAGGCTCTCGCTGCAAACGTTTCGTGTTTTTTCGCCGTGCGCGGATTGACGGACGACTCTATGATTTGCACGACAAAGTCCGCCTCCTCGTCCTGACTCGGCAGAAACGCCAGAACCGGCGTTTTACCATTACCACGTTCAGCGAAGAGCTTCTTACCGAGCCTGCCCCTGTTGTTACCGACTACCGAAGATGCAACTTTCAGAATCAAGGACGTTGACCGATAGTTTCTCTCAAGCCGAATAATGTCGGTCCCTGGGAACCTGTCTGGAAATTCCAAGATATTCCCCACTTCCGCGCCGCGGAAACGATAAATCGACTGATCGTCATCGCCTACGACACACACGTAAGTCTCACTTCTGCTCAATTCTTTTAGTAGAATGAATTGCGCGATATTGGTATCTTGATACTCGTCAACCATGACGACACGAAAACGGTCGTGGTAATCTTCGGCAAGGGATGGATTGTTCCGCAGAATCTCAATCGGTTTCTTGATTAAGTCTCCGAAATCAACATTACCGATTTTCAAAAGTTTGTTTTCATAAGCTTGATAGATTTTTTTGAAATCCTTTCGGTAATTGATACGAGAAAGCTCCGCATCTTCGGGACCCAAGAAGTGACCTTTTGCACGGGCTATTTGATGAGCCAAGATTTTAACATCGGCTTTCTGTTTACCTTTCGCTTCCGGTAGAGACGCTATAAGGTTAGCCGCATCTTCGTCGTCATAAATGATGAAGTTATTCGATAACCCGGCAAGTTTTGCATTGCACCGCAGAAACCACGCGCCAAAAGAATGAAACGTCCGCAAAACAGCGTATTGAGCACGAGGCTCAATGAGGCGCGCTCGTTCCGCCATCTCCGCGGCCGCTTTGTTAGTGAAGGTAACGGCAAGTATAGAACGTGGATCAAAGCCCTGTTCTCGAATCAGATAGGCTATTTTCGTCGTAATAACCCGTGTCTTTCCAGATCCCGCGCCCGCCAAAATAAGAAGAGGATTTCCCACATGTAAAACAGCTTGTCGCTGTTCATTATTAAGAACTGCAAGATAAGGAGGAAGTTCCATACTGTCTCTCTAAAAGAGCGAGACTATCTAAAAATCAACAGCAATCTTTCAAAAGATATCCGCTCTTGAGCTTCTCTTAAACCCGGACATTTAGTCTGTTTTGGGAAGCCCTCTTTATTTTTTATAAACGCCAATAATTACACTCCGACCACCATTTTTACTTGGGGTATCTTCTCACGGAGGTAGTTTTCTATGCCCATTTTGAGCGTCATCTGCGCCATAGGGCATCCGCCGCACGCGCCTTTGAGCTTCAAGGAAAGCGTACCATTTTCAGCGAATGAGACGAATTCCACATCTCCACCATCCGCTTGTAACGAAGGACGCACATCGTCGAGAGCGTTCTTTATTTCTTCTTCAATCATAACAATCTCCTTAACCGGATTAAGACCCGGTATTAGTAACTATACCATTTCATGGGTAATTAGACAAGTGGTTTGACAAGATAGGCGCATTACGTATATAATCCTCTTACTTCTGAATGACAAGCGTGTCATCGTCTCAACGGCAATTGTCACGCTCCAGTAACAGCTCATGGGAAGGAGTTGACGCAACAGACGATACTCTCCGCCTCGCGATTCTATGCAGACTGCCCTTCCGAACACCGGGAGCCCGTGTTCTAAGCTTGTTGCGAATACATCGAGAGGCAGGGACGTAGTTCTTTCATGAAATTGTCTATTCCTGAAGCGGTGATGAAGTTCAAGCAAGGTCTCAACAGCGTGTGATACACCGCCGTGTGTGAAACACAGAGTTGCTATCCTGTCCGTTTCCCCGTTGACAGCCTTTTGGCAAAAAGTTTATCATTTTAGAATGAAAATTCTAACACTCTTTATCTTTTTTCTATTATTCGCTTCCTGTTCAAAGACGAAACAAACCTCACAAACGCAAGAGATAGATCCTGCTTCAAGCATAGTCATGGCTGAAATCGTAGAGTCACCGACAGAGGAGGATAATTTGAATATGGTCTTAATGCGGGCAGAGATTCCACAAGGAATCGTCGATAATATTATGAAATCAGCCCGAAGGGACTCCGTGTTTTTCGTTGCGCTTGAGTCTGCGACGGCCGGAGATCCGTTTCTCCATTTTCTGGTGGACAAGAAACACCCCTTGCCCAAAGAATATGAGCCGGACGACCTCGTTCTTCTCAAAGATGCAGAGGCGTACCACATCAACAGAAGCGATTTACGACTTCGAAAAGAAGCCGCGGATAGCCTTGAGGAAATGGCATTCGCTGCGCAGGCGGACGGCATTACTCTGCTCGTCTCTTCGACGTACCGTTCCTACAATTACCAAGAGAATATCTATAACCGCAATGTCAAGGAAATGGGACGAGAAATCGCGGACCGTGAGTCCGCGCGTCCTGGACACAGCCAACACCAGACGGGACTCGTGGTTGACTTCGGTTCCATAGATGACTCTTTCGCACTTACCAAATCAGGTGAATGGATACTCGCCAACGCAGGTAGATTCGGGTGGTCCCTATCCTTTCCAGATGGATACGAGAACGTTACCGGCTATCGGTGGGAAAGCTGGCATTATCGCTATGTGGGAAAACCACTCGTAGACTTCATAGACACCTATTTCAACGGCATTCAACAATACGCGCTTCAATTCATCTACGAGTGGGAGAAAAACGTCCTGTCGGTCGGTTGAAATTTCACGATATTTCTTATATTATTTTTATGGCTGTGATATTAAAACAGCTGTAAATTTAGGAGTCTTTATGAGTAAGAAAAAAATTGTACTCGCATATTCAGGCGGACTTGATACCACGGTAATAATCCCGTGGCTCAAAGAAAGCTACGACTGTGATGTCGTCGCCATTTGCGTCGACGTAGGACAGGAGACGGATTGGGAGCCAATCAGACAACGAGCATTAGACGTAGGCGCCGTTTCTTGTTACATTGTTGACGTGAAGAAAGAATATGTCGAGGACTACATATGGCCGGCGCTCAAAGCTAACGCTGTGTACGAAGACAAATACCTACTCGGTACGTCTACCGCACGTCCGCTCATCGCTGAAACACTGGTCCAATATGCACATAAGGAAGGAGCGTACGCTATCGCACACGGTGCAACCGGTAAGGGCAACGACCAAGTACGTTTTGACCTTGGAATTATGGCTTTCGCGCCAGAGCTAGAAATCATCGCCCCATGGCGTATATGGGAACTCAAGAGTCGCGAGGAGGAAATAGAATATTTGGAAAAACGCGGACTACCCGTCCCCATGAAACGAGCGGATTCCTATAGCAGGGACGACAACTTATGGCATATCTCCCACGAAGGACTGGAACTGGAAGACCCATCCAATGAACCGCAACTTGATTCTATGCTGAAGATAACCATTCCGCCCGAAAAAGCCCTAGACAAGCCGGAGTATGTGGAAATCGGTTTTGAGAATGGCGTCCCGGTATCGGTCAACAGCGAGAAAATGGATGGTGTCTCGCTGATTCAAGCCTTGAACAAAATCGGCGGGGCTAACGGCGTGGGTTTAACGGACCTAGTAGAAAACCGTGTAGTCGGTATGAAGAGTCGAGGTGTGTATGAGACACCCGGTGGTACCATCCTCTACTATGCACATCAAGAGCTGGAACATATTTGCCTTGATAGGCAAACGTATGCTTTCAAACAACAAGTCGCTCTGAAGATGGGGGAGATAATCTATGGAGGATTATGGTTCACGCCCCTGCGTGAGGCACTCTCAGCCTTCGTCGACTCCACCCAGAAAACCGTAACCGGAGTCGTGAAGGTCAAGCTCTACAAAGGAAACATTTCTTCCGCAGGTGTAACATCGCGTTACTCTCTCTACAATGCTAGTATCGCCAGTTTTACCACGGGAGAACTCTATAACCATGCGGACGCGAAAGGCTTCATTAGACTCTATGGCTTGCCCGTTCTAGTCCGAGCGTTGATGGAGCAAAAATAAACGGTAACGGTACTTATGGGAATATTTTCTAATTTACAAATCATTGATCTCCTATTATTATTAAGTTAGGAATATTTCTAAAGACAAATAAGTTAGGAGAAAAAATGAGAAAAAGAGTGTTATGGCTGTTGTATATTATT
This sequence comes from Treponema sp., assembly GCA_031255285.1. Taxonomy (GTDB): domain Bacteria; phylum Spirochaetota; class Spirochaetia; order Treponematales; family Breznakiellaceae; genus JAIRKH01. The sequence continues at coordinate 2,795 of JAIRSU010000076.1, read as the reverse complement.
GTAGGTGGAGGTCTGGTGTTTTCACAAGTATCTGCAAGTCTTGAAATGGGACTTAATCTTTATGCGGACGGCAAGTGGAAAGAGTCGATTTCAGCGTTGATACAAGTGCGGAACGGAGACGCTACGCCGGAACAAAAATCTGAAGCCACCTACTGGATGGCGCTCGCAGAGCTTGCTGATTCAGACTATGAGGGCGCGATAAAGAACTTGGACGATTTGGAGCAGATGCCGTGGAATAATCCTCGAAAACAAGAAATCCCTTACCATAAAGGGCGCTGTCTCTACTATTTAGGACGATTTGACGATGCGCTCGTATTGTTAAAAAACTATGCGGATCGAATACCAGACGATACGGCGAGCGATGCCGGACGAAAATCTGCGGCTCTCTATTGGACTGGCGAATGTCTCTATTCGCTTGGATATTTCGACAAGGCTCAAGATATCTTCCTGTCTATTACGCAGAAATACCCGCAGAGCACTAAATACGAAGCCGCTTTCTACCGCGTGGCGCTCATTAATCAGAAAAAAATAGAAATTGAACTATTGGACATTCTGAAGCGGACTCACGAAGAATCCTTGAAAACAATTAAAGAATATCAGCGCCGCGAACGCACTTACGATCAAGCCCTTATCGCGTATCAGAAGCGGATAACGGCTTTGGAAGCAAGCCTCCGCGAACTGAACGCGGAAAAGTCGGGTGCGGAAAAAAAATAATGCCTTTGGACCCTGTCTTAACAAAAGCGATACGTCTCCTCAGGCAAAAAAAATTTTGGGAAGTGATTCATCTCCTCGAACCGAAAATTCCCCTCTACTACAGGTCGTTCAGATGCTATTACCTTTTAGGACTAGCCCACCTCTACTCGAATAGTTTCGGTGGTGCGCTTGACTATTTCAAATCAGCGCGGGATGTCAAGATGCGCGAGCCTAACGTCCTCCTCGGTTTCGCTGTACTCTATTTGCGTAGAGGTGAAACTGACCGTGCGGTAGACTTCTATCTCGAAGTACAGGATATTGACGAAAAAAACAGAATCGCAAAAAAAGCTCTCAAAGTCATCAAAAAACACTCACGAACAGACACCATATCAGAATGGGTTGACTCCGGGCGTCTCCCGGAACTGTATCCTCCCTTGCCGACCATTCCATTCTCTTTGAAAAAGATACTTGCCGTTATGACCTGTGTATTGGGCGTAAGCATTGTCGTACTCTGCGTCCTTGTCGCGGTAAGAGTCGTCAAACCTCCATTCGAATTGCCGTTTCAGGCGAACCCTGACAGGAACGGACTTGTCAGTAGCCTCCTTGACCAAGGTGATCGTAGCCAGCCTGTACAAACAGGTGGTGTTTACAGGTATATTCTCACGCGAGCACAGATTCTGAACGATTACGAGAAGGCGCGTGGTCTTTTCACTACATATAACGACGAAAAGGCAAAAGTTCTCCTCAACCGCATCCTCGAATCAAACGCAGCAGATTCTATTAAGACAAAGGCGACTATCTTGCTTTCCTATATGGATGTGCCGGGCTTCGATACTCTCAATGACCGTATCCCGTTCAGTGATGTTGTGAAGGACCCGTTCCTCTATCGTGATTGTTACGTCATTTGGCAGGGCATGGCTACAAACCTCATCGCTGAAGAAAGCAGTACGCTTTTTGACTTCCTCGTGGGTTACGATACTCGCAGTAAATTGGAAGGTATTGTTCCCACTCGGTTCAATTTCTCCGTCTCCGTGAATCCTGAAAAACCTCTTGAAATTCTAGGCAGAATCGTCATTGAAGAGAACGGTATCGGCATTGAAGGCACAGCGGTTCACCAGAGTCCTTAAAACAATTCTTTTTTTCAACTATTCTTTTCTATTTATTTCTGGGTGGTGAATCACAAAGTATGATAAGTATGCCTGCCACAAGCTTCGCACGCTACTCGTCCGTCGTATCCCTCAGCTTGTTCTCCATCTTCAACGACTCCGCCAATTCCTCTAGCGTCAAATCGTTGTTCGCTATCGCAACCTTTGCCGTTTCTATAATCTCCATGGACATTACTGGACTTTACTCCGAAGGGTAGACAGTGTTAAACGACTTGCTCATAGTTAAACACATCGGGTACCGCATAGTCAAGTACCGAATGCGTACGCATCTTGTTGTAATACGCCTCAAGATACATGAACACCGAGCCTCTTATTTCCTCCGCAGAATGTTTGCTGTCCGCCGTTTCCCGTTCCTCTTTCAGGGTCTTGAAAAACGATTCGGCACAGGCGTTGTCCCAACAGTTCCCCTTCCGGCTCATGCTCCGGCGGACTGCGAGACAACGTTCAGCCGATCGCCCGTGAAAGCTTTTTGCGCGATACTGCACCCCGGTTGGAATGAAATATCAGTCCCTCCACGGACTTCCGGTTGGCAAAGGCCGTCTCCAGTGCGGGTATGGCTGTATGAACCGTCTCCATATCACTGCTTAAGTCCCAGCCGATGACCTTCCGCTCAATCAAGTATTACCGTCAGATATACCCAGCCTCCCCGGGTGCACAGATACGTAATGTCCGACGCCTGTTTCTCCCCGGCCTTTCGGCGTGAAACTCACGGTTCAGCACCCTCACCGCGTGGTTCACATTCACCCGGTATTCGTACTTCCTTTTTTCTGTTCTCCCCTTCGATTCCTTTTCATTCGCTTCCTCAGTCCGCCTGCCAGCATGTTCGACGCCGTCATCATCGCGTAAAAATCCTGTTTGATATTATCCACAAGCCGTCCGCTGAAGTTTTCCAGTTCCATCTTCTGTTTCACCTGGTTGTATTTCGTTTCCACAGGC
>JAIRSU010000119.1 GCA_031255285.1 Treponema sp. | reverse complement strand
CTGCATTCAAGGTGTTTACCGTCCCGCGCATAGAAAATAGTACCGCCCCCAGGACCCTTGTCCCCAATCTTATAGGTCCCGCTGGGAACCGCTCTTGCGCCTGGGGTGGAAGAACGCGCACCGCCGGCCGATATGGTCTCCACCAGTTTGTCCACCAGCGGGTCCATCTTGTCATACGCCTCGTCCGCGCCGGCAAGCCGTATATCCGCACCCCCCATAAACCGAAAGGTTTTTATATCGTAAAACTGTACGGTTACCAGAATATTCGTGCCGAACTTTTCCATCTCCCCCCGCACAATCCAGTCCGCGTTTAACGCGCTTCCCAGTTCCGCAGTCTTTTGCTGGTTTGACCAGTCCCCGGCTTGGAAACTGTGTTCCTTTAGGACCCGTTCCACCACGCCGCGGTCAACCAAGCTTACCTTGCCGGTATTGCCCAGGCGGATAAAAAACACACGGGTTATCATGTTCGCGTCTGTTGAACTGATGCCCGAAATCGCCTCAAAGGGAGCAACAGCCACTACCGGCTGTTGCGCGAAAAGCCCTGTACAGACAAACAGGGTACATACACAAAATAAAGCCTTTTTCATAATCCAGCCTCCAATATTTGAATTGTTTTTTAGTGCATACTTACACCTAGCCCGAGTGCATACTCACACCTAGTCCGAGTGCGTACCTGCACCTAGTCCGAGTGCGTACTTGCACCTAGCCCGAGTGCATACTCACACCTAGCCCGAGTGCGTACTTGCACTAAAGCGTGGTTACGCCTCCTCCTTTACAACAAGCCCAGTCTTGAACGTTATGGTCCGCGGTTCTTTCAATAGATTGCTTCCCCTGCTGTACTGGGTCACGGTCTCTACTTTCCACGTCCCCACGCTCAATGCGGGTATTATCCCTATCAGCTTTGATGCGGTATTCTCAGCCAGCCGCCCGTCTACCTTCACCCGTACGCTCGGATCCTCCTGGAACACAAAGTAAACGCCCACTTCAGGCTTGTCCCCAGCTATCTTGATGCCATGTCCCGCTATGCTGAACATTCCGCCCGGCGTCAGCGTCTCGTTTACCGCTTCGGTGCTGATGTCGATGAACTCGTCAATGTAGCCCGTAACGTCCGCTAATCCCTCCACTTCCACCACAATAAGTTCCGCAAGCGCCCGTAACGGTGCGCGGGAACGAAACCGAAACGTTATTGGATGCTTCTTCTTGTCATGCCCTTCGGTTACCTTGTCAAAGGTCCCGCCGATGTTAGGGTGGACCGAGTAATACGAAAAGTCCAGCGCAAACCCATCGCAGAGCTGATACGCGGCTTCGTCAAGGAACTGATGCACGTGTTCAACCAAGTCGTCGTAGTTGCCGGTATAGCCGCCGCGGGTCTTGAGCGCCGTACAAATGTCCTCAATGCTCAGCGTTGCCTCGTTAACGGTACGGGCGATATACGCGCCCGCAATCGTAGCAAGGTAATTAGGATAGAGTCTTACCTTGATCTTGTGTAAGACCTCATTCAATTTGTTAATGATTGCCATAGCAACCTCCTATAAAGTGAGATATAAAAAAGCCGCGGTCTTCTGATAGCAATAGAAGACGAAACAACTGCTTTCCCGATAGGTGAGAGCGTCCGCTTATTTTGCGGTCTTGTCTGTATATATAAAAGAATTCTGCGGGGGGGGGGGCAGAACGGCATAGACGGCGGCGGGCGGGTGAATTCGCGCCTTGCAGGAGTAGATGAGAGGGTTTAATACGTCCTTGTCGCCTTTGCATAGGAAATATAATTACACAAGAGGAATGGATTGTCAAGCGGTTAAAAAAGCGCGTAACAGAGGGCGCGGAATTGGAACTGTGCGCCGCGTCCCGCGTTGGTCTTGGTAAAAAACAGAGTACATCGGCGAATCCCTTGACGTTTCCGCCTTTTCTCCATATACTAAAAACATGGTTATTATTTTGAATTATGGAGGCAAGAATGTTTGATATATACAAGTGTAAACAATGCGGACTCATAGTAGAAGTCCTGCAAGACGGCGGATGCAAGCCTATGTGTTGCGGCGAATCAATGCAAGGTATAAAGGAAAATACGGTAGACGCCGCAAAAGAAAAGCACGTCCCGGTGATTGAGAAGAAAGACGGCGGCTATAAGGTAACAGTCGGCGCAGTTACCCATCCGATGGAAGAGAAACATTATATCCAGTGGATAGAGTTGTTGGCGGACGGGGTCTCGTATCGCAAGTTCCTGAAGCCCGGTTCCGCGCCTGAGACGTTCTTTGCCATAGACGCTCAAGATGTTTCCGCACGGGAATATTGCAACTTACACGGGCTGTGGAGTCAAAAGTGTTAAGCCGCAAAGACTTTATCTGGACCATAGGGTACGACGGTCCAGTAGCCGTGGTTGATAAACAGGCGAAACAGAAATACGGCGATTTGTCAACGCGGGAGTTAGCCGAGAAGGGATTATTCCGCGCCGCGTATTCGTCCGCCATATACAATAACACGGGCGAACTGCAAACCGTGGTGGACGTGTACAACAAAGTTTCAGGCGAGTCTTTTACCACCTCCTCGCCCTTGGACAGGCTTTTCGGCGTATTCCCCGTTGACGTAAAGCGCGTGATGGAACTATAGAAAAGGCCTGTCATACCGCGCCTTATTATTCATAAAGAAATTGACCGATAAAGAGCTTCTTTATTACATTACCACAGAGGACCCTGTATCAATGGAGAGCCTCTTTGCCCAAGCCCGCGCAATAAGGGAAGAACAGTACGGCAAAGAGGTTTTCTTTAGGGGACTCATCGAATTCACCAATTTTTGCAAGAATGACTGCTTTTACTGCGGCGTCCGCGCCGGCAATCGACAGATTGAACGATACCGACTCTCCCTTGAACAAATCTTGCTGGCGTGTAAAACAGGCGACGTCCTTGGATATAAGACTTTTGTGCTTCAAGGGGGCGAAGACCCCTTCTTCACAGATGACCACATTATAGAAATCGTAAGCAGTGTTCACAAAGCCTATCCAGACCACGCCGTTACCCTGTCTATCGGCGAAAAACCGCGTGAAAGTTACGAGCGCTTCTTCGCGGCAGGCGCAAGCCGTTATCTCCTGCGCCATGAAACCGCCAACGAAGAGCATTATGCAAAGATGCACCCCGCATCCATGAGCCTTGCCTACCGCAAACAATGTCTTTTCACCCTAAAAGAAATCGGCTTTCAAGTGGGCGCAGGCTTTATGGTCGGCTCTCCGTTCCAAACGCCCCAGACGCTGTTGGAGGATTTACGCTTTTTGGAAGAACTACAGCCCGCTATGGTAGGATTGGGACCCTTCATTGCCGCCGCAAACACGCCGTTTGCAGACAAGCCGAGCGGCTCTCTTGCACAGACGTTGCGTATGATTGCGCTGGCGCGTATACTTTTACCCAAAGCCCTAATACCAGCGACAACCGCGCTCGGTACCATATCGCCTGAAGGCAGGGAACGCGGGCTTATGGCGGGCGCAAACGTGGTTATGCCTAACCTTTCCCCAAAGTCTGTCCGCAAGCTCTATGCGCTTTACGACAACAAGATATGTACAGGCGATGAAGCGGCTGAATGCCGTTTCTGTATGGAGGGGCGTATCCGCAAATTCGGCTTCACGCCCTCAATGGTTCGCGGAGATGCGGTCGGATTCTCCACGAAAAAACCCTCTCGCGCTATATAAAGATGAAACAAATTACCATAGGTTCAAGAACATACAGCCGCCAAACGCCGCTCATCATCGCAGAGTTAGGCACAGGGCATAACGCGGATAAGGTGAAAGGCGCGGAACTTATAGATGCAGCCGCGGAGTCAGGAGCGGAATGTATCAAATTCCAACTCGTCTATGCGGAAGAAATCCTGCACCCAAATACCGGTGAAACGCTTCTGCCAGGGGGAAGAATACGCCTGTTTGACCGATTTAAGCAGCTTGAAACAACGCCTGATTTTTTCATGGAAATGAAGGAATTGGTCGAAAAGAAAGGGCTTTTATTCCTCTGCACGCCCTTTGGCATAAGGAGCGCACGGGAGTTGCGCAATCTAAACCCGTCCATCATAAAAATAGCATCTCCAGAACTCAACTACACCGCACTGGTCAAAGAAACCGCCTCGTATCATCTGCCGGTCCTGCTTTCAAGCGGCGTTTCAAAATTGGGAGACATAGAAGCCGCGCTCGCCTTATTCCCATCGGCTTCCCTACAGAAGGGGGAAATATGCCTGCTCCACTGCGTTACAGCTTATCCCGCGCCAGAAACTGATTACAACCTGCGGGTTCTACAGAGTCTCTCCGCAGTATTCGGTACGCCGGTGGGTGTGAGTGATCACAGTCTGGACCCAAGCCTGGTACCATGCCTTGCGGTTGCAATGGGCGCGGCTGCGGTTGAAAAGCATTTCTGCCTATCCAGAGCCGATAAAGGCCTCGATGACCCTATCGCTCTTGAACCGCAAGCTTTCTCGAAAATGGTCAGGGATGTGAAGTCCGTTTCTGCGATACAAGACGACGCTATAGACGCCCTTGTGCGTGAGCGGGGCAGGTCTCTGGTAGAGAAAGTCCTGGGTGACGGGGTGAAACGGCTTGCGCCTTCAGAGGCGGCTAACTACGAGCGGACGAACCGCTCCCTCCATGCGCTCCGCGACATTCAAGACGGAGAGGTTATCACGCCAGACATGATTGCGGTTCTTCGCACGGAAAAGGTCCTTCGACCTGGGCTTCCGCCTTCCTTTGAGACTATGGTTATGGGCAGGAAAGCCCGTTCCTTCATTCCCGCGGGACAAGGCGTCCGCTGGGAAGACGTGTAGGAAAGTAGCGCCTAATTAAACAGTACCATGCTATCCTTGCAGTCCGCCGTCCCTTACAGCACAGTAAGAAAAAAGCAAAATACGAATTATACCCTTGACAAGAATACCGAAACTTTGGTAGAGTAAGAAGCTCGTGAACCGGGAAACATGCGGGCAAGTGCCGCCCAACCCCGCCAGGTTCGGAAGGAAGCAACGGTAAGCGGAGGCTACCGCGCCGTGTTATTCTCGGTCGCGAGTTTTTTTATTGTCTTCTAAAAATGCAATATGAAGTAACGGCGACGCGGAGGCGTCCAAAGACATTTGATGAGTTAGCGGGGCAGGAATTTGTCTCCGCCACCTTAACAAGCTCCCTTGAAAGTGGACGTATTGCCCATGCTTATCTCTTCTCAGGTCCCCGCGGGTGCGGGAAGACAAGCGCCGCGCGGATTTTAGCCCGTTCTCTCAACTGTGAAAAGGGACCCACCGCAAAACCTTGCGGGGTATGCGGCAGCTGTCAGGAAATTGGACGCGGCGCGAGTATGGATGTTATAGAAATAGACGGCGCGTCAAATACGAGCGTCAACGACGTGCGGCAGATTAAAGACGAAGTCCTTTTCCCTCCGAATTCCACACGCTACAAAGTCTATATCATAGACGAAGTTCATATGCTTTCAAATAGCGCCTTCAACGCCCTCCTCAAAACTATTGAGGAGCCGCCTCCTTATATTGTGTTTATATTCGCTACAACCGAAATACACAAGGTGCCTGCCACTATCAAAAGCCGATGCCAGCAATTTGCCTTCAGGCTTATCCCAATTGAAACTATTGCTGAAATTTTAAAGAAAATCTGCATGGAAATGGATATTGAGGTAGAAGACGAAGCCCTTTTCTGGATAGCTCGTGAATCCACCGGCAGTCTACGGGACGCCTATACACTCTTTGACCAAGTAGTTTCCTTTTCAGACGGGCGTATTTCGGCAAGCGTCATAAAAGAAAAACTGGGTTTAGTAGGCGTTGACAGTCTCAATGCGCTATCCATAGCTTGCGTAGAGAACGATATAGCAAAAGCTTTCGGCGTTATCCATGAAAGACTCGAAGCAGGAGTCAGTATCGAGCAGTTTACGATAGACTTAGCTGGCTTTTACCACAGCCTCCTCCTTATAAAAGCAGGTATAACGAAAGAATCCCTCCTTCAAAACAGTTTAGAACGATTTCCAGAGAAAGTTCTGGAAACGCTAAACGGGAGCCAGATAGAGCGGGCTTTGGAATTGCTATTGGAGCTTTATCGTAACATACGATACTCTCTATCCCCGCGATTTGAGCTTGAGTCCGTTGTATCGAAACTTTGTATGCTTGATAAATGGGTATCACCCCTAGAGTTACGCGCTACAATCGCGCAGGTGCGCAGCGCGTTAACAGCGTCTACAAGCGTTCAGGCTCCGACACAGCAAAAGGCGGCTTCTTCCGCAGTAGAAGAAAATTCTTTGAGCGCCGGCTTCAAACGCTATATAGCAAATAGAAGTCCCCAGCAAGAACAGACGATTCACCCCGATGTAGAACGAGTTGTACGAGTGTTTCGAGGAACCATAGTAGAGTAAAAGGGTTAAACAATAGCTCTATATAATAAAGGAAAAAAGATATGAATATAAACCCATTAGAATTTATGAAGAACGCTCAAAAATTGCAAGAGCAATTATCCGGCCTCCAGGAGAAACTTGACGATATCAAAGAAACAGGTTCTGCAGGTGGAGACATGGTTGAGATTGTTCTAAACGGACGTATGGAAATGCTTGCCATCCGCATCACGCCGGAGCTCTTGAATCCCAACGACCGGGATGTTCTGCAAGGACTCATCCTTGCCGCTTTCAGCGACGGGTTAGACAAGATAAGAAGACGGGTGGGACAGGAAGCAGGCGGGATGATAGGCGGCAATCTATCTGGACTCTCCTCTTTTCTGGGGAACTAGCAACGTGAACACATTTAACGCCATCGACAGACTCATTACTTTACTATCCAAGTTACCCGGAATTGGCAAGAAGAGTGCCGCACGCATTGCATATCACATCCTCAATATGGATGCGAGTTACGCGCGTACTCTAGCGGAACAGCTCGCCTGCTTCCACGATTCAATCAGACGTTGCTCCGAATGTGGAAGCTTCACCGAAACAGACCCATGTCCCATTTGTTCGGATTCAGAGCGTGACGATTCTGTTATCTGTGTGGTGGAAAAGCCTCAAGACATTCATGTCATAGAAGAATCCCATGAATTCAGTGGTAAATTTCACGTTTTAGGAGGACTGATAGCGCCCCTTGACGGCGTTAACCCAGGCGACTTGAGCATAGGGCAACTTCTCTTGCGTATTAAGCGGTACAATATACACGAGGTTATCCTCGCGGTAAATCCAACACTCGAAGGCGACACGACTGCCCTTTACTTGCAACAGATACTAAAGGAAGCGGGTGTTGAGGTGAGCCGTTTAGCGTCAGGACTTCCAGTCGGCGGTGACTTAGAATACACAGACCGTCTCACCTTGTCCCGCAGTTTCCGCGGACGAGTAAAGATGTGATATCGTTCCTAGTATGGCTTGAATCGAATAGTAACAAGAAAGACGTAATAGTTTCTTGCAATTTGATTTCCTTTCTATCAAGAATAGTTGATAGTCTATGTACAAGCCTAGCCTTATTTGCTTGTTCTAACAGGGAGATTTTCTCCTGAAATGATAGGTTGTCAATGATAGTCTGTAACCTATCATTTAAGAATACGTTGTCGCTGGAATTGCCGTTGACATTCAGAGCGATATTTAATAAAGTTTCCATAGTCTTTTAGTCAAAAAGCATGGTTACTCACCAAATAACCATGCTTTTTTTTATCCTTTTCACTGGTTTTTAACGGCGTTTCCTCCGCTAATACCTCTTATGATATAATATTATTCTTACATCATAATTGGATATAATTAAGAAAAAAACATAAGTACGTGGCGTGAGTTCGATTTCTTTGCCGTTCAGATATGTAAAAATTATTAGACAAGGCGAGACTTTCAATTTTTTTGAAAATAGATTATCATCTACACGTGTCGTTCATCACACAGAATAGCATACAAGAAGTTATAGACAAAATGGACGCAATCGCAGTCGTAGGTGACTACGTAAGACTGGAAAAGCGGAGCGGCCGTTATGTGGGACTCTGTCCTTTTCATAATGAGAAAACCCCATCGTTCACTGTGAATCCGGATAAAAAACTCTACTACTGCTTTGGGTGTGGTAAGGGCGATACTGTACTAAATTTTGTCATGGAAATGGATAAAACCAGTTTTCCAGAAGCCATCGAGATTATGGCAAAACGATTTGGTGTGAAACTCGTTTACGAAAATACCGGTCGTAGTAAAGAAAAAGACGACAGACAATCCACAATAGGTATCCTCCAAGAACTCTATACACGGGTCGCCGGTAGTTTTCATTATTGTCTGATGCAAATGGATGCGGGTAAGTTCGCCTTGGACTATGTGTTGAACCGTGGCATAAGCATGGAAATGGTTGAAAAATTTCGTCTTGGATATTCTCCACCAGATAGACGGTGGCTGTTTGATTTCTTGACGAAGAAAGGGTATTCAGAGGAATTTTTGCTTACATCCGGGCTTTTTTCGAGAAAATACCCTAAAGTTAGTTTCTTTGGGGATAGGCTAATGTTCCCTATTAACAACCGTCGGGGCGAAGTCGTGGCTTTCGGGGCGCGGCTACTGCGTGGAGATGGACCTAAATATATCAACTCGGCGGAATCGCCCATTTATAAAAAGGGACAGATACTCTTCGCTATGGACTTGGCTCTGCCGGAAATCCGTAGAACTAAGCAGGCGTATATTGCAGAAGGCTACATGGATGTAATAGCCCTGCATCAAGCCGGTATAACTAACGCAGTAGCGCCCCTCGGTACTGCGTTCACAGACGAACAGGCATGGTTGCTACGTCGGTTCGTGGACAGAATAAATATATTACCAGACAACGATAGCGCAGGGCGGTCCGCGGTCCTCAAAGAAATACTCACGTGCCGACGTAATGGACTTGCTGCGTATATCGCGATCCCTGAGGAAAACAGTGGAGAAAAAGCTATACAAATAAAGGATCCTGCCGATATTTTAAAAGAATCTGGAAAAGAGAGCTTGACAGATTACACAAAGTGTGTTATAATAGATTTTGATTATTTTTTATCTCAAAGTAAGTCTTTTAATAATACCAATTCTGAAGGAGAGAAAGCCATAACCTTTATGTTTCCGTATTTGGATACTCTAGATTCGGAAATTGCGAGGGATGCCGCATTTGGGCGAATAGCAGATGCCTTTCATGTTGACAGAGAGTCTGTGAGGAATGATTTCAACCGGAGAGACTGGATGCTGGTGCAAAACGCCGCGGTTCACCCCGGAATGGCTCAAAAGTCCACGCCTCAAAATGTCTCTGTTCGACTAAATGATGAACTTTTTTTACTTGTTGCGATAGCGGCAAATGGAAATTATCCTCAATTTAGGCCGCTGATTTCTATTAAAGAGATAGAAGATCCAGCTGCGAAGGACCTTTTTATCGCACTGGAAGATTGTTTTTTACATGATGAGGTCGGAGCGGACAATAAAATCAAACTGGACGTCCTTTTACCGCGTATAAGTTCAGAGAATGTACGAAAGTTCATAAGCGAACGTAGTATCTCGGATGAATTTTTTTCAAATAGTGAAAAATTGATTTCAGACGGCATAAAGAGAATCAGAGCAAAGCGTATCGAACGTAGAAGAGCGAAGATCGTAGTGGAATTGAGCATCGCGGCGTCGGAAAAAGACACCGCTCGAATCGAAGAACTGCTTCTCGAAAAGGGGCATCTCGATATCGAATTGCAGAGCTTTAAAGGTTAATCACAAGGAATTTGAAAAATGGAAAAGAAAAACTCCTTAAAAAAAGATATCACCCTTGACCCTGCTGTCGTGAAATTGCTTGAATACGCGAAAGAGAAGAAAATCCTCTTGCAAGATGATGTGAATGAGCGTCTCCCTGATTATATTACTAATACCGATAAGATTGAAGATGTATGGTCACTGCTTGTTAAAAACGACATTCAGCTTATCGCGGAAGATGCTTCGAACGAAAAGGAAGAGACGGTTATCGAAAAGAAGCGTATACTTGCCGCCATCAAAGACTCTTTCGTCGACGACCCCATCAAGCTCTACCTTCGCGATATCGGTAGAGAGAATCTTCTCACTGCAGAGCAGGAAATCATCCTCTCCAAGCAGATGGAAGATGGTGGCAACATCATAAAAGATGTCATCAAGAAATCTGGTCTCATTATCAACGAATTCTATCAAATAGGTAAGAAAGCTTTCTCGAAAAAAGACTTCAAAGAATTAAGCTTATCCAAAAAAGAAATGACCGAACACCAGAGCGAGCACCGGAGACTCAACCAGTCTTACAAAGAATTGCTCAAGAATGTATTCCCGGATATCAAGGTTTATATTGATGTGAAGCGCAAGCTGTTAAACCGAGGTGCCAAGGGCGTGACTTTATCCGAGGATAGCGAGATTTCTGGTCTCCGTATTCGCATTATGGATGCCATAAACGAAGTCGAGATTCAGCCTGAGGAAATTTTGACTTTCTCTGACAAATTCATCGCGGCCGCAACCAAAATAAAGCATTACAAGAGAGAACAAGAATGTCTTGAGAAATACCTGCACATCCAATCCCTACATGAACTACGCTCATTGGGGCGTGCGCTCGCGGTCAATAGTCAGCGGGAAAAGCTTGAAGTTGAGCTGGGGCTTTCGTCCGATGAAATAAAGGAAAATATCAGTCTAATACAGCGTACCGAAAAGAAATTCGAGAGTATAGAGGCTGAATTTGAGGCATCCATAGACGAAATCAACGAAATGGCAAAGAGAATCAGCCGTGGCAGGGGGATGTTGAAAAACGCAAAGGATAAGCTCATCAAGGCGAATCTGCGATTAGTTGTTTCTATTGCCAAGAAATACACTAACCGCGGTTTACTGTTCTTTGACCTGGTACAAGAGGGTAACATCGGACTCATCAAGGCAGTGGAGAAGTTCGAATACCAAAAAGGCTTTAAATTCTCCACTTACGCGACATGGTGGATTCGGCAAGCCATTACTCGATCCATCTCAGACCAGGCACGTACCATTCGTGTGCCTGTCCATATGATTGAGCAGATTAATAAAGTGACACGAGAGTCTCGCCAGCTCATGCAAGTTTTGGGCAGGGAGCCGACTGACGAAGAGATTGCCCAGCGGCTTGGATGGACGAGCCAAAAGGTGAAGAGTGTCAAAAACGTATCACGGGATCCTATTTCTCTTGAAACACCCATCGGCGAGGAAGACGATTCCTTACTCGGTGACTTCATTGAGGATAAGGAGGTGGAGAATCCATCAAACCTCACAGCGTTTGTGCTTTTACAAGAGCATCTTGCCGAGGTTCTGTCGACCTTACCCCGGCGTGAGCGGGAGGTTTTGGAGATGCGTTTCGGTTTTGGAGATGGCTATTCGCTCACCCTTGAAGAGGTGGGGCTTTATTTCAACGTTACTCGCGAGCGTATCCGGCAGATTGAAGCTAAAGCTCTCCGTCGTCTCCGCAACCCCCGTTTAAGCAACAAGATCAAAGATTATTTAGACCATGTTTAGGATTTGGGAGATAAGAGTCGGTTTATTGCAGACATCGCTCAAAATGAACAAGCAGAGTTTGTCGATAAAAAACCTACTCTCTACTTTCTGATATAGAAAAGGAGTGTTATTATGGTAATGGATGAAATTTTCGATAAATTGCGCGAATTACAGAATATATTATTAGAGAGAATCGAGATTGAAAAAGAAATTCAAGAGATTCCCAAGATTCTCAACACTCAGGAAGACGTACTGGCGCGTCTTAAAAAGGGTTTCATTGATAAGAATCAGGAATGTGAAAAAGTGAGAGTCTCTGTAGGTGATCTCCGCAACCAACTTTTTGAGGCTGAAAGCTCGCGTGAAAGGGCCGAAAGGCTCCTTGGTTCGAGCGAAAACTTCAATATGCGCGATCTCGAGATTCTGGACCGGGAACGCCGCGAATCGGCAGACAAAGAACAGCGTTTCCGCAGGGAATTGCAAAAAGAAGAACGACGCTTCTCAGACTTGACTGAGGAAATTAAGCGTTCCACCAGTCTCATCGAACAGCAGAAGCAAGACCTCGCTGGGCGTAGACAGTCCATCGACGAGGAAATCACTGCGAAGAAAGAACAACTTGTACGACTTGGGGAGCGGGAGCGAGAAATTTCCGATGGGCTTGACAAAGACTTGCTCTTCAAGTTCGACCGTATTATCAGACATAAGATGGGTAAAGGCATCGTATCCATAAAAGGCGGGGTCTGTACTGGCTGTCACATGATTCTGCCCGCGCAGTTCGCCAACCAAGTTCGTAAAGGAGAGGATATTGTATTCTGTCCTTACTGTTCACGCATCCTCTACTACGAGGAGTCCGATCAGAACCTCGCGGAAAAAGACTACTTTGACATTGAGGAGGCGGGCAGTCTCGCAGACCTCGATGACTTGGACGACGAGGAAGACGAAATTGTTAACATCGACTACGAAGAGTAAGAGATAATGAAGACGGGCGTTATTGGGGCAACGGGTTACGCAGGTGTGGAATTGGTCAGGCTTTTGACAGAGCATCCGAATGTTGATGGCTTGGAACTTTCGTCCGTGAGCTATGAAGGCGTCCGCATTGAAGATGTGTATCCAAACCTTTTCAAGAAGGTGTCAGCCGAGCTGAAGAAGGCTGACGCGGTCATTGAAACTGCCGATGTGGTGTTCTCAAGCCTGCCTCACGGAGTAGGAGAGGTTTTTGCTAAAGCCTGCATCGAATGTGATAAACCTTTCATTGATTTGTCCGCAGATTTCCGTTTTGGGAATGATGAGGCGACTTTTTCCCTATGGTATGGCAAGAGCTACCAATACCCGGAATTACATGGATTGTCTGTCTACGGATTACCCGAATTGAATCGACAGACGATGAAGGCAAAAAATGGTAAGGTGATTGTGGGTAATCCGGGCTGTTATCCGACTGCCGTGATATTGGGTGCTATGCCGGCGTTGGCAAAAGGACTGGCCGGAACAGGTACTATTATTGTGGATGCTGCATCCGGCATTACGGGTGGAGGGCGCGATCCTACTCGCGCTTACCATTTTCCGGAATGTGCGGATGCGATGTCGCCTTACAAAGTGGGCTGTCACCGACACACGCCAGAAATCGCCTGTAATTTCGCGGCTATTGCCGGAAGAGCCATGCCTCTCGTCTTCACGCCGCATCTTGCACCCATGAACCGCGGCATTCTGGCAACTATTTACATCCCACTCGTCGATGTCCTTCCTTCAAAGGAAATCACAGTAAAAACGGCGGAAATTCATGCGCTTTATACCGAATTTTACAAAGACGAACCTTTTATACGGGTTTTGCCATTGGGAAGCGTTGCTGTAACCAACCGTGTGAGGCAATCAAACTTCTGTGATATTTCCATTCATCTTGACCAGACCGGCTCCACGCTCATTGTCATAAGCGTCATCGACAACATGGTAAAGGGCGCGGCTGGGCAGGCTATTCAAAATATGAATATCGTGTGCGGTTTTGCGGAAGACGCAGGCTTATCCGCGGTACCGTCCTTGTTTTAACGGGCGGTTTATGCTCAAGACTTTTTACAGGATAATGGCGTTTAAATTTGATGCCCCCCTTGAATTTTATAATAAAAGAAGTTATGCTATTATATCCTTTATTTATTAAGAGGCATATATGAGATTATTAACCCGTTCCGATTTTGACGGCTTGGCGTGCGGCGCTCTCTTGGAATACCTGGGCTATGTTGACGAATGGGAATTCGTACACCCTAAAGATATCCAAGATGGTCACGTAAAAGCGACCGACAATGACATTCTCGCAAACATCCCCTACGTCAGAGGGTGCGCCCTGTGGTTCGACCATCATTCAAGTGAAAGTGAAAGGCTTGGACGCAAAGTTTACTTTGAAGGTGTATCCCGCAAAGCGCCGAGTTGCGCCCATGTAATCTATGATTTCTATGGTGGAGATGCTAAATTGGGGCATTTCAGGCGTATGATTGAATATGTTGATAAGGTGGACTCCGGCGACCTGACCGTTGACGAAATCATCGACCCCAAAGGATGGATTCTGCTTGGTTTTATTATGGATCCCCGTACTGGACTTGGCCGATTCAAAGATTTCACCATAAGCAATTATGAACTTATGAAAAAGCTTGCTAAGGCGTGCATTGACATGAAAATCGACAACATCCTCGAGCTACCGGATGTGAAAGAGCGTCTTAAAGTGTATTTTGAACATAGCACTCCTTATAGCGAGATGCTCAAGCGTTATTCCCACGTTGAAGATAACGTCATAGTCATTGATCTGCGAGGTGTTGACCTTATCTACGCAGGCAACCGGTTTATCATCTATACGCTTTTCCCGGAGCAGAACATATCGGTGTGGACCATAGACGGCAAGGGAAAAATGAACGCGGCTGTTACGGTGGGTTACAGCATCATCAACAGAACTGCGACTGTTGACGTGGGTAGTCTCCTCCTCAAATATGGTGGGGGCGGCCATCAACAGGTTGGTACATGTCAAGTCGCCTACGAAGACTGCGATAGGGTTATGCGGGAAATCATAGATAAGTGTAAGAATGTCTGATGCGTCTTGTATCTTTGAGGTGATTTACGAGTAGAGGGAAACGGGGGCTTATTTTGAAATTGAATCTCGGTCTTTCAATTAACGAACCCGCTTCCTCTATACTTGGGTGGTTAATATACAAATGGGTATCAATGAGGGTGTGTCCATTTACGCCTCAAAGCAAGAGTGGATTATTCTTCCTCAAATTTCGAATCGAATAGCTTTGTCAGGGCGTCCAGAGCCTGTTCAGCATCTTCCCCTTCGGCGGTTATCTTCAGCTGACTTTTGTAGGTTGCACCGAGCATTAAAAGCCCCATGATTGACTTCGCATTTACGGTTTCACCTCCCGTCTCAATAAAAACGTTTGCTTTGAAGTCTTTGAGCAACTGCACGATTATTGCTGAGGGGCGAGCGTGAAGTCCACTTCTGTTTGAAACGATGATGGTTCTTTCCATATTTTCCTTCCAATCAATTTATATGATATCCTCGCCGAAATATACCAATTTGGCGGTTCCGCTCTCTTGCCATTTCATGATGTTTTGGTTGAATTCCTTTGCCGCGTCATAGCCCATCTTTCTGAGCCGTTCATTCATGGCCGCGGTTTCCACGATAACCGGAACGTTGCGTCCAATCTTTACCGGAATCTCCATTTTAGGCACGCTCACCCCCAGAATCTCAGTTGTTTTCTTGTCGAGACCGAGTCTGTCGTAGTTCTTTTCCGGGTCCCATGTTTCAAGTTCTATCACTAACTGCACCTGTTTTTGGTCGCGCACTGCTCCTATACCGAAGAGGTGCGTGATATTGATGACTCCGAGTCCACGTATTTCCATGTGGTGCCCAATAATTTTGTTGCCCCCCATGCCCAAAAGGATGTTGCCGTTTATGCAGTGAATGTCGACGATATCATCTGCGACAAGTCTATGTCCCTTCTTGATGAGTTCCAAGGCGGTTTCGCTTTTCCCCACACCGGAATCACCGATGAGCAATACGCCGAGTCCGAACACTTCCATTAGAACCCCGTGAATACTCTTGCGCGGCGAGAAAATATTCGACAGTATGCGAATCAGGCGCGACGTGAACTCAGACGTGCCAAGCGCGGTCTGAAGCAAGGGGCAGTCCTTTTTTTCCGCCTCCGCAGAAAAAAAGGCATTAGGCTGCTGCCCGTATGTGAAAATACAACACGGGATAGAATATGTGAACATTTCCCGGATGCTCTCAAATTTCTCCTCATGTACGAGTTTTTCCAGATAGGCGTTTTCCCCACGCCCGAACACCTGGACGCGCTGATATGCAAATGATTCGAAAAATCCAGACAATGCAAGTCCAGGTCTGTTCAACTCTGGAGTGGGTATGGATCGGTTCAGCCCTTTCCGTCCACCGAGACAGACAATATCAAGTGAGTTATGCTCCTTGAGATCTATGTCAATGAGGTCAAGCACTGTAAAATTAAAAACCGCCATGATTAAATAATAAATCAAAACATAGATAATGACAAGCCCTTATCATATCAAGAGGGGGCAATACGAATTGTATTGTATGGGACCTCTCTATAATTTCTATAGGAGCGCAGCAGGGAACGGAGCGGGACGGCTGGCTTAATCGAACAGAAGGAATCTCGAAGCCGCCGAAGGCGGCGCTTTATCCCCTGCCGGTTCCCAGTATCAAAAGCTCCGGGTGGTACTCGAAATGCATCGTGTCGTAGCGGGGCCATCTACCGCCCCAAATAAAACCCTGATCCTCGAAGGCGCGGATTACCGCAACAGGCGGGTTCTGCCGCTTTTCGGCTGGGACGGCGCGCCAGTCAGTCCCTTTAGCCTCGGTCCACTGCCAGTAGGTCTCCATCCCCGCTTGAGCCTTCATCAACAAATCCACCGCCGCGCCGTACGCATGAAAACTGCGGTTTGTACTGCCCGCGACATTCCGCCAGTTCCAGCCGGTAATGCTGTCCAGCTTGCCGAACCATTCAGGTATTTCAGGGTCAGTCTTTGCCGCTTCCTGAATATGCGCCTCTACGTGTCCCAAAGGCACGGCAATATCCTCGTGTATTTGTACCCGCCGCCCCAGAAAATCTATCCACTTTTGGTGAGAGTACGCCTCTGTTCTGTCGCGGGACTGCCAAAGAGTTTCAAAAAACAGAGAACGAACCGCACCGAACGTCATGGTTGAGCGAGACAAGCCATAGGAAACGGACGACTCTCTGCGGGAAATAATTTGATTAGCCGTATTTCGCCAAGGACTCGCCTCGTCTACGCTTGCAGGCGGCTCTGGACGATACCGGTATAAGAACTGAAGACGGAAATCGTCGGGATGATTGACGTCTTCCTGTGGAAGGAACCGCCCGTGGGCATAGTACCAACGTACCCCATCCATCTCCAGCGTCCAATCCCCATCCTGAAAGACCGCGGGACCAAGACGTTCAGGATAAGCCGCTGCAAAGAGCTTCGCCATGTCTTCCGCCCTGTCTCCCCCAGCCTCACGGCGTAGTCCAAGCTCCATAAGCGCGAGCTCCGCCCATGCCGCCGCGGTTTCATCAATATCTTTTGCTTTTACCCGCCCGGCAAACAACAATCCATCGACAGGAAGGAACCGCGCACCCTGTACGAGTTTTTCAAACGCTCTGTTCAAATCATCCGCCGAGCCAGAATCCGCCTCCTCCCGACTGGTCCAGAAAGGAACGACCCTGCCGTCTATGAAGTCCGTCTGTGCAAGAAACTCCTCAAGCGGCGCGGCGATGCGACCGTCTGTAAGAGACGCTCCCACAAAAAAAGTATCGTAATCCAGCAAGTCAGGCGCCGACTCCTTACCAGCTATATCAAACAGCTCGCCCCCGGTTGTTCGGGCAATAGCCTGCGCCGCGCGCCGAGTATCATTTTTTTCGGCAAAATAGATAACCAGATTAGAACCCGCCCGCTCGTCAGGAATTATCACAACGTCTTCTTTTAACAGGGCGCATCCAATCATGGTGAGTGCCAAGGTTAAAGTTAAAAGGGGATAAAGTCGTCGTATTTTCAATATGGCTTCCTTGAACTTTCACAATAGAGCGTCAATCAAGAGACCAGTCAACAATGCAAATAGAATCGTAAAGACAAGGTATAAAACGAAACGCCGCAAGCCCAGGGTGATTTTGACCGCGCCCAGATTGGTGATCTTGGTCGCCGGACCGGTAATCATGAAGGCCGCGGCGCTTCCCATGCTCATACCGGACCCAAGCCACTGCTGAAGCAAGGGGATGGTCCCGCCCCCACACATATAGAGCGGGACTCCGACAGTCGCGGCCATCAGAAGCCCGAAACCCCGATTTTTCTCGCCAAACAGAAAAGCCATCGCTTCCGATGGAACGTACCGCTGAAAGAGCGCAGACAGAACAACGCCGATAAGAAAATAGAGCCCGGTTGCCTTGACGTTCCTCCAGAGATTTTTAAGAAACCGCAACGCAAGGTTAGGGTCTGCATCGCGATTTGCGGGCGCGGTGAAACCTGAAAAGTTAAAGAAACTTTTATGACGGTAAAAATACCGCACGCAAAGCCCTGCAACAGCGCCGCATACAAAACAACTCGCAAAACGGATAAGCAGCGCCGCAGGTCCCAGCGCCATACTATAGAAGAGAAGCTGGGGGTTGAGGAGGATTGAACTCATCATAAAAGCGGCGAGCCAGTCGTCCGCCATACCCTTTTCAGAGAAAGAGGCGGCGATAGGTATCGTACCGTACATACAGAGCGGGGAAGCAATGCCTATCAACGAAGCAGGGATTACCCCCAACGCGCCGAGCTTCTTTCCTTGCAGGGCGGCGAACAAGCGGTGTATCTTTTCCTTTCCGAACACAGATATGACGGAGCCGAGTACCATTCCCAAAATCCAATACCCCGCAATCTGACGGAGCTGAATATCAAAATAATACCAGAAATAGATAAACTCCCGCTTGAGTATTTCAGCCATCAATCATTACCAGTTCATAATTCTGACTGCCAAGCCCAAGCCTTTCGGCGTGTTCGAGGGTATGCGTACCGTTTCTGCTCTCAATACGCTCCCGCAGGGATGCGCTTCGGCGGGTGTCTGAGACGTATATCTGGTCAACGCACGCCTTGTCCAGGGCGACAGGATCCAGGGAGCCGAGTATGCCGACATCGTCCATCTCAGGCGGCGCAGGATTACTACTGCAGTCGCAGTCAACAGAAAGGTGGTTCATCACGCTGATATACACGACGTTTTCGCCCAGATAATTCATAACCGCGCCGGCCGCTTCGGCCATTGATTCAAGAAACGGGGACTGGCTTGGACCGCGCCAGTTGGTTGCGCCGCTCCAGCTTGTTTTACTTTTCCCGCCGGTATGTATCCAGAGTTTACCCTCAGAAGAAGCGACGCCGATAGACATATTCTTAATCGCGCCGCCGAAACCGCCCATAGAATGACCCTTAAAATGGGAAAGGATAAGGTACGAATCGTAATTGGTAAAATGGGAGCCCACCAGGTCTTCGGTAATATTCCTGCCATCGGCGAAGGGCAGGCTGATAGACCCGTCCTCGTCCAGAATATCCACCGGCGCTATGGCGGTGAAACCGTGGTCAATTGCCACCTGTTTGTGCAGCTCCGTGTTCATACGGCGGCCTCCGTAGGCGGTGTTGTTTTCAACGATAGTCCCGCTCAGAGACTGCACCAGGTCTTTTATTAAGTCCGGCGACAGGAAGTGGTGGCCGCCCGGTTCGCCGGTGCTTATCTTTACCGCGACCTTGCCGGATATTTTGCGCCCCAGAGCTTCATAAATTGCGGCTAAACCAGCAGGGCTTATATCCGCAGTCATGTAAACCTTTGGCGCACCGCCTGTTTGGGCGGCAACGGGAGTCTGCGTCTGAACCGTCGGCGGCGTTTCATGTACCACAGGTATTTTCTCCGCTGCCTTTTGGGGCGAACACGTGCTCGCGGCCGAAAGGCAGAGAGCAGACGTTACGATGAAAAGCGCACTGCGCTTGACTATATTTCCGAATGTTTCATTGATGTGCATATTAAAACCTCCAATGAATTAAAAGATAGGATATCGATAATTTCTTGCTTAATTGTGCGGTCCAGTATTGACGCGCTTTTGAATCGGTAGGTGGTCGAAATCTTACAATGTTGATTATCGATTCTATTGACGATTTTGTCAAGCTCTTTTTGCACAAAAGCGTCAAGCGGGACTTCTCGTCAACATCGGCTGGGCGGACAAAGGGATAGTCCGAAGGGCGTATTGGAGAGCGTATTTTGCAATAATTTTGAAAATTTCACACGATTTTCTTGAAAAAAAGGTATTGACAGCCGTCTCTCCATAGTATATATTTTGAGAAAAGAAACAGCATTTTTCAAAGGAAGGAACAGCAAACGAAAATGAACGAGTCGTATATGCGAAAAGAAACAGTATCTTCACCGGGAGTGATAGCAAACAGAAATGAGCGAATCATGTATGCTGACAGCTGTAGCGCTCTTATGTTCCCCCCCCCCCGCTCCCTCCTGAACTAAATACTTGCCCAACAAAGAGCTTTAATTACCTGACAGACAAGCCGACAGGTTCGCCCTGCGGCGTTTTTCTCGTTTTCACGCTGACTGCGG
>JAIRSU010000114.1 GCA_031255285.1 Treponema sp. | reverse complement strand
GTAAATGCTTTTCGTGTCATGGGAATAGATGTTTATTTTGAAGAAAACACAACAGAAGAGCATTTTGCTAAACAGATAGATTTATGGGAAAAATTAAATGATACCCAGAAAGACAAAATATACAGGAAAATAACGGAGCAAAATTTATTCGCAATCAATCAATTTATGTCATCCATGCAGTTAAAACTTGACAAAAAATCAGCAAGATTCACATTTGGATGATGTATGGAAAGCAATATGTTTTCGATTCTATCGAAGAGGCAAAAGGATTTATTGTAAACGTTAATGTAGATGATATATCTCCGGAATTTAATAAGTATGAAGCTGAAATACAATATTCTAACGGAGATATAATAAGAGTAGAATATCGTAATCAAAGCGATATGCTGGTATTTTTGTCTAGTTTTATTTGAAATTAATTGTAAAGCGGACGGTACTTTGCATAACGAGGACTGTTTACGCTTCGCCGCCAGTAGGCGGCTCGGGGTTCCGTTCGGCTAGGTCAGTCGCCTACGGCTCCTTCCCAATTATTCTTTGCAGTTCTTTCGATTACGGGGTATGTATGTTTTTCTTGCCTATTGCACGATTTCCTTGATGAGATGTTGGAAATCGCTCTACTGTAAATGTTCCACCGTTTTCCCCTATGCGTAAATCTGTTTCCATGCTAAAATGACGTTATGCCAAAGCTCAAAATCATCATCGTCCCGTGTGTTGAAAAAGGAAGAGGTGGCGGACACCTCGCGCGTTCTACCCGTCTAGCGCAAGAACTTTGTTCATTGGGGCAGGACGCGCGGGTTTACATGGGGCATGGACAGGAATTTATCGACGGAGACGTGGAGAGCGGTACATGGGATGCGGTGATTTTGGACCGATTTCGGACCCCGCCTGGAGAACTTGCGCATTGGCGCAACGTTGCCCCGGTCATCGGGATTGACGAAGGCGGAAGCGATAGAGCAAATTTTGACTTTCTGCTGGACGTCTTGCCTAATCTCGAAAAACATAGTCCGAACATCGACAGTCCGGGCTTCCTCTTTCCACAATATACACAGAGGGCGAGCGCCATTAAGGAAACGTCTATAGGGAAGCCGCGTGTTGCCGTTACCTTTGGGGCAGAGGATGCGGCAGGTCTGACCGCACCTGTCTGTGCGGCGCTTCTACTACAGGGCTTTGCCGTAACCGCGGTTTTTGGTGCGCTGAACCAGACTAACCCTGTGGAACGGGAAAGATTGAGAGAATCAGGTGTAGAAATTTGGGAGAATGTAGAGAATCTTGGCGTACGGCTTCGCGATTTCGCGCTTGTCCTTACCCACTACGGGCTGACTGCATTTGAAAGCTTGAGGGAAAGAACACCGGTTCTCCTCGTCTCACCTACATACTACCACGAAAGGCTGGCACGGAAGGCCGGTTTTCTGACCGTGAGGGCTGATCGGTTATTGAGAAAGTTGCTATTGAATTCTCAAATAAAAGCCCGGCTTCCAGGACCCCATTCCCTCCTCCCCCTTGTTGAAAACTGTGAATTTCTGTCCAAAAAATACTGCGTCGGCAGAGCAGAATCCCTTGCGAAGTTCCTGGCGCGCGTTGAAATCCACGGCGCGGTCTGCCCTGTATGCGGAGGCAAACCAGCAGTGCCTTACCGTACGCGAGCGCGTTTCCCGAACCGCACATACCGCGTCTGTCCCGTGTGTCGTATTGTGTTTATGAGCAGACTCACCGCCCCGCCTATTCAATACAACCAAGCTTATTTCTTTGATATATACAAAAAGCAATATGGAAAAACATATCTGGAAGATTTTCCTCATCTGGTTGAGCTAGGAATAAAACGCCTCATGTGTATCAAGAAGATTTTAGGGAAGCCGATTTCTTCTCCACAGACAGGGACCAATAGTCCCAAGCAGTACTCGGCAGCACAGTTTCAGCCGCAAATCCTTCTGGACATCGGTTGCGCCTATGGACCCTTTCTCGTTGCCGCGGCACAGTCAGATTTCGCGCCTGTCGGCTTGGAAACTGTCGAAGACGCGGCGTCCTATGTGAAAAACACGCTCCGCATTCCTTGTTACAATACCGCCTTTCCCGCTCCCTTGACTGAACGCTTTGATGTGATTACTCTCTGGTTCGTGATAGAACATTTCGAGGAAACAGGCAAGGTTTTGTCCGAAATCAATAGATTGCTCAGTCCCAAGGGCGTTTTGGCGTTTTCAACGCCATCTTTTGCCGGAATTTCGGCGCGAAAATCTCAGAAGAACTTCCTCAAGAATAGCCCGCCAGACCATTATACCGTGTTTGATCCGCGGACTATCCGACCATTGCTCAAAAGATTCGGCTTTTCGGTAAGAAAAATCGTCACTACAGGCATTCATCCAGAGCGCTTCCCTCTCTTAGGTAAATTCGTCTCAAAATGCCCATGCTTACACGCCTTTCTGTCTTTATTAATTCGTTTGTTTCGTATGGGCGATACGTTTGAAGTTTATGCTGTGAAGAAGGAGGTCAGGAGGCAGAGGTGCGGTCAGGAAATTCTTTTGGAAACTTTCATACCGCGCTTTTCGGCGTCCAACTAAGATGCGCTATTTTGATATAGTTTTCAACAGACCGCTGGATATGGCATTCACCTATGCAGGAGACGATGAGGGGCAAGCTTCTGTGGGAAAACGCGCTATGGTTCCCTTGGGGACTTTGACGGAGATAGGCTTCATCGTGGAGGAAAAAGATGCTCTCCCGATTGACTTACTGCCAGAAAAAGTGAAATCCATCATCAGAGTCATTGACAAGGTACCCATCTTTGATGAGAAAGAAACCGCTCTCGCACGGTGGATTACGGACTACTACTTGTGCAGTTTCGGCGAGGCGCTTGCCGCTATGCTCCCCTTTGGCAAAGAGACTAACCCAATGCCGTCATTTTCTGATGCTGGGATAGACGAGTCCGTACCGGTGCTTTCTGGAGAACAATCGGCAGCGCTTTCCGCGATTTTCGCAGACGAGGAAATAGAGAGACCTGCACCTTTTTCGACAAGGCAGGTATCTGTGAAAAAGTCTATGATTTATTTGTTTGGCATAACTGGTTCGGGCAAGACTGAAGTTTTTCTCCGCGCGGCTGAGGAGACCATACGGCGGGGTAAATCGGTGATTTATTTGGTACCGGAAATTAGCTTGACTATGCAGACAGCGGATATTATCAATAGACGATTCGGCGGTATTGCCTCGACTCACCATTCGGGCATGACTCAAAGTATGCGCCTCAACGAGTGGATGCGGGCGCGGAATGGCGAAGTTCGTATTGTCGTGGGACCGCGGAGCGCGGTCTTCGCTCCGGTACGCAATCTAGGGCTCGTCATTATTGACGAGGAACATGACGGCTCCTACAAGAACGGTTCCTCTCCTCGCTACCATGCCCGCCAGGTAGCGATGCACCGGTGCACCGATGAAGGTGCACGCCTGCTTATGGGTTCGGCAACTCCCTCGGCAGAAGCATGGTATCTTATGAATGGTGTTGAGGGTAGGGAACCGGATTCGTTCCCCGCTTCTTCACCTTTACTCAAGAAGCTGTCTCTCACGCAACGGCTTTCCGGCGGGGATATTCCTGAAATTAGAACCGTATACCTCGAAGGAACAGACGGTTGTCTGACGCGGGAACTCAAGGATGAAATCCTCAAAACTGCAGCTATGGGCAAGCAAAGTATTCTCTTTCTGAATCGGCGCGGATTTGCCTATTTCTACCATTGCCCGGATTGCGGCTTTGAACTCATGTGCCGAAACTGCTCCGTATCTCTCACTTACCACAAGACGCGAAACCGTGCACTCTGCCACTACTGCGGCTACTCTGAGACCCCACCTTGCGTCTGTCCCAACTGTGGCTCCCTTAACGCGGGCTATGCTGGTTTCGGTACCGAATCCATTGAGGAGGAAGTGAAACGGACCTTTCCTGGTTTGCGAGTGCGGCGGGCAGATGCTGACACGGCAACGAATGGTGCAAGTCTGAAAGAGACGCTGTATGCTTTCAAAAAAGGTGAATTCGACCTACTCCTCGGCACACAGATGGTCGCCAAAGGGCTGAATTTTTCTGGAGTGAGGCTCGTGGGCGTTGTGCTTGCCGACACAGGCTTACATTTACCTGATTTCCGGGCGGCCGAGCGGACTTTTTCGCTGATTGTACAGGTAGCGGGTCGGGCAGGTAGGTTTTCCCCTGACGGTAAGGTCATTGTTCAGACTTTCCGTCCTTTTGACCCGGCTATCTCAAAAGCTTGTGCTCTTGATGTAAGAGGCTTCTTCGAAGAGGAGTTGAAACAACGGGCGATTCTCAATTTCCCGCCTTTCTCGCGGCTTATCCGTTTCACTATCCGTTCTAAGGATAAGGAGCGGGCTGCTGGCGCGATTGCACGGCTCGCCTCCCTTACGTCATCCTTTCTGGGATCGGACGCAAATGCGCTTGGTCCCGCTGAATGTCCTATTGGTCTCATTGCAGGCAATTACCGTCACCAGCTACTCTTGCGGGGAAAAACGATGTCCACTCTGCACAGTGCGGCGCGTTCCACGCTCGCCGCTTACAACCGCGGTAAGGATGCCCGGTGTTATGTGGAGGTTGATGTTGATCCGGTGAGTCTGCTGTAGCCAGTATAAGAGAGGACATGAAAGCTTTGTTCGACTACAGACCATACGATTCTCTCATTTTTGCTATATTGCTATACTATCAGATTCGTAACGGAAATTGTCTGAAGGAGGATATACTTTACCATGGACAGCATGAGTCGTTGTTCATCCCAGTAAAAAGTTTATCGACTACGACGGTGGAGTTTCAGGGGGAGGCAGTAGCCCTACAAAGGAAAGTCTTCTGCTGTCAACAAGTTAAGGGATGGATGCCTCTTGAAGTCCTGATAAACTGAAAACGGGAGAGTATCATGAGAAAAAACATGTTTTGAAAGAGTTTGAAACCTGTTGGAACAAGTGGACTACGAAAGCCGTTCAAAGAGACAGAAACAGGATTTCAGTCGGAATCGTAAAATGTCGTTCAAGGAGCTGATGTACTTCGTGATTAGTATGGTAAAGGGAATGTAGGCAAAACGCGCCCTTGAATGATTCTTCTCGAAACTGAAAGAAGTTGTCCTCATGAGCAAAGCCAGACTATATTGCCCTGCCGTCCTGTAATACTGACGCAACGCCGCATCCACGGCGGGGTGATTCTTTCTAAAATGCTTGATGATTCTGGTAAAAACTCTTGATCATGGAGTTCTACGCTATGATGATAGCATCGAATATGTCGTCAAGCGGTCTGAGGGCAACGAATGAAAAGATGCCGAATGGAAAACAAAGACGGTACGAATACCGCGCCAATGTGAACCATGCAGTGGGGGTGTTGAAGGATCGACTCATCGGGATACTGATAACGATGAGAATCTTACCTGAAACTACTTATATCAGAGGCTGATATCGGAGATACGACGGCGGATAGTTCCAGTGTTGCCAAACCACGGAGCGGCGAGGAAAAATATCTGAAAAAATCACATTTTCATCACAACTACAAATCAAACTGTTGAAAGAGGCAAGAATTGGGAATAACATCGATGGACGATGGATGTCCATAAACAGACTTCGCCTACCTGTTGACAGTTTCCCTGACAGGGGTTATAGTATAAAAAATATGAAGACTATCCCATCCTATTATGATACATCAATAAACATCGCAAAGCCGTTTTTTGCACAGGTCATCGAGGCGCGTCCCGTGGGAGAATACTTTGCTCTTATTCTGGATAGAACCATCTTCTATCCAGAAGGAGGAGGGCAGCCGGGGGATAGGGGGACAATCAATGGACTTGCAGTAAGAGACGTGAGGATTGAAGATGGGGAAATCATCCATATAGTCCAAGCTCAAGTGGAGAATATGAGGAGCTTGATGGGTGAGGTCGAATGCAGGCTTGATGTCGTAAGGAGACGAGACTTTACTGTCAAACATACGGCGCAACATTTGCTTTCAGGGACCGTCTTGCGCTTGACCGGGTCACCCACAGTGTCTATGCACCTAGGTCAAGAGACTTGCACTATTGATGTGCAGATACAAAAACTATCCGAGGACGTACTCGCAAAGTCTGAGGAGGTAGTTGCGGATGCGGTGGAAGAAAACCGCTCGGTCATTATTCATCTTTGTCCGCCGGAAAATGTTTGTTCTTTCCCTTTGAGGAAGAGTCCGCCGAAGGGAGCAGATATTATCCGTGTCGTGGAGATACAGGACTGCGATTTCTCGCCTTGTTGCGGTACGCATCTGGTCTCGACTGGAGAAATCAATATCCTGCATATAATCGGGGCAGAGAAGTACAAGGGTATGACGCGGGTGTCTTTTATGACAGGGCGCTCAGTTCTGCGCCGCGCCCGGCTTATGCGCCGAAACGCCGCGGTTGTATCGCGCTGTCTCAAGGTTCCACCTTTGGAAATAGACTCCGCAGTAGAGGCGTTTGTTGAGAAAATGGGGGAAACAGAGAAACTACTGAAAACAAGCTTGGAAAAGGCAGCTCGCCAAACAGCTGAATCTCTGGTAGCCAATGCCGCGGACTCGATCGTCATCGGGTGGTTTGACCTTGGCATGGAGGAAGTGATCCGTATTGCCAAAATTGCACAAAAGTTCACGGATAAGCCCATCATCGCGGCTTCAAAACAAGACTTGAAAATAGTTGCTCTCTGTGCGAATAAGCGTGTTGATGTGTGTGCGCTCGTTCAGCCGGCGATAGAAGATGCAGGCGCGCGTGGAGGCGGCGCATCGTCCTTGTTCCAAGTGGCATTCTCTTCGCAGGAAAATTTTGGTACATTCTGGGAACGAATCAAGAATATGGAGTATTTAAGTGTACTTTGAGTGGTTTTTAGGAGGGAAAAAATGAGAATCAGTGAGTTTGCGGAGAGAATCCGTATTAATATAGAAAAAGTCTTCTTGGGTAAGACGGCTGTTGTGGACGCGGTGACAGCCGCATTTCTCGCACGGGGGCATGTTCTGCTGGAAGACGTGCCTGGTACTGGGAAGACCATTTTGGCTCAATCCTTTGCGGCAAGTCTTGGCTTGAGCTTCTCCCGCATCCAATGTACGCCGGACCTCCTCCCCTCAGATATTCTCGGTGTATCGGTATGGCAACAGGACGAGAGGTCCGGAGGGCGCTTCGTGTACCGTAAGGGACCTATCGTAAACCAGTTCGTGTTAGTGGATGAAATCAACCGTGCAACACCCCGTACCCAGTCCGCTCTGCTCGAAGCTATGGCTGAGGCGCAGATCAGCATAGATGGGAAACGCTTGAAACTGCCGGACCCGTTTTTTGTAATCGCTACGGAAAACCCAGTGGAATTCGAAGGGACTTTTCCCTTGCCTGAAGCCCAAAAAGATAGATTTTTGCTCTCCTTATCCATAGGATACCCGCCAGCGGACGCAGAGAGCCTTATGCTCGATAACCAACGGCGGCTTGTCCACCCGGTCAAGGACCTTAAGCCGGTTGCAAGCGCGGCGGAAATACCGGCTATGCAGGAGGCCGTAACCCAGATTCACGTGGATCCGACGGTGAAAGACTATCTACTTGCCCTTGTGCATGCAACCAGGCATGAGAGCGCACTCCGTATAGGCGTATCTCCGCGGGGAAGCCTCGCTCTCTACCGTGCCAGCCAAGCCTGCGCGGCAATCCGTGGACGAGACTATGTTGTGCCGGAAGATGTGAAGGAACAAGCCTTGCCCGTATTTCGCCAACGCCTGCTCCTCTCTTCGGAATCCATAGTCCGCGGTGTGGAGCCAGACCGTATCATAGAGGGCATCATTGACAAGACTCCCATCCCAGAATATCGCTGACTACCTCCCTCATTTCACAAATAAAAGAAATTGCGGATGTACGGTGAAAGAATTTGCCGTCTCGTCTGGGGACGAATTACGTGAAGAGCCTCTCCATAACCCTTATTATGGGCTATTTACTTGAAAAATAGTGTTCGCTACGCTATATTAGACTCTGTTATGAATATATACAAAACACGTTTGGAAAGACTTTGCTCTTCTATAGATGCAGAAAATGTCTCCCTGTTCATGTTTGAAGATAGAGAGTGTCGGCGGGACTCATCGGTCCGACACCTGACAGGGCATCCTTCTGATGCCTTGTTCTTCCTGAATCCAGAAGGAAGAAACCTGCTTGTACCGTGGGATATCAACCTTGCAAACCAGTTCGCTCATGCGGATACTGTGGTCCCTTATAACGAATTCGAACGGGACCCGGTCAAGGCGCTGGTCAAGGCAATCTCCTATTTCGGACTAGACAGCTTATGGGGGAGGCCTCGTGTTGAAGTCCCTCCTTCCACTCCATACCCTCTATTTCTCCAATACGCGGCCGCGTTGCCTAATTGCGAAATCCTCTGCCGCAATAAAGGAATATATGCCTGCGAATCAGCACTCCGGGCCGTTAAAGACGAGTCCGAAATCCGCATATACCGACACCTTGTGGAATTGACTAACGAATTGCTTGATTCCATAGAGATCAATGTCAGAGACGGCATTCTCGAAACAGAAGCTGATGTCGCTCTCTTTATAGAAGCACAAGCTCGCAAGTGCGGTTGCGAAGGATTGAGCTTCGAAACTCTAGCGGCCGGTCCTGAACGAAGTTTCGGAATTCATGCATTCCCGGCTTACACGGATGCGCCTTTCGCAGGAAAGGGATTATCCATTCTTGACTTCGGACTGAAATATCAAGGCTATACAAGTGATGTTACTATGAGCTTCGCCCGCGATGTGTCTCTTGAACAAAAGGAACTTCTTGATCTGACAGAGTCCGCTTATGACCTTGCGCTTTCCCATGTGAGGGACCACGCACTGGTCCGAGATATGTCCGTAGCCGTAGACGGATTGTTTGCATCGGCGGGTAGAACCTTGCCTCATGGACTTGGACATGGGCTGGGACTTGATGTCCATGAGGAACCCTTCATTAATTCGCGTGTAGATAATTATGAGTCGCTGAAAACAGGCATGGTCTTTACCATTGAGCCAGGTCTCTATGATCCACAGCTGGGTGGTTGTAGACTCGAAAATGACGTAATACTGGGCGCAGATGGCCCAGAAGTCCTCACCAAGTCCCGTATCGTGAGGCTCTGAAACAAAACAAAGGAGATTCACTTTTGAAGAATATTCATTCGAGCATCATCTTTTGGGTACTTTTCTTGATATTCTTGGCAGGAATGGCGGCCGTCAATTATGAACGGATTCGGCAGACTATCGTCAATTCAAAACTGCCCCGTAGTCTCACGTACTTATTCGTGAAGAAGGGGGATGAACCATTGATCAATAAGTCGCTTCCTGAAGACTTCCTTGATGAATCGTCAAGGATGAAAGAACCATCAAAGGCGGAAGAGTCGTCGGAAGACATGGTGGTTGAGGAACCTCTTACCCAAGAAACCATTATCCCTGCGCAAGAGGAAAGTCCTCCTCTGCCTACAGTCATAACCGCCACTCTTTACTTCGTCAGAATTAGCGAAAATGGAGACCTTATCCAAACCGCAGTGAGAAAAGAGTTTCCTTATACAGAAACGCCTCTCACAACTCTCCTCTCTTTTCTGCTTGAAGGTGTTTCAGTCCAAGAACATCAGCGAGGGCTCATGTCCTTCATTCCAGACGGGACTCAGCTCCTCTTCACCGTCATACAAGACGGCACAGCTTATATCAGCTTTAATGAAAATTTTCGCTACAATACATTCGGGTCTGACGGATACGCGGCGCAGATTAAACAGGTAATTTGGACCGCAACTGAATTCCCCACAGTTAGAAACGTACAAATTTTGATTGACGGCAAAAAGGAAAACTATCTGGGGGATAGCCTCTTTATCGGTGGTGTCCTGAACCGACAGAGTTTCTAATCAGGTAAAAGAATGAACCCGATGTTTCAACGACTCTGTCTACTTGTGGGGCAGGAAGTTTTGAACGCGTTGTCGCATACGCGAGTCTTGGTCTTCGGCGCAGGAGGTGTCGGTAGCTGGGCTGCGGAAGCCCTTGTCCGATGTGGCATAGGACGTATCGGTATTGTGGACTCAGATGCGGTCTGCATCACCAATATCAACCGTCAGGCCCAAGCCTTGTTCGAAAATGTGGGTAAGCCTAAGGTCGTCGCTCTTAAAGAAAGATTACTGAGTATTAACCCTTCCTGCATGGTAGACGCCTTTGAAGCCGTATTTTCCAAGGAGAGTGTTCCTCTCTTCCGTATGGAAAGTGCAGATTATATCATAGATGCAATCGACAGTCTCTCGTTCAAGCTCGACCTTATTGAAACATCCTTTCAGTTCCGGATTCCATTGTTCTCCTCAATGGGTATGGCGCAAAAGCTGGATCCTACGCAGTTACAGGTCGCGGATATCTGGGACACGTATGGGTGTCCCTTAGCTCGCTTGGTCAGGCAAGGGCTGCGTAAGCGTGGGTTTGATGAACGCTTCATGACGGTCTTTAGTCCGGAACGGCTTCCTCGTCGCGTGGAAATGTCCGCCGTCCCTTGCGGCAATGCCAGGTGCTTCTGTTCGGTAAAAAATGAAATGGACTGGTGTGCATCTAAAAAGATCATCAATGGAAGCGCTGTTACCGTAACAGCAAGCGCAGGGTTAATCCTCGCAAGTCTTGTAATGAATGCTATTGTTCATCACGAGAAATTATATTTGAGAAAATGAGAGATGCAGTGTAGTAACTTTGTGTTTTACGTCTGTTTCGTTCACATTATAGGCAGTTACATACCCACTCTTACAAGCGGATGGTACAAGAGGGGTTACTTCCTCTTTATTTTTTACTGTAAATGATATATATTATATAAATATGTCCATTGTTGGAAATATCAGAAACACCCAATACATTCAAATGTTCGTATTTGCTTTTCTTTGCATTATAAATTTTTCTCTCATAAAGCCACTGAATGTCCAGCTACAGATTCGGCTTTTGTCTTTACGAGAATCGATTATGGATAAGGCGGAAGCCTTTTTGTGTCGCGACATTTCCTACGACTCCATCGGTACATCCCTTTTCAGTGTCATAGATATAAAAAATCTGACTATACTTAGCGACAGCTCAAGCCCTTTACTCTCCATTTCCCGTGTGAAAATCCAATGGTCAATCGGTACACTTTTGAAATTCCTGTTTGAAAAGAATTTCGACGCAGTTACTATGGTTGTCGGAAATGTTATTCTCGATAAACCGTCCATCAATCTGAACATGGACCGCGATAAGGACATACTTGACATCTTTACAACTATTCTACAGACCGATAAAGCAATAGACTTCGCTGAAGGCGTCCCTTTCAAGATAAGAAACGGGACCGCGTTTATCGCCACGGAAAGTGATGAATGGAAGAGTATAAGCCTTATCGATGTAGACCTACAGGCGAGTGTAATTAATCGCAAAATGGTATTTGAGACAAAGACGGATATCGGTATTGTCTTAAACAGCGCATCTGGCTCAATCTCTACCGCAATATCTGGAACCTCAAGCATGGATTTCAAGAATATAAATGCAAAAGTATCGCTCATATCCTTCTCAAGCGATTTCTTCACCTTAAAAACCGCACCCTCAATCGCAACTGCGCTATCCTTTAACGTGAGTATCTCGGACGAAGATATAAATGTATTCACAGTGAGCAATCCTTTGCCTTTTGATATCTCCTTGGACTATCAGCCCCTGTCCAAACGACTGTCAGGAACGTTCTCCTCGAAAGAATTCACGCCGGACACTTTTGTCCTCCTTTCTGGAGATTTGTGGGAATTTCAGAGGTACCTTGGTATTAGTCTGTCTGGCTCTGCGAATTTCAGTATGGAACATGGTGGATTCCAATACGCAGCATCATTCACCGGTAGTCTCCCCAACGGTTTCCCTACTGGGAAAGCGGATTTCATCATTGGTGGATGGGGTGACGAAAAGTTTGTAACGCTGAACGAAATAACACTGCAAATGCCTAAGGGTGTCTTGGGGCTCTATGGGTCCGTGGCTTTTTCGCCTTTCGCCCTAAATGGGCGGATTTCTGTCTCGAATTTTGCTATCACCGGGGACAAGAAGGCAAATGCAAACTTCATCGTAACGGCAAACGCAAAAAACGCTTCTCTACACGGGGAGTCGGTATCTTTCGACAAAACCATTCTGAAAAAGCCTGAACTCGTGGCGTTCTTCGGGGAGAGAGGCGTGGATTGGTCACTGTCCATTGAGGATGTTTTTTTTGAAGGAGAAGAAGATATGGTTGGTGAAAGCGACTCTTCACAAGAAGTTTTTCCCGAAAAGAAAATTGAGGTAGATGGGGTATTTGATTACCAGCCATGGCAAGCAGATGCTCATATTGCCTTGAATGACATCGCGCTGTCAACACTTCTCAGTATGGCTAATTCAATTGCCGTTATGCCAGAACTGCCACTTATGACGAAGAATATATTCAATAATACTGCCGTCCATACAGAAGTATTCTTCTCCACTGATTTTAGGCACTTCCTCTACAGTGTCCCGAATTTTAACCTTACGTACCACAACGTTGAAAGAGATGAGCGTACTATTTTAACAGGATCGCTCTCAGGGACAGACAGACGGTTTGACTTGAACGAAGGACGCATAACTTGGAAAGATGGTAGTATGGACGGGAGTCTTTCCGCAAATTTTTCCGGGCAGAACGACATAAGCTTCGACTTGTCATTCTCGTATTTACAGAACAATTACGCCATTCAAGGTTCCATTTTGGATAAGAACTCTATCAGTATACAGGGATCTTATGGCATCAACGCTTTTCTAATGATAGAAAACGGGCTTTCTGGTTATATTGAGGCAGTCAATGTGCCATTCTTCTTTCAGGGGAGAAACGTCGCCTTGAACATAGAGGCTTCTTTACGGTACGATACGAGAGATTCATGGTCCGCGGATGTCAATACTTTCGAGATAGTCAATCTGTGGACTCCGATTTCCTCTTCAAATACTATCAGGTTCTCGGCGTATGCGGACCAAGATGGAGTTCAATTTTCTTCCCTTTTTTGGAATGACGGGGTGAATGCCTTGAATGGGAATTCTTCCTTGCGTTATGCGGATAATTTCTCCATGATTGACGGACTTCTCTCCTTGTCGGACGAGTCAGGAAAGGAGGCTTACCAGTTAGACTTCTCTTGTACGGACGTGTTTTCAGAAAACCGCTCTTTGGATGCACATCTTCAGGGCACGGGTATGAGACTGGAGCGGTTTACCCAAAACGCCTATGGTGCGGTTGTTTCGGGAAAGATGGACATTGATTGGAGAGATATTGAAAATTTTTCTACGCACGTAGAACTATCGTCTGTGAGCGCGACGGTCAATGACGTGGGAATTCGTTTAAAATGTTCACTGAGTGTTGACAATGACTCCGCGGAAATCCGCGAAGTGGAGGCGCATTACGGGTCCCTCAATGTGAATATTCCCCTCGTGAGAATGAGTCTTGACGGAAAATACGCGGAAACGGCGGTGATTGTCGACGGGACGGCATTAGGTAGGGCTGTAGAACTCACGTTTGCGCTCACTGTGGATTTTGATTCGGTGGTTGACTCGTGGCTCGACGTGGCACGTATAGCCGAATCTTTTAAGGGAGATCTTACCGTAGACCGAGCCCGCTTCGACGCGCTGAAAACTGCATCGCCTTTTGGTTTCGAATTCTCCCATAGGGATAAGACTATGCGTGTTACCGGCGGTCCAAACGATATGTTACGTCTCAATATTACCGATTCTGGCGACTTTTATGCTGGGCTTTCTGCGCCATTCCCCATACGTGGGACAATCATTGGTAATGTAGACACGAAAAATATTGATATGGCTTGCCGAAACCTCTATGTAGACCTCGCGGCGCTCTGGAAACTCGTCCCGCCTCAGAAGGATATCGCGGTCGTGGGCGGTTTTATCAATGCAGACGTTGAAATACAAGGTCCCTTGGCGTCTCCTGAATTTTTTGGGCAGGCAATAGGCAACAGTGTGCGCCTTCAGGTCCCCACGTATCTGAAACATGACATCAGACCGGTTCCCATGACCGTAACGTTCAATGGAACCGATATGTCATTTGGTCCGATACCTGCTTCTGTTGGGACTGGGTATGGTACAGTCTCCGGCATATTCCATTTCGACCGGTGGGTGCCTGATACCTTTACTATAAACATATTGGTTGAAGAACCCAATGCCATCCCCTTCGGCTTTGATATCATGGGCATCATAGCGGCGGGAGACGCTTTCGGTAGACTGACTCTTTCTCAAAGCGACGGCGTCTTCCATGTGGGTGGGGACTTGACTGCCCAAAACTCCGAGATAACCCTCAATGGCGAAGAATTCGAAGCCGCTCAGAATCAACCGATGGATGTAGACGTTCCTTCAACCGTAAATCTCACGGTGAGAACAGGCAGTAAAGTTGAGTTTCTATGGCCTACTATGACTTTTCCTCTCATTCGGGTTTACGCCGACCAGGGTGTTGTCTTGAACATACAGAGCGATACTGTAATGGAGCGTTTTGCTCTTGTGGGGGATGTACGGCTTCGGAGTGGAGAAATTTTCTATTTTGAACGAAGTTTCTATCTCCGTGAAGGTCTGCTGTCATTCAATGAAAACGAAGTGCGCTTTGAACCGCATATTTCGGCGCGTGCGGAGGTGCGCGACAGGTTAGATGAAGGCGCGGTTACCATCTCCATGATAATTGACAATGCACCGCTGTGGTCGTTCAATCCGCGTTTTGAGTCCAATCCGCCGCTTTCGCAGATTGCAATCTTTGAACTTTTGGGGCAAACAATGATGAGTGGGGTGGATGAAGGCGGCGGGTCTGGACGTATGGCCGGGCTTTCCTCGCTGACCGATTTAGTCGCCCAAACACAGGGAGGGAGACGAGCGGAAAGACAGATTCGAAACTGGCTTCATTTGGATATGTTTTCCCTGCGGACGCAGCTTGTGCAGAACCTTTTGTTTCGATCCTCAATGTTTCAGCAGTGGGTTCAACGCGGACAGGAACAGATAGAAAGTTCGGCAAGACCCGGTAACTTATTTGATAACACAACTGTTTTTATAGGTAAATATCTAACGAAGGATATGTTTCTTCAAGTAATGCTTTCCCTGCGCTACGACAGGAGTAATCCCAATTTCGGGGGATTGACATTGGAGCCCGATTTCGGGCTAGAATTACAAAATCCTTTTTTTGATATACGGTGGAGTTTTGTTCCGCTTCATCCGGAGAACTTGTTCGTCAACGATATGTCGTTTATGTTGACGTGGAGGAAGAGCTTTTAGATTAAGAGTGAGGAATAAGAGGGGTTTGTTAGTTTATACCTATGCCCCTCTCCTCTCCAAAATGGGAGATTTATTTGAAGTTTTTTAAACATTTTTGTTTGATTTTGTCGTTTACCACTGTGGTTGCCTTTGCTCAAGAAGAATGGTATGAAGGAAAGCCGATTAAGGACATTGTTTTTATCGGCATAGAGCATACGGCTCTTTCCGATTTAGAAGGTATAATATCCCAGTATACAGATAGTCCGTGCGGGTACGATTCCATTCTTGCGCTTCAGGACAAGCTTTACGCTATGGAATATTTTGATGAAGTCATCGCCAATCCGATACCTTATGACAATGAAAGAAGCGGCGTCAGAATTGAAATCACGGTGAAGGAGCGCCCCATAGTAAGCAAGATAGCTTTCTCAGGTTACCACAAAGTTAAGGCATCTGACTTGAAAGCTGTGGTTTCTACCAAGGAAAATGACGTCTTAAACGAGATTAAGCTGGATAAAGACCTCGAAGCTATCAGAAACAAGTATGTTGAAAAGGGATTTCCGTCGATACAGGTGCGTTATGAAGTTATCGATGGGAGAAGAGGCGGAAAAACCGTCACATTTCACATCAATGAAGGCGAAAAGCTTACTATAGAGGCCTTTGTTTTTGAGGGTAACACGCTATTTTCATCAAAGACCCTTCAGAGACAGCTCGTGTCAAAGGCAAAATCTCTTGCCAATGACGGGGCGTATTCAGAGGCAAGCATTATCCAAGACCGGATGGCAATCCAGAAATATTACCGGGACCGCGGGTACATGGATGCGCAAGTCGTCGATGTTGTACCGTCACGAAGAGAAGACCCCAAAAAAGAAAACAACTTCCTCCTCACCATCACGTTTAACATCAGAGAGGGGCAACAGTATCGATTTGGTGGTATTGAAATTGAAGGCAATGAAATATTCTCGACAGAAGAGCTCCAATCTCTTGTTCGTTCAAGACAGGACGACATCATAAACGGCACGCGCCTTGACGCAGACCTCAATCGTATAGCGGATCGGTATTATGAAAACGGGTATATTTTCAACACTATTGACCCGGAGTCTGTACGAGACAACGACATACTTTCTTACAAAGTCACCATTGTGGAGCGGGGACGTGCGCACATCGAGAGCATCACTATTCGAGGTAATGAGAAAACTAAAGATGTAGTTATCTTGCGCGAAATCCCCTTGGAACCGGGCGACATATTCTCGCGGACAAAGATGATGGATGGTTTGAGAAACCTCTACAACCTCCAGTTTTTCTCTAATATTCAGCCGGATATGCCATCCGGGTCCGATGAAAACTTGATGAACCTCATCTTTAATGTTGAGGAACAACCCACCATGAACATACAAGCCGGCCTCACCTTTTCCGGTACAGCGGACCCGAATGAGTTTCCTGTTTCCGGTTTGTTCAAATGGTCTGACCTGAACTTCCTTGGCATGGGGAATATGCTTGGCGTTGAACTGAACGCATCCACTGCCATCCAGAGCTTGAGCCTCGAATACACCCAGCGGTACATATTCGGGCTGCCCATGTCTGCGGGTTTCGATCTAACGCTTCAACACGCTACCCGCCACTCCGCAATGGATAACATGGCGCCTTATTTCTATGGAGATGAAGATTACGCGTACCCGGACGGCTTCGACTCCTACGACGACTACTACAATGCAGGCAAGGTACCGCCGGGAGAGTATCGTATGGACTACACGCAATGGAAAATCTCGTTAGGTGTTTCAACGGGGTACCGGTGGAGAACGCCTGTAGGCATCTACGGACTTGGCGGCGGAGTACGAATAGGCGCCGTGCTCAACACTTACGATGACGGTATCTATCGTCCCTTTGACCCTACCATACGCAACCGCAATAACCAATGGACGCCCTCGAATTCTCTA
Source organism: Treponema sp. (assembly GCA_031255285.1). Lineage (GTDB taxonomy): Bacteria > Spirochaetota > Spirochaetia > Treponematales > Breznakiellaceae > JAIRKH01. The sequence continues at coordinate 2,914 of JAIRSU010000114.1, read as the reverse complement.
TTCGCAAATACCTATTTGGATAACCGTGATATTTATTACGATCCTACAAAGGGTTTTTACATAAACCAGCGGTTCGGCTTTTACGGTGTATTCCCCATTGAGCCGGAGCACTACTTCCGTTCTGATACAAAGGCTGAAATATTCTTCACGCCTATCAATATTGAAGTGACTGAGAGATGGTCCTTTATGATGACTTTTGGCTTCCATTCAGGTGTATCGTTCTTGTTTCCCCAGCCCTTCTTCGACAAACCTATTGTGGAAAATGTAAACAGGCTTGCCATAGATGGGATGTTCAACGCTCGCGGATGGAGTAACGAATACTCTAAGAAAGGCTCGGCGTTATGGGAAAACTGGGTGGAGATGCGTATTCCCATCGTACCGCGCGTACTTGCGCTGGACTTCTTCTTTGATGCGGCTGAAATTCAGCCTGATTGGGCGACCTTCTGGTCTGGCGAGAACCTCATCGACAACCTGCGCTTCAGTTTTGGAGCAGGTATGCGCTTTACTATTCCTCAATTCCCCCTGCGCTTAAGTTTCGCAAAGCGATTCAAGATAACAGACGGTGCGGTTGAATGGCAGAAAGGCGCTATTTGGACCGACAATAATCCAAACTCTGGATTAGACGTGGTACTCTCATTCGCCCTGGCGACATATTAAAAGCAGTAAGACTAATAAGCGGCTTGAAAAAAAGCCGCGGCTATCTTATGATACGTTTATGTTCTCGCTTATCTATTGCGCGGCTGGTTGCGGGCGGATAGCCATAACCGGCTCAAAACTTTGCGCGCTACATAGCTCCGACATCAAAGCGGAGGAAATCCGTATCTGTAATCTTATAAAACAAGGAGCGGACGTGTGCGACTTGAACGCTCCTTATATGCGCTTTGAAAACGAAGATTTTTCAGGGAGGCGCTTCTATGCGTGCAACTTCAAGTATTCCTCCTTTTCGGCATGCAATTTCTCAGATTGTTCCATGCAATTGACGCTCTTTGACTTTGCGGATTTTTATAATTGTTCTTTCAAGCAGGCTAATCTTGAATTTCTTTCCTTTGCTGGCGCTCGGCTCCAACAGGTTTGTTTTGAGGATTCAGATTTGGTGAGTATAAACTATAACGGCGCGTCTGTTGCGGGCTGCTCTTTTGACAATTCTGGAATGTATAATAGCCGCTTCATCAACGCGGATATGGTTTGTGTAAGCTTTGTTAATTGCAACATAAAACGGACGAGCTTCATCATGTCTCGACGTAAAAGCGTATCTTTCAAGACTTCGAATACCGGTGAAGCAATTTTTGAGATGTTGGAGTAATCGCCATGCAACTCTATTTTCATACCACATCCCCGGGCGCGAGGAATTCTTACATACTAGGAAGCGATCTCCCGGATAAAACCGCAGTCATCATAGACCCGGCGCTCATAGATCAAACTCTTGTCAATATCATCGAAGATAATAGCTACACTCTGGCGGGCGTACTCATCACTCACGACCATTCCAACCACGTGCTTGGGCTGCGGACGCTTGAGCGGATATACAAAACCGAAGTCTACGCGGTAAATCCATTCCTCCGCGGCTACAAGACTAATATGGTACGCGATGGAGAGAAGTTCTCTATAGGAGAGTTTGAAATAGAGGTGTTTTCGGTTCCCGGCCACGCCTTTGACGCGGTGATATATAAAGTTGACCGTCTGCTCTTCACGGGAGATGCACTCAGCGCGGGTCTCACCGGCAAAACGTCCAGCTCTTACGGTGATAAAGTTCAAGTTACCGCACTCTATAGCAAAATCCTCACACTCCAGGGCGACTATATAGTACTGCCCGGGCACGGTCCGCCTTCTTCCATTGAAGCGGAACGCCGTTTTAACGCGGGTATACAGTCCTATGAACACAACAAGGTTCGTAAACCCGCGCTCACTTTAGTTTTTGAGTAGCGAGGAAACGAAAACACGGCGCTCCTGCGCTCCACGAAACGTCTGCGTGTTAGGCGGGCTTCTTACAGATTGCCATTCGAGGCGGCATATTTTATAACTTTATACCAGCGCGGGAGAGGGGAGGGGGGCGCACTTTCCAGAACGCAGTCGGCAGACTATAAACCTTTTGCCGCGCCCCCCTGCGCGGGAGCCCCTCCAAGCTTCTACGGATGTTGTTTGTGAGTCTCCGCTAACCCGCCTGATAAGGCTGTCGTCCGAATGCCTGCGGGTCTCCCGCTACCCCCCATCCAATCAGGGGGACAGTGGTTGGGTGCCAGACGCCCGCGCCACGCGCCCCTCCAGACAATACCACGCATGACGCCTGATAAGGCTGTCGTCCGCCAGGCGCCGCCTGCGGGTGCCAGACACTCTTTCGTACCACAACCCCGTAAGAAGTCGTCTGTCAGACGAAGTCTGCGCCCCTTGGCATGGGCGAGACGCGTCCCTGTCCACGGGCGAGACGCGCCCATGTCCATAGGCGAGCCGCGTCCCTTACCACAGACGACCCGCGTTAAACAGACGGGACCTGCGATGTCTGGCACCCACGCCTATGCGCCCTGCCCTGACGGGGACCGCGGCGCATCCTCCAGACAACACCCTGCATGAAGTCGTCCGCCAGGCTCCGCCTGCGGCGCCAGACACTTTCTCGTGGTGCCAGACGCCCGCGCCCTGCCATGACGGGGACACTGACAGGGACAGCGGCGCACCTTCCAGACAACACCCTGCGTGAAGTCATCCGTCAGACGAAGTCTGCGGTGCCAGACACTTTCTCTGGTGTCTGGCACCTTCTCTGGTGTCTGGCACCCGTACCCGAAAGACCGCAGCCCGCGGACTAACTATCGCGTATCTCTCATTCCCAGCCGCCTGCGGCGCCGCTTACACCGCTGTTCAGCGTAACGCCCGTGCCAGCCGTGGAGTTGCGACGCTTGGATGGCGAACTGTAAACAAAGAC
>JAIRSU010000093.1 GCA_031255285.1 Treponema sp. | reverse complement strand
ACCCGCTCACGCTTGAAAGCATGGACGGGTCCCCATCGGCTCGGGAGGAGTATCGTATGTCGCTATGAAGTGAAAACATGAGAAGTACTATATATGTTTCATAGCGCTGTGTCAATACGTTTTTGCAAGCTTTTTAAATATTCATGTCTACGGTGTTTATCTCATCCTTGAGCGTCCCGCTATGGCACTCCTAGCCCGCGGGTTAAACTTGACCCGCAATTTTCAGTTTTTTGTGCTATATCCTTTGGGGTTTAATGCCCCACCTTAAAGAACGAGGCTTTTTGTGCTGTTTGCAGAATCAACCGCTGCAAAGCAAGAAGATTATCTTAAAAGTTGTTTGATACCTTATTTTCGAATTGCTTGATGAATGAAACGCCGAAGTCGCCTGAACGAAATACGTCATTTTTGATGATACGGAGTTGTTCGGCTTGATTAGTTTTAATACCTTCGATAACTAGCTCGCCGAGAGAACGTTCCATTTTGGCGACCGCCTGGCGGCGGTTTGGCGCATGGACGATAAGTTTGCCGACCATGGCGTCGTAATAGGGCGGGACCGTGCAAGTTTCGTATAAAAAGGCATCGAAGCGTACGCCAGGACCGCCTGGAACGCGCAAAGCCGTTACCCTGCCCGGACCCAGAGCGTTGATTCGACATTCAATAGCCCAACCTTTCAAGGAAACCGAGTCGATTTCCATCTCGCCTTCCGTGCACGCTAAGATCTGCTGTCTGACGATATCTACACCGGATACAAATTCGCTTACCGGATGCTCCACCTGTATACGAGCGTTCACTTCCATGAAGTAGAATTTATCCCCTTCAACGAGGAATTCTATAGTACCCGCGCCGCGGTAGCCCAATTCGCGAAACATTCTGACTGCGCCTTGCTCCATAACGCCGCGCATAAAGTCTGTAACTCCGTTCGAAGGACTTTCCTCAATGAGTTTTTGATGATTCCGTTGAACCGAGCAGTCTCTTTCACCCAAAACGAGCGTGGTTTTATCGTCAGAGAGCAGTTGAAGTTCTACATGACGCGGGTCTTCGATGAAACGCTCGATGAAAACGCGGCCGTCGCTGAAATTCGCTTCCGCTTCCCTGCGTGCGACCGCGAGATTTTCCATGAGTTCCGATGCTTTACGGACGATGCGCATACCCTTGCCTCCGCCGCCAGCCGCGGCTTTAATAATCACTGGAAGTCCCAAATCCGTAACGATTTTCTCCACATCATCCGCATCTCCTACCGCGGTTTTGGTTCCGGGGGTTACAGGCAAGCCAAACTCTTGAGCGGTTTCCCGCGCCCGCACCTTGTCGCCCAGGAGGTCTATCACCTCTGGCGAAGGTCCGATAAAGTAAAGCCCCTGCTCTCGGACGGAACGGGCGAATCCCGCGTTTTCCGATAAAAAGCCCACCCCGGGATGGATTGCGTCACAGTTCGTTTTTACAGCGGCCGTCAGCAGATTTCTCTGCGCCAGGTAACTGTCTTTCGGCTGCGGCGGACCGATACAAACCGCCTCGTCGGCCATACGGACGTGGAGACCATCCCTATCCGCAGTTGAGTAGACCGCAACGGTTTGGACGCCCATTTCACGGCAAGTCCTGATGATGCGGACCGCAATCTCCCCTCGATTGGCTACGAGTATCTTTGAAACCTGTTTCATACCTTTTCCCAATTCCCAAAATGTATCGCCGTTGACTCATCCGTTTAAATGGCTCTAACTTTGAACAGAACCTGATTGAATTCAACCAAATCGCCGTTTTTCACCTCTACCGAGAGGATCTCCATATCAAATTCAGCCTCCAGTTTGTTCATCATCTTCATAGCTTCCAGAATACAGAGCGTTTCTCCCGCTTTAACCTTTGAACCAGGGACGACGAAAGGCGGCGCGTCAGGGCTAGGCGATGAATAAAAAGTCGCTATGATAGGACTGATGACCGATTCGCCGTGCGCGGCGTCTATTTCAGCGGTGCGTACAGGTTCTAAGACTGCATTGGCTGTTTGAGTGCACGAATTGTCCTGTTCAGCTTGTGAAACCTCGCCCCCGCTCTTCCGCAGGAACAGGCGGTTGACGCCGTCGCTGAACTTTAATTCAGTCAGTACGCCTGCGTTAAATTTGTCTATTAATGATAGAATAAAATTATTGTCCATAGTTCTCCTTTTTTGGGGAAAATCGACGCTGAATCCCTCTGCTCCCCTATTCTCAATTCTCGACTCTTAATCTTCATAATCCACGCCTTGGACATCGAAACCGTGAGCCTCCAGAAAATCATGCTTAAACCCAGAGACGTCGGTTGAGGACAGGACATTTTCCTGTGTTACGCTCTGCATGAGGTCAGCCGCGGCTTTCTGTACATCTTCCCGCATCTCGTAATCGTCGATGCGGATGCGCCCCGCATGGTCGGTCAGCGTGATTCCATCCACAGAGTAGATACGCTCTCTAAAGAGCCGTACCGCCTGTTCGATACATCCCTCGTGCAGTCCCTTTTCTTTCATCACTTTGAAGAGGCAGGATACGTATAATGGGATAACTGGGATAACCGCGCTTGCCCGCGTGACCAGCGCTTTGTTGACCGAGACGTAAGCTTTGCGCTCTGAACCTGCGAATCCAGCGTTGATAGCTCTACACGCGCGTTCAAGGTCTTCCTTTGCTCGTCCTATCGTGCCGTTTTTATAAATCGCCCAAGAAGATTCTGGACCAATATAGGTATAGGCGATTGTTTTGGCGTTCTCCGCGAGAAGACCTGTGTTTTGGAGTGCGTCTATCCATAATTCCCAATCCGCGCCGCCCATAACCTTGACCGTAGCGGCGGTTTCCTCTTTCGATGCAGGTTCCGCATTAGCGGTGAACAGCCTTCCCGTCATTATATCAATTGATGTTCCGCTGAACGCAGTTCCGATAGGCTTGATGACGGATTTGTACATGACGCCTGATTTAGGGTCCACGCGCACAGGAGACGCTAGCGAATACACAACCATATCAATCTTTTGGGTGCAACTTTCAAGCTTCTCTGCTATTTCTTTGACGGCTTCAATGGTCAGCGCCTTTACAGCGTCAGAGAAAGCGTCTCCGTTCAAGGTCTTTGATATAATTCCGACCTTTGCGCACTCATAGTCAAAGGCGAGATTATTATAAAATCCAGGCGTTCCGTTTTTATTCGGCGCGGCGGGCTTTTCAAGCGACACGCCTACCGTAGCGGCGCCATAACCAAAACCCAAGGCGATGCGGCTTGCCAGCCCATAGCCTGTTGAGCAGCCCAGCACAAGCGCGAGCTTTGCGGCGTTCGGCGGCTTTTCGTAAACGTTATTGTTCTCAACATAAGCTATCTGCCGCCTCACAACAGCCGCACAGCCTTCTGCATGACTGTTCAGACAGATGTTATTGCGAATCATTGGTTTCATATTTATTCTTTACTCTTATTCTCCACTAGACACATCCACTCAGCTTCAGCCGCGAGCTCGTATCCGACAAACGCCCTGCCCGCCTGTTTTATCATTCTGGGCGACGTATGTAAGTTGCTGATTTCGAGACGCACCTCCTCGTTAGGGCGGATCTGCCTGCGAAATTTTGCCTTATCAACCGTAGCAAGGAAAAACAGAGCATCTTCGGACAAAACACCGAGCTTTCGCAATCCTGCGCCGCCTGCCTGCGCCATCGTCTCTATTAGAATCACGCCGGGGGTTACTGGATATTCAGGGAAATGGCCTCTGAAAAAAAATTCTTTATCCGTAAATACGCTTTTAGCGATGGTTTTATCTTTATCCACTGAGATTATCTCATCGACAAACAAAAATGGCTCCCTGTGCGGAAGCAATTTTTCTATTTCTTTCATATACTCTCCTCGTTATGACAGAATATTAAATTATGTCATAATAATATGTATATTTAAGAGAAAAGTCAAGATTTTTCTTATTAAGACGCTTAAATCTCATTAAGGAGTTGTCTAACGAGCGGAGCCTGTTTTTAAAAAGAGCTTATATGTTTTCTCGAAAAGGTATAAAATGAGGTCGTCTCAGAAGGTTTTGGAACAGCCTTGCATACAAGCGGGCGCAGCTGCCAGGAGAGGGCGTAATTTATGATACGGACAGCAGATTTAAATAAGATATTAGTCTCTCATATAGGATGTATACATCCCGCAGGCGCTCCCTTCTCCCGATAAATTCTTTATTATATACTACATAATATTTTAAAACACGGGGGGAGGGGAACAAGCGCAACTCATTATCATTCTCCAAGCAGGAACTTGTCGAGAGATCTGAAAGAAAAGTATCAGGATAATCTGTGTCTAAACGTATGAGAATTATTATGCTCTAAATAAGCTTTCTTTGTCAAGCGATTTTGAAAAATATTTGAAAAAATGGGTAAATTGGCGCTGGTTTATTCTCCCTGTAATATTAAGAGTGATATTTAGTAAAGTTTCTATAGTTTTCTCATGAGTTTCTTGCTGATAGTGCAGGTACACGGTTGCAATTGAACGGAGCCATCAAGCGTAATCCCATAGGAGGAGTTTACGAGTGTCTAGACAGTTCATGCGCACTTAACGTGGTCAGCATTTCAAGATTTTTATAGATGACTGTCGCATGGCGGTGTTGTTTGCGATTGTGGAGGCTGATGGTGATATCCGTTAGTGAACGGACCCGTTAACTTGAGGCGCATCCCGATTGATATTTGGGAGCGTTTGCAGAAAAGTTTAATATTTACCCGCAGGCTACAACATAAGACGGTCAAGAAACTCGATATTACCCGTAAAAAACGTTTACTTATAGAGAAAGATTGGGCAAACATGGAGCGTGATTTACGCGATACCGCTCCGCTTTGTGATTTACTTTAGACTGCAATTTACGATCATTGGCGTTAGGTCTTATTGAGTAAAACGGCTATAACACCCATTGTGAAGTATTTAAACAAGCTGTGTCTGTCGGTTGTAGTTGATAAGACAACCCGCGCATATGATTTCTTTTTCGGTCTGCGTAAGTTGCGGGGTTTTCAGGTTATAGACCATGACCTCATCGGAGTCTGGACGCAAATAAAACACACTCCAGTACTGCGCATCCAAGTTTGTTTCCCGAATATAGAGATAATCACCGTTCTTGAAAAACGGTTCTCCCTCTATGACGAAAGGCAATATACCCCAGTTGATAAGATTGGAACGATAGCGCTTAGTCGCATATTCGTTAGCAAAATTAGCAAGCCCTCCCAAAACTTTTTGGCAGCTAGCGGCTTGTTCTCTTGCACTCCCGTCTCCGGGCTTTCTGGCGAAAATAGCCGAGCCGATTTGCGGACTTTTTAAATTATAACCACGATTTAGTATTTCCACCGTCCGTAAAATCCTCTTGAGTTCAACTTCAATTGAGGGAAGCGCCGTGTCTTGCAGGTCTTTTCTGCCAGATTTCTCATATATGGCGGGAGTTTCCATAAGATAAGCTGCACGGAGACCAGCATCCCTCACCGCCTTCGCCTTACCCACATAAGACGGGTCCTTGCGGGAGAGAGTAAATTCTGCCAGACCAACCGGATTAGAACGAAACGAAGAAGTTTCCCCAGAAGGAATCAACTCGTCTGTGGTCGTAACCGCGTCGGTGATATAGGAGACGATTTTGAGCAAGAGACTGGTTCCCAAGGCAGGTATTTCAGGCCAGTCCACGATATTTGGACCGTAGCGCAGAAGTGCGGACGACTCAGCGCGTCCCCAGCCGTTGTAAACACGTGTGCGGTAAGGCGCATCATCAAAACTATAGGACGCTTGCGAGATTTCAAAACCCTCCGCCGAAGCGAGAAAGCCCTTGTTTCTCATAGTAGCTGCAATACTCCGTGCGTCCATGAGCACGACCCCTGCGCTTTGCCCCGCGGACGGACGTGAACCTTCACGATTCGGGAAATTACGCGTCGTATGCCGAATCGACAAGCCGTTGTTGGACGGCGCGTCTCCTGCACCAAAACAAGGTCCGCAAAACGCAGTACGAACGACCACACCTTGCCTCAGAAGTCGTGAAATTGTCCCGTTTCTGGTCAATTCTAGAAGAATCGGCTGACTCCCAGGATAGATCGACAGAGGAATATCGTAAAATCTTGTGCCGTTTTCTGCTGATAACACATTTTCAACAGCCATAATATTGTCAAATGTCCCTCCGGCGCAACCAGCAACGACAGCCTGGTCAACCTTCAGTCGCCCGCCCACGAGTTTATCCATGAGCTTAAGATTTATACCCAACTCAATCGCATTTTTCTCCACCTCGCGCAGAATATCTTCCGCGTTTGCGTTAAATTCATCTATCTCAAACACATTACTGGGATGAAAAGGCAAGGCCATCATAGGCTTTATCTGTGAAAGGTCAACCTCCAACAGACCATCGTAGACCGCGCCGTCCTCCATTTCAAGCTTCTGGTAGTCATCCGCACGTCCATGTACGGTCAAAAAATCCTTCACCACATCGTCAGTCAACCAAACCGAGGATAGACACGCAGTTTCAGTAGTCATCACATCAATTCCAAATCGGAAATCAATGGGCAGATTAGCGATTCCTTCTCCCATGAACTCCATAATCTTATTCTTGACAAAGCCGTTTTGAAAGACCGCACCGATAAGCGCCAGGGCTACGTCTTGGGGACCCACACCGTTACGAGGTACGCCGCTTAAACGCACAGCTATCACATCAGGAGCTGCGACGTCATAGGTTTGTCCGAGCAGTTGTTTAGTCAACTCTCCGCCACCCTCGCCGATAGCCAGCGTTCCAAGCGCACCGTAACGGGTGTGGCTATCCGAGCCAAGTATCATCTTACCGCAACCTGCGAATTTTTCCCGCATAAACGAATGAATCACCGCCATGTGGGGCGGGACGAAGACGCCGCCGTATTTGACAGCCGCAGACAGTCCAAACACATGGTCGTCCTCATTGATGGACCCGCCGACCGCACATAGGGAGTTATGGCAGTTAGTCAAGATGTAGGGCAGAGGGAACTTTTCCAGCCCGCAGGCTTTCGCAGTCTGAATAATGTTGACGAAGGTAATATCGTGAGATACAAGCGCATCGAACCGTAGCTTGAGATCTATATCATCTCCAATATTGTGCGCAACGAGAATCTTACGTGCGATACTTCCCCTTATCGCACTTCTTTCTAAATTATTTTCGGAAAATTCCGAGAAAGAGCCATTTGAAAAACGGACTTTGTGATTAGAAAACTTTATCATACAGAGATAATAACGCGAACAGGAAGGTTTTGTCAATTCTTCCTATGAGAACTTACCGAAAAAAGCAAATTGACAGGGATATTTTCACGGATCGTATTCAAGGACTCATTGACGATTAAAACTTATTAGAAAGACAAAACGGATTCTACTAACCAGCAAAGTGGCTGTAGAATCCGCCGTTCAAAGGATTACTGTATTTTTTCAGATAAAGCCTGAAGCAACTCGCCATTTATGTCGTGGACATATTCCCAGACAAACACGCCGCCCAATTTAAGTTGTTTCACATATTCCGTTATATAACCAATAGCTTCCGCATCCGTGTAGCTGATGAACGTGTCGCCGTTGTAAAGGTAGGGTGCTTTAGCCGTATCGTCCCAATACCGGGTATAGCCAGAGTCAGGTTCAAGAAGCGGTTTAATTTTGTCCCAGCCGAGTCCGTCAAGCGGAGAGACCTTCTCGTATTGCTGGAACAGTCCATGCCTCGCGCCTTCAGGCACGCCTTCCCATGCATGCCCGTAGAAGCCCACGCCAAGGATGATTTTTTCGGAAGGAACGCCCGCTTGCAGGAAAGCTCGTACCGCTTGAGCGGTAGACCAGCCGCCCCATTCCGGATCCCCGTCCGCCTTACGCAGGTTAGCGTGGTGGCCCGTGGTCTTGTTCCATCCGCCGTAATAGTCATAGGCCATAAGCTTGAACACATCGACGATATTCGCCGCATCTTTGGCCCGGTTCTTTTCGCAGAACCACGGACTCGCCGGTACCGCCACGGATAACCCATAACGCTTACCGGTGTTTTGCCCTAACTGGTCGAGAGCCGTACGCATCTCGCTCAAAAGCGAGATGTAATTATTACGATCTGCGGGTTGAGTCTCAATTTCCGCGCCCCAATCGGGACCAACAGGATACTCCCAATCAATATCAACGCCGTCAAGGTCAAAAGCCTCCAGCCATTCACACACATTGGCGATGAATTTTGCACGTTTATCCGGATCATCCGCCGTGTGGGTGAATTCCGCCTTGTAGCCGCCCACTGAAAGATTGATCTTCAGCTCAGGAAATTTCAGCTTCAGCGCGGCCGTTTGTTCCCACAAGTCATTGAACCCCGGTACGATTAGACCTGGCGTAAGCTCCGACTCTTGGTCAGCCATATCCTTGATGTAAATAGTGGAAAGGTCGGTCTGGTCAATGAGTGCGAATGCGATGATAATATCGGTAAGATATTCCCCGTGAACCATATCCGCGGTCCAATGCTCGCCGTTATCAATTTCAGCTCCAAGACCCAGCGGCCATGTCCTTATGTAGCTGGAAACTTTAGGTTGTGAAGGCGGCAAGACACCCCCCCCCCCGTCCTTTTTGCCGATTGCCTGAATCGGGAAAAGAACAATCCCAAACAATACAAGCGTCAGCACAAAAATTCTTATTTTCTTCATAATTGCCTCCGCTATCTATTCTAAAGGAATTTTCAGAAAATGCAAGTTCTTTTAAAGAAATTTTGTTTGTTTTATGGCTTCCTAATAGGCGTTATTAGGTACTGTTATCAAAGGTAGAAAGAATACTCTCTAGTGCAATACTCCATTTCTCTAGTGCGATGCTCCACTTCTCTAGTGCAATACTCCACTTCTCTTCCTAGTCGGGGAAAGGCGGCAATTTATCAGAGATAATGCAATGGATAAAGTGTAATTTTGACAAGGCGTGGAACAAGGTGCATAAACGCAAGGAGTATTGCGGGGGAGAACGTTTCTATTCACGGATAACCAACAGGATAGTGGACTTCTTGTGGATGCGGGAGTATATAGCGAATAATCCAGTGAAGGCTGGACTCGTGGAGCGGACTGCTGAGTGGATATGAGGAAGCCTATACCATTCCTGCATCAATAATCTGATTATCAGACGAACCCATCATCGACGACGTATGTGTCTGACGCCGAATATCCAGCACAGCAGACGAATATTGGCCGCCGCCACTTATTTGCACACGATATTCACGAGTTTGTCAGGCACGACGATGGTCTTGACCACCCTCCCCGCGAGCCATTTCTGTACGGCGGACGATGCGAGCGCAGTCTTCTCAAGCTCTGCATTGGGCGTTCCCATCGCAACGACGAACTTGTCTCGAATCTTGCCGTTTACCTGCACGACCACCGTAGTCTCATCATCAAGAGTGAGCGCCTCGTCCCATACGGGCCATGCGGCACTGGATACAGACTCCGTACGTCCAAGTTTTCGCCACAGCTCCTCGCCCAAATGCGGCGCATAAGCCGCGGACATAATAACTAACGGTTCCCATAGTACGATAGGAACCGTCTCCATCTTGACGAGCTCGCCCGAATATATCATCATTTGACTGATAGCCGTATTGAAATTCAGGCTCGCCGTGTCTTGCGAGACCTTCTTTATGGTCTTATGCAATAATTTGAGAAGCGGAAGGGCGATCTCACTCTGTCCGACCTTCTCTCCGATATTCCACAGGCGCTCTAAAAAGCGGGATACACCGACAAGACCCGCAGTCGCCCAAGGCTTACTTACTTCAAGCGGTCCCATGAACATTTCGTAAACGCGCATGGAATCTGCGCCGTATTCATGGATGATATTGTCTGGGTTGATGACATTGCCACGACTCTTGCTCATTTTCTGGTTGTCTTCACCCAGAATCATACCTTGGTTGACGAGTCGTTGAAACGGCTCTTTCGTGTTGACCACGCCCAAATCAAAGAGAACCTTGTGCCAGAAACGAGCGTAAAGCAGGTGGAGAACTGCGTGTTCCGTACCGCCGACATAGAGGTCCACCGGCATCCAGTACATGATTTTATCTTTATCCGCAAAAGCACCCGGATTTCTCGGATCAAGGTAACGCAGATAATACCAGCATGAACCGGCCCATTGGGGCATAGTATTGGTTTCCCGCTTTGCCGCACCGCTACATTTGGGACATACAGTATTTACCCAGTCCTCTATACTCGCAAGCGGGGACTCTCCTGTACCGGTAGGCGTATAGGATTGTATGTCCGGCAGGCGCAGAGGTAGTTCACTCTCCGGTACGGACACGACGCCGCACTTCTCACAGTGAACGACCGGTATCGGCTCGCCCCAGTAGCGCTGCCTGCTGAAAATCCAATCCCGTAATTTGTAGTTAACCGCCTTTTTACCCCATCCACACGCCTCAATCCATTCGGTAATGCGCCGTTTTGCCTCATCTGTAGACAAGCCAGAAAATTGTCCTGAATTGACCGAATAGCCATTAGCCACGGTACATTCCTTTGGTTCTACGTCTACGTTCACCATTCTTTCTCCGACTACTACGGTCCGAATAGGTAAATCAAAAGTCTTGGCAAACTCCCAGTCCCGTTCGTCATGAGCCGGTACAGCCATTATCGCCCCTGTCCCATAGGAAATCAATACATAGTCCGCTATCCATATCGGTACTTTCTCCTTATTTACAGGGTTTATTGCGAAAGCGCCAGAAAAAACACCAGTCTTGGTTTTGGCAAGATCGGTACGTTCAAGATCACTCTTTTTCGCGGCTTCCTCAAGGTAGTTGGAAACTACCGCCTTTTGAGCAGGAGACGTGATTTTCTCAATGAGCGGATGTTCTGGTGCAAGTACCATATAAGTAACGCCGAAAAGCGTATCCGGGCGAGTCGTATAGATATCCAGCTTGTTGGGAAATCCGTCTATGGCAAAGAAGACGTTAGCGCCCTCACTCCTGCCTATCCAGTTTCTCTGCATGAGTTTGACAGGTTCGGGCCAATCAAGTCCATCCAAGTCTTCAAGAAGCCGCTCCGCGTATGCGGTGATTTTGAGAATCCATTGCCGTATGCGCTTACGAGTAACTTTCGCACCACACCTTTCGCATACACCGTCTTTGACCTCCTCGTTGGCGAGTCCAGTCTTGCATGAGGGACACCAATTTATGGGACTGTCGCTTTCATAAGCAAGCCCTTTCTCGAATAGTTTCAAGAATATCCACTGGGTCCATTTATAATAATCCGCGTCACAAGTACTGACTTCCCTGTCCCAATCGTAAGAGAAGCCGAGCGCCTTGATTTGGGCACGGAACTTGTCTATGTTCGCGGCTGTGGTCGCTGCGGGATGTGTACCCGTCTTAATAGCGTAGTTTTCCGCAGGCAGTCCGAATGCATCGAAGCCCATGGGGTGTAGGACGTTGTATCCCGCAGCGCGGAGATACCGACAATAAATATCGGTGGCTGTATAGCCTTCGGGATGTCCCACATGCAAGCCTTGTGCAGATGGGTAGGGAAACATATCGAGTACATAGCGGCGTTTTTCCACAGGAAATGTAGGGTCTTCTTCTGTCTTGAACGTCTTGTTCTCCTCCCAGTATTTTTGCCATTTGGATTCTATTTCTGAGAACGGATATTTCGGCATTTTTACTCCTAAATAACGTAAAACATACGGTGTTTTACTGGAATTTTCTGTATACAGAATAATTTAGTGTAGCAAATCACTCTAGAGATTTCAAGAGATAATCTTAGGTCACTATGAAATATATCATCGGCGCCAGAACTACATTCTGAATTCCGCTCCTAGGTATACTTGCCTTACCATTTCATTATTGAGAATGGCTTCTCTATCTCCGCGGGCGACTATTGTCCCTGCGTTGATGATATAGGCTTCGGTGGTGATTTCCAGAGTGTCGCGAACATTGTGGTCAGTGATAAGCACGCCAATACCTTTTTGGGCTAACTTGCGGATGATCTGTTTGATTTCATAGACTGCGATGGGGTCTATGCCTGCGAAAGGTTCGTCTAGGAGGAGAAACTTCGGTTCGGTCGCCAAGGCACGGGCTATTTCGGTACGCCGTCTTTCGCCGCCGGAAAGGGTCAGTCCGGGCTGTTTTCGCAGGCGGGCGATGCCGAATTCGTTGAGAAGCTCTTCGAGTCGCCGCTTCTTTTGCCTGTAGTTGATGTCTAGACGGCTTTCAAGAATCGCCCAGATGTTCTGCTCCACAGTGAGCCTACGGAAGATGGACGCCTCTTGGGGCAAATACGCAATACCCTGCCGCGCCCTTTTGTACATGGGCTTGCGGGTTATATCAATATCATCCATAGTTACTTTACCGATAGTCGGGTGGTAGAAACCCACTATCATATAGAAAGTTGTAGTCTTGCCCGCGCCGTTTGGTCCCAAAAGCCCTACTACCTGCCCGTTACGCATGGAAAAGTTGACGCCATGAACAACTTCTTTTCTGCCGAATCGTTTGTAGAGATTGGTAACGGAAAGCAGGTGCTCTTCGACTATAGAAGGTTCCTCTTTTTCAGGTTCGTCAAGACTCGTTACCCAAATATAGGTTGCCTCGGACTGGGGAGAAAGGCATTCACTCGAAGAAGGAGGCTCACAGCTTGTAACATATATATAGGTGATGTCTTCACTACTCACGCTTAAAGTATCAATAATCACACCCGCTTTGTCAAGCAGGTGGAGTCTGCCGGACGGCTTTCGTAAGGCGTTATAGACACTCACACGTCCATCCTCCAAACAGTACCCGTTGCGAAGTTGTCCAACAGTCCTCGCCTGTTGAAATATATTGATACTTATACTAAAATACCGTCATGATTACCGAATGTGAATTACAAGTCCGCACGTATGAGTGCGACAGTTATCGGCACGTCAATAACGCGAATTACCTCAATTATTTGGAATATGCACGTTACGAATTTCTTAAACAGATAGGTTTTGACTATCCTTCCGCTATAGAGGCTGGTTACGGAGTATTTATCGCCCGCGTAGAAATCGACTATAAGAAACCCGCGAAGGTCGACGACAAATTACGCATTATCTCGCGCCCTGTAAAGAAAGGAGCGGTAAGCGGCATCATCACTCAAAAAATCCTCTGTGGCGAAGATGAAATCGTAGACGCTAAAGTAACATGGGTTTTCGTGGACTCCAGCGGTCGTCCTGTAAAGATACCTCCGCAATGGGATATTGAAGGATTAAAGCCATAATACGCCTTCATACGCGCATCGCGTATGGATTGCGATAAACAAATTAAAGAGGGGAGAAATGTTAGGGGCAATAGTCGGCGATATTATCGGTTCTGTTTATGAATTTAATAACTTTAAGACGGAACACCCGGAAGAAGTCGAGCTTTTCAATACAGATGCGAAGTTCACTGACGACAGCGTAATGACGATAGCCGTAGCGGATGCGATTCTGACTGGTAAAGACTATGCGGATGCGGCTGACGATTGGGGGAATCGTTATCCATGGTCTGGATATGGGAGCAGATTCATACAGTGGCTTGCCGTGAAGGAGAAAAAACCGTATAACAGTTGGGGAAATGGCTCCGCAATGCGGGTCTCACCGATTGGCTGGGCGTTTGAGACACTGGAAGAGACAATGGCGCAGGCGAAGCGTTCCGCAGAATTCACCCATAATCATCCTGAAGGTGTAAAGGGTGCTCAAGCGACCTGTGCGGCCGTCTTCCTCGCCCGCACAGGCGCGTCTAAACAGGAAATAAAGTCTCATATTGAACAGAAATTTGACTACGACCTTGACAGGACGATTGTTGAAATCCGTCCAGCTTACCGATTCAACGAGAGTTGTCAAAGAACTGTGCCGGAAGCGGTAATTGTGTTTCTGGAAAGCGAAGACTTTCTCCATGCTATGAAACTTGCGGTTTCCATAGGCGGAGATACGGACACACTCGCCTGTATCACGGGCGGTATCGCTGAGGCTTTCTACAAAGGGGTCCCAACTGAACTCGCAGTCTTTGCCGAAAACCGCCTCGACCCTCCCATGAGGACGGTTTTAAGCGCATTTCGCAACAAATACTTGAAATAATAGACGACCGCTCATGTAAGGTCGCCTGCATAGGCAGGCAGTAATACCGAGAAGATGAGAAAGCTTGACAATATCCGTAAAGAGTCACAAAATAAAAAATATGCTTATTGATATAGGGGTAAATCTTACCCACCCATCTTTTGGCAAGGATAGGGACACAGTGGTCGCGGCCGCTGAAAAGGCGGGGGTCTGTCCGCTTATCGTCACAGGAACGAGTATAAAAGAAAGCTGTGGTGCATACGATTATGCGGCTGGCTTACCGGGGAGGTGTTTTGCAACTGCCGGCGTGCATCCGCATGAAGCACGCGACTGCGATGCAGGTACCATACCGAGGTTGAGAGAACTAGCGCAGTTCCCGGAAGTTGTTGCTATAGGTGAGTGCGGCTTGGATTATAACCGCGACTATTCACCACGCCCGGTTCAGAGAGAGTGGTTTGAGAAACAAGTTTTGTTGGCTTGTGAACTTAATATGCCGCTTTTTCTACATGAACGGGATGCTTTCGATGACTTTGTATCTATTCTTGAACAGAATTGTCCCAAGAACATCAAAAAAGTCGTACATTGCTTCACTGGACAGGAAAGAGAGCTGTTTAAGTATTTGGAGCTGGACTGTTATATCGGAATCACCGGCTGGGTGTGTGACGAGCGCCGTGGCGAACACCTTCTGACCCTGCTTAAATACATACCGACAGACAGACTCATGCTTGAGACAGACTCTCCATTTCTCACACCCCGTTCCCTACCCTACGCGCAAAGCCGCAACACGCCGGCAAATTTGGTTCACATAGCGGGAATAGTGTCTGCGGCGCTCAGTAAGCCCCTCACAGAACTGTCTGCGGAGACATTCCAGAACAGTTGTGAATTTTTCGGGATCGGCCGTAGGTGAGTGCTTTATTATAAGCATCCTCTTGTTTTTCAAACAATTGTGTGTTATTATACATATAATGAATATTTATTTATGAGGTGTAGTATGAAACGGATTTCTGTTTTATTCGCAGTAGGACTCCTTGCTATAGGCGGGATCTTTGCACAGACAAAAGACTCTACGATGTATATCGCAGTAAAAATGGTATCGCTAAAATCTTCTGCATGGGCTTTCGCGCCAAGTGTAAAACCCGCTCTTACTTATGGAACTCCAGTTAAGATTCTTAATGTGAATGGGAAATGGGCTGAAGTTCAATCCGTCTCCCTGCAGGTCAGCGGATGGATGCAAATGGCAAATTTGACAAGTAAACGTATCACGGCAACCAGTAGTTCGACCTCCGCGTCGGCAAAGGAAATCGCTTTAGCCGGGAAAGGATTCAACGAAGAGGTTGAAAATACCTACAAATCGGAAAATATGAACCTTGACTATAACCTTGTCGATGAAATGGAAAAGCTCGTTATTCCGGATGAACTCTTGAAGAATTTCATTGGCGAAGGTCATCTCAAAGGCGATGAAGAAGGAGAAAAGTAATGAAATATATTGCATTTGGTTTGACGTGTTGTTTAATGTTGTTGATGCATACCGGGTGCGTGAGTGTGTCAACTGTTAGTTCGGGCGACATCGCAAAACATACGTCCGGAGCCACGATGGCACAGGCAAAAAATTCTGGTACAGGGGCATCGACTGTAGATTTCGACTCGGTCGTTAGTGACGCCCTTAATAGGATGGACAATGCTCTTAAAGCGAGTGAAGAAATCACCCCTGTCGAAGAATACTACATCGGACGGGCGGTTGCCGCAAACATTTTATCAAAATACAAAATCTACGCCAGTAATACGGATTTAATCATCTATATCAATAAAATATTAATGGTTCTGGCAATCAATTCGCCGCGGCCGGATATTTACAATGGATACCATGCGATCGTACTTGACAGTCAGGAAATCAACGCATTCTCTACGCCGGGGGGACACGTTTTTATTACCCGTGGGCTTTTGGCGTGCGCCAATTCCGAAGACGCCCTGGCTGCGGTGCTTGCCCATGAACTGGCACACATTCAACTCCACCACGGCATCGACTCAGTGAAGGATCAGCGGTTTATCGGAATACTCCACGCCGCGGCCGCTTATGCGGCAGATGTCGCCATGGAAACCGCAGGTATCCCCGAACTCACGCGGATTTTCAGCAGTTCCATTCGGGAAATGGTAACCACCATGATTACCAACGGGTATACCCAAGACCAAGAATTCCAAGCGGATATGGCCGCGCACACTCTCTTAGCAGACGCAGGCTACAGACCTTCGGCTATCCTCGATATGCTCAATGTGTTGAAACAACACACCCATGGACAAGAGCAAGTCGGTTTCGGGAAAACCCATCCTTCAGTGAATAGCCGCATAAACAATGTCAATAAATTCGAGGCCAAGTACCAGATATCAGATACCACCCAGTTTCGCAAAACGCGATTCGACACTCTGAAAAAATAAACCCTACCAATACATTGGCAAGTAACAGAAATGCTTTGAAAAGCATGATAACTATTGCGAGTGTTAAAGTCCTGCTTCTCAAAGCGCATGAGATTTAAACTTGAAATCGGACACCCGTTGTGTATGCTAGATTCTCTAACGTAAAAGTTTGCTTTTATGTCTATCAATCGTATTGTAATAATGTACATGGGAATCTTGGCGAACATGAAAACGTACTATGAAGGGCTCCAGCCTATACAGGGGAGTATAGGAACCGTTCCCTGATCGAGAAAATGATTGAAGGAATTGGTATAAATTTTGTCTACCGTACCGGTATGTTTCGTATGTTTCATATCAAAAGACCGTCAACCACGCCCAGTCAGCGCGCCCTGACTAGATTTCCGATTACCGCGTCAATATGGTTGACGGAAAGGGCGCGGTCATAAACCGTGTCACTACATGAAAAGCCGCCATTTCCACAAAGGGAATCGATTCCTTTGTAGTTATCCGTATATTCCCCGCAATCGTATTTTCCGCAGTACCGCGTCTATCCATTCCTTGGCCCCGGGGAACGATAACAACCCTAAATCCTGTCTGAGTCAACAGCGCAATATCCTTCATCAATGTAGGAAAACTTGGGTCTTCGGTTACCGGAAAATCGATCTTGAAAACCATAGTGGAACCGTCAAAACGGCTTTGATAATGAAACACCTCCCTGATAAGGTCTACATGGTTTTGAAGTGAGTGATTCATAATTATATTTTAATACGGAGAAGACCGGTCATACAAGCCGGCGCTCTTCTAGCAGCCTGTTGCACTTGTGGATTTTTTGCTCAGGGTGCCCTCGGCGCCCCTTCATGCAAAAAATTCCGATTAATGGACATGCTACGAACATTTCAGGAAAGAAAAGGTCATTCGTCAAATATTGCAACCGCTGTTCGCGAAAGTGATAGTCTTTGCCCTCTTCGTCTACAGTAAACATAACTTCCGTCTTTTATAGAATATACTTACCCAGATCTTGATCCTTCACCAAGTCAATGAGTTCTTCGTTCACGTATTGTTCAGTGATAATAACCTTTGTTGGAGCGATATCGGGCGCATCGAAAGAAAGTTCATCAAGCAGGGCTTCCATAATGGTATGAAGCCGCCGCGCCCCGATGTTTTCTAGCTTTGAGTTGACCTCTGCCGCAAGATCCGCGAGTCGTTCAATAGCATCATTCGTAAATTCTATCTCTACATTTTCCGTCTTGAGTAGTTCTGTGTACTGCTTAGTGAGAGCATTTTTTGGTTCTGTTAATATACGGAGGAAATCTGCTTTGCCCAAAGACTCTAGCTCCACACGGAGTGGAAAACGCCCCTGTAATTCAGGAATCAGATCTGAGGGTTTCGAGACATTAAATGCACCCGCCGCAATGAAAAGGATGTGGTCGGTATTTACTTGTCCCCATTTAGTATTCACAGTCGCACCTTCCACAATGGGAAGAATGTCGCGCTGAACACCCTCACGGGACACGTCAGGACCTCCGCTGCGTTCATTTTTTGCGGCGATTTTATCAATTTCATCTATAAATATGATCCCGGTCTGTTCAACTCTCTTTTTAGCCTCCTCGCTGACTTTCTCGCGATCAATAAGCTTGTCAATTTCTTCTGCCATAACGATTTCACGAGCCCGGGCAACTGTCACCCGCTTACGCTTCTGGTTCCCTCCAAAAGTGTTAAAAATACCAGAGAGGCTAGACTCCATGTCTTCGAAACCGCTCCCCATCATTTCTATACCTGGAAACTGAAAATTCTGACTCACGGAAATTTCCACCATCTTGTCTTCTAGCTTGCCCGCGCGAAGCATTTCGCGAAGTCTTTCCTTCGCGGCAACATCTTCGAGAGTCTCTGGGGACGACTCCTCAGACTTGCTTTTGCCTCTCTTGTCAAATATGGGAATACCGACCTGTATGGCTGTTCCCATTATGGATGCACCAGAACCCTCTTCTGGGTTCAATGAAAAAGCACCTACCGGTCTCACCGTGGGACCATGTTGTTTTTCTTTCTGCTTTTTTTTCTTGGGGAAGAGAAGGTCCAGAAGGGCTTCTTCCGTATGTTTTTCGGCTTCACTCTCCACAGATTTCTGCATTTCCTGCTTCACCATCGCGACTCCCACAGACATGATATCTCGAATCATAGACTCCACATCCCGCCCCACGTAACCTACTTCTGTATATTTGGTAGCCTCTACTTTGATGAATGGTGATTCTGCCAATTTCGCAAGCCGCCTCGCAATTTCTGTCTTTCCAACGCCAGTAGGACCAATCATGAGGATATTCTTCGGAGTGATGTCCTCTTTTATACCATCCTCCAGCTTGAGTCTCCGCATACGATTCCTCAGAGCAACTGCGACAGCACGCTTGGCTTTTTTTTGCCCTACAATGTACTTATCAAGTTCCGCGACTATCTCGCGCGGGGTTAATTCTTTCATATTTTCTCCTGTGATTTTAAGAGTAAAAAGTTTGGGAATGCGACAAAGAAGTTTAACTATGATTTTTACAAATCAGAATCTTCATTTCCACAGTCTATTCCTTCTTCAATTCTTCAACAATAACGTTACTATTAGTATAGATACAGATCTTACCTGCAATTGTGAGACTTTTTTTGGCGATTTCCGCGGCTGTGAAAGAACTACCTTCAAGATAAGCCAGGGCCGCGGCATAAGCGTAGTTACCACCCGAACCTATTGCAAGCGCTGATTCGGCCGGCTCTATCACATCTCCGGTTCCGGATATGAGCAGAATCTTATTGATGTCAGCGACAAGAAGCAGAGCTTCGAGCTTGCGAAGGGTTCTATCTGTACGCCAGTCTTTTGCAAGCTCCACAGCGGCGCGGAGTAAATCACCGGAATACTCCTTTAGCTTCGCCTCGAATAGGTCAAAAAGCGTAAAC
This sequence comes from Treponema sp., assembly GCA_031255285.1. GTDB lineage: Bacteria > Spirochaetota > Spirochaetia > Treponematales > Breznakiellaceae > JAIRKH01. Next base: position 16,074 of record JAIRSU010000093.1, on the reverse strand, counting down.
GCATCCGCAGTCGCTCCTGCAAAACCGCAAAGCACTTTTCCGTCCATGAGTCGTCGTACTTTCCGGGCGTTATTCTTCATAACCGTCTCACCCATTGTGACTTGACCATCTCCCGCCATAGCCACCTGCCCGTTCTTTCGCACCGCCAAAACGGTGGTAGAACGAATCTTATTATCCTTTTTGTCCATATCTATCCCTTTTCTCTTTTACAAAATTAGTAAAATATACCACTTTTAGAAGAATAATTCAATATCATTCTATTTCATTTCACCGGGAATACATCAAAACCCAGCGCCTTGAGCCGCGATATGGAGGCATTTATGTTATCCCCGACAGAAACTATGACAGCCCAGTAATGCTTGTTATTCCTCGTTTTTGATATAGCTTCCGCGAGGAAACCTGCTTGTTTTATTTTTTTCGCTAAGGCTTCAGCGTTTGCCTCTTCACTGAAGAGCCCGGCTTGTAGAACAAGAGCTTCGGCACGGTTATTCTGCTGATTGGAAGGTATTATATCATCCTTTCTTACAGACAAAATCCACAGAGGAGACGGAAAGATACTTACTCTCCTCGCATCCTGACATGCGAGGGCTTCCGGGCTTGACGGATATTCGGAGAGAAGGCGCATCTTGTAGACATTATCTCCTGATATCTTCCAAACAGTGTAATAGATAACCGATTTGTAAGCCTCATAGACAGGATCCGAGAGAAGAGCGATGATTGGCGCGACATCCCCCCTGTTGAATGCTTCTATTTCCGCCATGAGGAAACGGGCTTTTGCTGAGAAACAAGCGTCGCCTGTGAGCAGAACCATACGAGCGTTTGCATTTGCCTTATCAAAACTACCTATCGCGGCAAAGCAAAAAGCCGCCGCCATTAGACAATCGTCATTTCGCTTACCGGCAAAAGCCGCAGACTGCCATGCGTTCGCCGCACCCTCTATGTCCCCGGACAGCCGGTAGAGCTTTGCAATACGCATAAGATGTGAGCGTTTTTCGGCATCGTTTCCGGTGGTACGGACAAACCGTTCAAGGCGTTCAAGCTCAGACTCTACATTTTGAGGATAGACAAACGAGGCAAGAGCGGGAAAAAACATCAATGTACAACAAAGGATGGCTTTAATCTTGACTCTCTGGAGTCGGAATCGGATATTCCGTTTCAATCTCACTTTTTTTTCGCCTTTTAATTTCCGTTTTCCCTTTTGATTTCTTCTTAAGAATAAAGAAAAGAAAAAATGGTATAGAAGCGATAATTCCGAGAATGAACGAAACCAGTGATATAACATAAACCGGCTCGTTGTGAAACGTATATATCCCAAAAAGTGAAATATCGCAACTACTTTGCTGATTTGACAGGATAAAAACAAGCGCAGCAATCAAAATGACGATGAATTCAATCAATGCAACCATAATTACTCCTTTTAATAAAGATAAGCTTTCATTATACTCGCTATTCCTTCAGCTCTTTTCCTCTAAACGTATTACCATTCAGTGCCTCGAGCCTGGCCTCCACAAACTCCCCGATACGAGAACTATCTCCCGGAATCACCACCATTTCGTCCCACTCGGTCCTACAGATAAGCTCGTCTGTGTTTTTTTTAGAGAGACCTTCAACCAAAACTGTGACTCGTCCACCTATGCGGGCATTGAGCAGTTCTGTGGTGATATTCTTTTGCAAGGCGATGATTGCAGAAAGTCGTCTCAGCTTCACCTCATCAGGTACACGATCGGGCAGGGAAAAGGCCGCAGTTCCTTCGCGTGGGTTGAAGTGGTACGTATAGGCGTAAAGGAACCGAACTTGCCGCATAAGGTCCAGGGTTTCCTCGAAATCCGCCTCAGTTTCACCGGGAAAGCCGATGAGAATATCGGTTGAAAGGGTTACATCCGGTAGAGCAGTGTGGATTTGGTCGACAAGCGCCAAATATTGGGCGCTTGTGTAACGCCGATTCATTGCTGTAAGCATACGGTCTGACCCGTGTTGAACACACAGATGCAAGTGTCGGCAGAAGCAGCGATGCCGTGTCATTACCTCAACAGTCTTTTTCGAAAAATTTTTGGGATGGCTTGACAAGAAACGTACCCAATGGATTCCGCCTTCCATTCCCTCAATTTCTTGCGCAATCATTTCAAGGAGCTCATTGAAAGAGATGCCGTTCCATTGATAAGCGTTGATGTTTTGTCCCAAAAGCGTGATTTCCCGCACATCTTTGGCGGATAACGCCCTGATTTCCGCCAGGATGTCGGACGGCGGACGTGAAACTTCCCTACCCCGTGTATAGGGAACAATGCAGTAGGCGCAAAAACTGTCGCACCCGTGCATGATCGGTACAAAGGAACGAACCGCGCCCTCCTCATAATGCAAAGGAGAAAAAGCAAACGCAGAAGCCATTTCGTCGACCGATAAGGAATGCGGAGTTGGATTATCAAGCCCTTCTTTTTCGACTTTTTCCAGAATTCGTGGAAAATTCGCCTTTTCAATGGTTCCCATCACAAAATCGGCTTTGAGCTTCTCCCCAAGACGAGACGCCATACATCCGGCAACCAGTACTTTAAATGGACGCCCTCCTATAGAACCTCGTCCTGTAACGGCTTTCCGTTTGAGCGCATTGAGTAAATCAAGCCGTCCGAAAACCCGCTGTTCCGCGGTCTGTCGTACCGAACAGGTATTGACAATGACTAAGTCTGCGTCTCCAATATCTTTGGCTTTCTGCCAGCTTCGCTCCTCCAGCGTCCTGACCATTGCTGCGGATTCCGCAAGATTCATCTGACAGCCGTAAGTCTCAAAAAAATACTTCAACTCCGCGCCTTCAAGCCTTTAAAAAACTTAATACCGTTCCAGACACCTATTCCGATCAGCGACAGTGCGCTGACTCCCGAAACAAACCCCGCGAGTCCGCCTATAATAGGTATTTTGGACGCGATAGTCAATGCACCAGCTCCGGTAAGAAACGTGCCTGTATTCTTGTCAGTTTTGTCAGAGGATGCCATACTCGCCAGTCCAACTGCCACCGCAATCGTGCCTGCGATTACGCCCGGTATGGTTCCAAGCGCTCCCAAAGCGAATAGTCCTATACCACCCGCTATGCTTCCTATCGCCGTAACAGCGCGTTTCGTCAACATACTCGGCGGTTCGTAAGGTTGTACGTCGTTCATTGTTTTCTCCTATTTTTCATAATATAATATACAAGAAAAGAAAATTCAAGACGTGGAATAGACAAAAGTGTTTATCGAAGGACCATATCTTTGTACGATACATACTTTTATGTTGAAGAGTTTGTCCTGTAGAAACCAATAGAAATGTGAACGGACAGTACCAACTGATGTTGATATGTATTGATTTTAAACTTGTCTTTTCGGCGTATCTTTGATATGATTCTTTGCTATGCGGTTTCTTTTCAAACTTTCTTTTGTTTTGTCGATAGTGATAACACTGTGCACGTCATGCACGAAGCGTCTGGGCTGGGGCGTACTGTTGTGGTCAAATGAAGACCCGGCGATTCCGTCGGGGACCGTTTTACCTATTTTCGTTAAATCTAATATCAGCAAGGTCTGGATAGCTGGTATTCCAAATGAATACCTGAAGAACCAGGGAGACATTGATAAATTTGAGATACCTTTTGTCCATTTGGAACTATTCGGCTCGAAAGGAAAGGCAGAGAAAAGGGCGGAAGAATTCGCACCCTTCGCAGCGGCTTATGCTGAAACTCTACAGGACGGGCTTCCTGTACGGGACAGCGCTGACAATAACGCCCGCAGGGTCTACCGTCTCAAAAAGGGTGAAGTTGTCAAGATTATGATGCAAGTTGAAGGAACGCCTGCCATAAGCGGTACAGGAGATCCTCTGCCAGGCAATTGGTACCAGGTACTTACAGAAAATGGTACATTTGGCTACTGTTTTTCTTACCGACTCAAGCTTTTTGACTATGCGGGTGGATTCATGGAAATCGTCCAAGACGAGCAAGAGGAAGGAGAGGACGCGGACCTGGAGATGGTTCTTTCAAAGAAATGGTCTCCGGAGTTCTATAAACAAATGGTTGATTCTGAAAAAATAGACATGGATATGCTATCTCAACGCTGGGGCTTTTATCCAGGGGAGGATTCAGGTACAGCCCGGGTGTTCCTTAAGGACATAGAAAACGATGTCATCATAGACAAAACCTTCAAGTACACAGACATCAAGAAGATAGGCTCCCGTATCTGGACCTTTGAAGGAGCGGACCTTCAGATGGAACTGCGTCCCACTGTGCTTGCGGTACAGTATTCCGAAAGAGGAAGCGCCATCAGGACGTGGCTTTTCGTGAATCTTACCTCTGATGTTGACGACATTATTTTGAGGGAGAATGCGCGGCGTTCAAGCCTCTTCCGCAGAATCTACAATGCAGGTCCCATCTTCTATAGTACTAATTACGGAACGCTGACCTTTAACCCCAATGGTTCTTTTATTTGGAGCGGCTTTGATATGCTTACGCCCACCGTCGTTCCATCTTCGGTCGCGGGAACAGGCAGGGTTGTCATGGGACTCTTTCTCTCTGACTCTTTGCAAAACCAATATGACGGCGCTTTCTCCCTTTCGTTCAATGGAGCAAAAGCCCCGGTAAGCTTCCTTTACAAGCTGGAAAGCCAGGGCTTCCGCATAGAATATGTTCCCGACTTCAATATAGAGGAAGTTACTATCACTCACAGAGACGCTTCGCCCACAGTGATTTATTTCTTTAGGGGAGAGGGCGGGGAAGAATAGGACGGCTTGTCATAATTTTAGCAGTTTAGCAATATCGACGACCCTTACTCACAAACAAGTAAGCCGCCCCTTTACTTTTACATCACTTTTCTTTATACTCACAGAGAAAGGTCAGCGAATCACATGAATGTTATTTTGTGAATCCGCTACCCTTTTTAATAAGGAGTATCTTTTATGGAAGAGAAAACCGAGGGGCAGCAACTCGCGGAGAGACTGTCTTTTGATTTGAAGACCTGCTGGGAAACTGTTAAACAGGAAGATATAGCGGAAGTTGAGAAATTCTCCGTTGATTATAAAAAATTCATCGACAGAGGCAAGACAGAACGGGAATTCACCGCACAATGCCTTGATATTCTCAAAAAAGAAGGCTTTATTGATATTGAAAGCCTCATTTCGGACGAAAAAAGCGAAAAATTAGTGCCGGGTGCGAAGATTTATCTGAACGTCAAGGGAAAATCTGTAATTTTCGCTATTCTTGGTAAGAAACCACTGTCTGCGGGTATAAATATCGTGGGCGCACACGTGGATTCGCCTCGTATTGATCTTAAAACCAACCCGTTATACGAGGACGGCGGCTTTGCTTTATTCGATACCCATTACTACGGCGGCATCAAGCACTATCAATGGACAACCATCCCGCTCGCTATGCACGGTGTTATCTTTACAAAAGACGGGGAACGGTGCGACATTTGCATCGGCGAAGATGAGAGCGACCCGGTGTTCGTCATAACAGACCTCTTACCGCACTTGGCGCAAGACCAGATGCAAAAAAAAGCGTCCGAGTTCTTCCGCGGAGAAGACCTTGATGTGCTTGTCGGTTCAAAACCTTATCCTGACGAAAAAGTCAAGGAAAAGGTGAAGCTCACTATTTTGGATGTCTTGAACAAAAGGTATGGCATTACCGAAGAGGCGTTCGCCTCGGCTGAGGTAGAATTTGTGCCGGCGGGAAAGGCGCGGGATATAGGGCTTGACAGCAGTCTTATCGGAGCTTACGGGCATGACGACCGAAGCTGCGCCTTTACTGCGTGGCGGGCGGTACTTGATATTGCCAAAGACAACACGCCCGGAAAGACCGTTATCTGCTATTTGTCAGATAAAGAAGAAATCGGCTCAATGGGAAATACAGGAGCGCAATCGCGGCAGTTCGAGAATTTCGTTGCCCTTTTACACGCGAAATCCGCGGCTTATTCGGAGGTCGATGTGCGGCTCGTTCTGAGCAGATCGGCGATGCTTTCCGCCGATGTGAACGCGGCGTTTGATCCCTGCTTTGCTGATGTATGGGATAAGAAGACGGCTTCTTATTGTGGAAAAGGCATCGTTTTATCGAAATATACAGGCAGAGGCGGTAAATACGGGGGAAGCGAGGCAAGCGCTGAGTTTTGCTGGAAAGTGCAGAACATCCTGAACAAAAATGGAGTGCAGTGGCAGTTCGGCAACCTCGGAAAAGTTGATAAGGGTGGCGGCGGCACCATTGCCTACCATATCGCCGACCTGGGTGTTGATGTCCTAGACTGCGGCATACCCGTTCTCTCTATGCACTCACCGTTTGAGATCATCAGCAAGATAGACTTATGGACGACCTATCGCGGCTATCTGGCGTTTTTGAAGGACTGTTAGAAAGCGGGGAAGCTGTTACTTAATCAGTATTTCCAATACTGCACTTATCCATTCGGCGGCTTCTTCGGGGTATTTTATCTTTATCAGAAGAAACTCGAAGAGGCTTTCCCGCGGCATATTAAGAAAATAGTAAACCTGCCCCAAATAGAAGCGCGTGCGAAGCTCAACGTCCTCGGCGCGGGGAAGAGATAAAAAGTATGAGAGCTGTTCCCGCGCCGCTGTCCAATCCCTCTTGGCAAAAGTAGTCTGCATGATAGAGCGAAGAGTGTATTCTTCCCCGCTTATCGGAGTCTCCATGTCTTCTTTGAAGGCGCGAGGTTTCTTCATAACGGTCGGTGTCTCAGGTCTTTTTACGTCCATGATAGCTTGCTCAGCGGCAGGGCTCAGTTCTTGTGGCGATGTGTTAAAGATGGAATTACTGCCTATGAGCGCGGATAAGGACACAAGCGGAAGAGGGGTGGGACGCATGAGCGCAGAATTGCTCTGGTTCAGGCTGTATTCAGACAGTGATATCGTCACGGGCGTTACGGTGGCGTTATCTCCCGGTGAAATCCTCACACCCCCGCTTATCAGACTCCCCTGTGGAACTACGGCGTAATAACAGGGCACTCCCGGTATCGGATAATCAATGAAAGGAGACTCTGCGGTTACTTGAACGATGACTGCGCTTAACAGGTCCTCCATTTTACGTATAGGCTGAATGTTCCGATAAAGAATCAAATTACTATGACCGTCTGTGTTGAATGACACAATGACGCTTTCTTCTTGAAGAACCGTGCTCAAGGAAAAACCCTGGACGGTTCTTCTTACCGTCGGAGCCTGTTCAGCCTGCTGTCTCAACAAGTCCTGCATATTGACTGTAATTATATTGTTGAGAGGTATCGACAAATAGTAGACCCTTCCATTTTCATCGCTTGCGGCCGCAAAGTAATAGCGGGTCGTGTAATCGGCTTCGTCAACGTAAGATTGGACCCCGTAAGCCACATGGACCGGCTTCCTCTCCGAGGACAAGCTTATCACCGAAGGGTCGATGGGATTGTCGGAACTGAAAATGATTACCGGACCCTTTACATCAGGGGAATCTATCCAGCTCAAACGCACAAGATTGTTCTTCACCTCAGCCGTCAAACGCGACACAAAAGGCGCAAACACCCTCTCTTGTGCGCCCGCAGAAATCGCGAGGGAAAAAATCACTACTGCAAATAATCTTTTCATCTTTATCTCTTCCATTCATACGCTTTTTAGAACGCCAGCGCCTGTGGTTTCAATGATAAGCCCCGACTTGATAGGGCAAACGGCGTTATTTACAAAAACCTTGCCGGCTTCATGCGGGGTATTATACCACAGACTTGTTTGTAAAACAAGGTTTTATTAAAAAATCGTACAGATACTCTTGACAAAAGATGTCTTTTATTGTGAAATATTTCACAATAGGAGTAAAGATGAAAAGAGTATTTAACTTTTCCGCCGGTCCCTCTATGTTGCCGTTGGAGGTTCTAGAGAAAGCTGGTGTTGAGATAATGGACGCTGACGACACAGGGCAGTCTGTCATGGAAATGAGCCACCGTTCAAAGGATTATAAACCCATTATCGAGCGAACCGAGTCGCTTTTGCGCGAACTCATGGATATACCCATGAATTACCGTGTGCTTTTCCTGCAAGGGGGTGCTTCTCTTCAGTTCGCCATGGTTCCACTTAATCTGGCGGGTGTGGAGCAGGGAGTGCCGCGTAAGAAAGCCGACTATGTGGACACCGGCATCTGGGCGGACAAGGCGATAAAGGAAGCTGAAAAATATATCGACGTTGATGTCGTCGCCTCCTCGCGCAACAAAGGGTATGTCTATATACCGGATGCTCCACCTCCGCAGAAAAATGTAGCTTTCTACCACATCACCCTAAACAATACCATAATCGGCACAAAGTGGAGCAAACTACCGGAGACAGAAAGCAGCCCTCTTGTGGCGGATGCATCCAGTTGCATCTTGTCCGAGCCACTCGACGTATCAAGATTCGGTGTTATCTATGCAGGGGCGCAGAAGAACCTCGGTCCAGCCGGAACTACAGTCGTTATCATCCGCGAAGACCTCATTGGGAATGTACCGTCATGGGTTCCGACTATGCTACGCTACGACGTTCACGTCAAAGATGGTTCAATGTACAACACACCACCGTGTTATGGTATCTACATTATCGGTTTGGTACTTGAGTGGGTTAAGGAACAGGGGGGCGTCGAAGTAATGGCTCAACGCAACCGTGAAAAAGCTACACTCTTTTATGATTACCTCGATAATTCTAAAGTGTTCCTGTCGCCCATTGAAAAGCCATTCCGAAGCCTGATGAATATTCCTTTTCTGATGGGTGTCCCTTTTGTGTACCATTCTTCTGACGAAAAATCAAGCTTGGAGAAGCGGTTCGTACAAGAGGCGGCTACGGAAGGCTTGGTAAACCTTGCGGGTCATCGACTTGTAGGTGGAATGAGGGCAAGCATCTACAACGCCATGCCCATTGAGGGTGTCAAGGCGTTGATTGGCTTTATGGAAAGGTTTGAGAAAAATATTAGAAATTAGAGATAGGAGTAAGTTTTCGCTGTGGAAAGCAAGTTTTGATTACACACAGAAATCTGACTATTCCAAAAGGAGTAATTAAATGGAAAGACAAATGTTCAAGATACGTACGATGAATAAAATATCCGCAGAAGGGCTTGATCTTTTTTCGCGGGACCATTACGAGGTTGCGAGCGACATACCGAATCCTGATGCGATACTCGTACGGAGTGCGGATTTGCATGGTGTTGAGTTGCCTACGTCTGTTAAAGCCATAGCACGGGTGGGTGCGGGCTACAATAACATACCCGTAGATGAATGTAACAAACGAGGCATTGTGGTGTTCAACACTCCAGGCGGTAACGCTAATGCGGTGAAGGAATTGACTATTGCAAGTCTGCTTCTGGCATCGCGTAGAATCGTTTCCGGCGTAAATTGGGCTTTGAACCTCAAGGACAAAGCTGACGAAGTGCCTGATTTCATTGAAAAGGGCAAGTCAAAGTTCGAGGGACCTGAACTCAAAGGTAAGACTCTGGGTGTAATAGGGCTTGGTGCTATTGGTGTGATGGTTGCAAACGATGCTGTTAATCTTGGGATGAGCGTTGTCGGCTACGACCCTTATATTTCGGTTGAGGCCGCATGGAACTTGTCGCGGATGGTACAGCGGGAAGATACGCTCGAAGGCTTGCTTGCAAAAACGGATTACGTTACCCTGCACCTGCCGCTGACGGATACGACTAAAGGGCTTTTGGATGCGGAAAAGTTCCGTATTATGAAGAAAGGTGCACGGCTCGTTAATCTCGCCCGCGGAGGTCTGGTCAATGAGACTGACCTTATTGCAATGCTTAACACGGGAAAATTGGCGGCCTATGTAACGGATTTCACGACCGCTGAATTACTCGCTTGTCCGTCGGCACTTTGTATTCCACATCTGGGTGCATCAACGCCGGAGGCGGAGAATAACTGCGCGGTCATGGCGGTTCGTCAAATAATAGATTACCTTGAAGAGGGCGCTATCGTAAATTCGGTAAATTTCCCCAAATGCCGCCTTGAGCGGCACAGACGCTCGCCGAACCGCTTGATAGTCATTAACCGTAACGTACCGAACATGGTGGGACAAATCACTACCTTACTTGCGAGTGCAGACGTTAATATTTCCGATATGGTAAACCACCATCGTTATGATAACGCCTATAACATCATTGATACAGAACAAAAAATTCCCACTGACGTAGCGGAACGCATCAAAAGTATAAACGGTGTTGTCAGTGTACGTCTTGTTGAAAATGGTGAAGATTAGTCCGCCTTTAATTATCATGCCCACTTCTCGGTCGTTGAACCCAACGCCACCGTCTTGTCCATATCTATGCGGTACATCTGCTTCACAATGTGGCGATGTTCAAAGTCACGTGAACCTCGCCACGTGCTGTAGATATGTCCATCATTCGAGCCTCCTGTGTAGGGGATTATCCCTTCAAATGGAATCACTTTGATCGTCTGCTATACCAACCAGTCGCGCTCAACGTATCGTTCACCACAGGCTGGATGTTCATCAGTCCGTGGATGACAGAGCAGGCAAGCGGCTATTCTGCAAGTTTGCGGCTTGTTATACAGGTCAAGCATCTTGCATAGTGCTTCCTTAAGCGCGTTGTACAACTTCATGTCCCTGTACAGGCTACATTTGCCTGCAAGCGTAGCCGTCAAGTTGAGGACAGTGATATAGTTCTTCGAACTATGCCTATTGTTAAGTCATGAAACAGCAGAATGACCAGACATTTACGCCGCAAACACCAATTCCACGGTTCGTCCCTCGAGCACGGCTTTCACTGGATTCTCCACTATGTAGTCTCATATCCGCAAAAAGTCATCCCATAGTATGAGGGAAGCGAATGAAAAGATATCGAAGAAAAATACAGAAAAGAGGCAGTACGAATATTGCACTGATATGAACCACGCAGTGGTGGGTTGAAGGATCGGCTTATTGGGTACTGATAACGGAGATACGACAACGGATCTGAAGAAGCCACATTTTCATCACGACCGCAAGCCAAACGGTTGAGAAGGCGGGACTTGCAGGGGATCCAGACTCTCAACCTGTTGACGGTGCGACCCTAGAAGGGGAACATAATCCGTACGCCCATTTTGAAGACCGGTAATTCAAAATACACGGAGTCGCCAACTATTTCTTGAATAAAACCGCTGTCTTCCAGTCCTTTTGACGTAGATTCCTTGTAATAATTTGTTAAAATATAGGCGGAAGCGCCAATTTCAACAAAGAATTTGAGATACAGAGGTGTCTCCCACTCATAACCTAGGGCAAAGGCGAAACTGAATGGGCTGAAGTTATCAAACCAGCTTGTCTCAAACATGGTCTCAAACACCTTCCCCCAACCCCTCCAGTAGCCGTTCCATGAGTTTCCGAAAGACGGCGGAGAAGCCGTGTTGTTTTTACCGATTTTATCAAGGTCAAGACGCATAGCCGCAACGAACTGGAAGTATAGTTGGGGAATATAAGGTTTTTCCAGTGAAAGTGCATGCCATCCAATGGCAAATCCGGGTATGATGAGTCTTTGGTTATTGAAACTCGTTTCCAGCGGACGGCCGTTTGGCTTAACGGAGAACAGTCCAAAAGCCTGTTGTTGAACCCCAATGCTGAAGAACCATCCGTTTTGTATATGCCTTGAAATCCAGAATTCCGGGAAGCAGCCTTGAAAAAAACCTACATCAATACTCGTCGGGAGGAAACGCTGACGCGGTAGGTCTAAAACATTGTTGTCCTTATCTATGTAGGAAATGCCTCTGCGCCTCGCGTATTTCTTGTGGTACGTTTCCCATGAAAACGTCACAGGCATGGATACGTCAAAACCGATAGTTCCTGAATCCGGTATGGTGAACGGCGTCTCAAAAACGCTAAAGACTTGGGTACCTGGGGGTCCATTAACGACGAATTGCGGCTTTAAGGTGTGCCTGATAAAATTTTCCAAGTCGGTTGCTATGGGAAGCCAAAAGTAGACGAGCAAGTCGTCTTCCCGCGGCGCATGTTCCGAGAAAGTCTTTTCCAGTATGTTCAATTCAGAAAAAAGTTCGCGGATAGAGTAACGAACAGTCAAGCTGCCGGTATTGATATTGCCTGTTACGTGAATATCAATAAAAATCGGAATCTTTTGTTCCGTAGCTTCGGCGATAGGGTCTCCGTCCTCGGAGTCGTTCATATAACGGAGGATTTGAGCGGCGTTTTCTATACTGCTCAAGGAGGCTTCGATAGAATAATTCCAGAATTCCTTTTCAGGAAAGGGTCCTGTGTAGTTTTGCCATACCACGTCGCCGGCCGATTGTGCCAGAATGTAGAAATCTTCGTCAATGGTAAATCGGAATAACACATTCATACTCGCCTTCTGATAATCAGGGAAGCTCGCTTCTTGTGCGTGGAGAAACGTAGCGGCAAAGACAAATGCCGTACACATAAAAATAGAAGTAAATCTGGCAATTCGAATATTTGTTACCATTTTATCATCGCTCCAAAGGAAATACACATACCAAAATCGGTTCTGTCTTTTTCGAAAGTATCTCTGGCGTACCAAAAGATTTTGGGTAATCTGAATTCGCCTACGAGGGCCCATCTTGAGAAATGGTATTCCATACCGAGCCAAAGCGGGTCCGCCAGAAAGTCGTATTGAGTATCCGAAAAAACGAAGGATACACCAGTTCCCATTATGAGGCGCAGGGGCCATCTGTTTTTCGGGAGTAAGGAAAGTCCTGTTCCGAACCGAAGCTCACCGTGGGCTTTGTCTTCAAACGAAGACAAAGCGGTACTCGCGTTCCACATTCCAAAACCGAGTTTGAGGAACCATCGGTCCGGAGAAATGAAGAATCTGTAGTCCACCTCCGCGGAATACACCGCAAGGTCGCGGAATTCCGTCATAAGGACAAGGCTCTGCCTGTTTTTCGCTAACAAAGGCTTTATAGTAAAAGGTTCGTCGGTTATGCCATTCGGCAAGATAAAAGGACGCGACCAGTAACCTTTCTTTGTTGCTGTACCGAAAACCTGTGCGTTTTTAACAAAGAGGAATATAGGGGCAGTCAGTTCGCCATCTTTGACAATGCCTGCACTGATACCGTTTTCATCACCAAAACGAATTTCGACCCCGTCTTGAACGCAGAAAAAACGCTGGGGAACACTCACCGCGAAATCCCTGTTAAACTCCACCGAGGGGAAGGATTTGTCGTATTTTTGCAAGAGTCGCGCCACGGAAGTCTCGACGGTACTATCAATGGAAACGCCGCCCCCGACCGTCATGAGGGGCGTAAAGAACGTTTCGCTCGCACGCACCCTGTTTTCTATCGCGTCGAACATCCCGAAACGCCATGAGAGTCTCCCATTATTATATACGGTCCATACGGTAACGGCCCAACGGGTGTTTCTCTCTGTACATAAGCGCGTCAGTTCCTCCACGGAAAAGTTTTCCGTTTTATTATTGATATAAGGAATCTGGACTTGTATGCCTTTGTTCCAGAGCGCAGCGTCGACGATATAGGCGGTTTTTTCAACTTCAGGGCGAAGCTCAATCGGGGTATTTTCTTCCCCGTGATGGCTATAGACGATGATGGCTGAATCGCTATGCAAATCTTCGGTATAGACGTCATGTAGACCTAGTGCGATTGTTAATGTACATACAAAAAACAGAAACTTCTTCATTACTTATATTATATCACAATGACGTGTATAAAACAATATTCTCCCACAAGCTATAGAGCATTTGGTTCGATATTCTTTAGAATAAGACTATTTTTCCGCGACAAAGCCATTAACAAAGCAATATCTCCTTGGCGCACACCCGGCGTTCGCGCCGCTTGTCCCAAGTTCATAGGCTGGACGATCGAGAGTTTCTCTTTGGCTTCGGCGGAAAGACCTGGTACCGTGTGGTAGTCAAAGTCTGGCGCAAGCCTGATGTTTTCCATTTTAGCAGAACGTTCCGCGGTCCGACGTTCTTTTTCAATATAACCCTCATATCTCACGTCGAGTGCGGCGCGATTCACCCATTCTGGCGGGAAATTACGCAAAGCGTCTATGCAGCCACGAATTTCTTCTATAAGAAAGGAACCATCCGCCAACCCTCGTTCAAGAGGCTTGTTTTCGTACTTACGGACGCGTAGCAATTCGTGTATAATTTCGATGCCCCGCGACTTCTCCTGAAACCGTTCCCATTGCTCATCGTTTATTAGTCCCAAGGATCTACCCTTGGGCGTAAGCCGTATATCTGCCGTATCGTGACGAAGTAAAAGTCGGTACTCTGCGCGGCTTGTAAACATACGGTAAGGTTCTTTTGTACCGAGCGTTGTCAAATCGTCGATCAATACGCCAATATAGGCTTCGTCTCTTCCAAGAACAAGCGGTGGATCGCTCCGCATTTTAAGCGCCGCGTTGATACCTGCCATAAGCCCCTGAGCCGCCGCCTCCTCGTAACCAGAAGTTCCGTTAGTTTGTCCTGCGGAGAAGAGTCCACGCAGACGCTTGGATTCGAGTGTGGGGAACAAGTCGAGCGGGTCAAGGTAATCGTATTCAACTGCATAAGCGGGACGCACAATATGCGCGTGTTCCAATCCACGGATAGAGCGGATAAAATCGCGTTGAACGTCTTCAGGCAGAGAAGAGGACAGTCCGTTCAAGTACATTTCATTTGTATATAGTCCTTCCGGTTCAATAAAAACGTGGTGCCTGTCCCTTTCAGGGAACCGCATAACCTTATCCTCGATAGAAGGACAGTAACGTGGTCCCACACCCTGAATCTTACCTGTGTAGAGCGGGGAACGTCCGATATTGACGCGGATAATTTCATGTGTGCGCTTGTTGGTATAGGTAATCCAGCAAGAGGTATGGGGTAAAGCCTGGGTTTCAGGTGAAAGGAACAGACAAGCCTCTCCCCCGCCCCAACCCCGCCTGAGCAGGGCTTCCATTCCTGTCCCGTCTGTATGTTCGGAAACATTTTTGGAACGCCAGAAAGAAAATAATTCAGGCGGTTCACCGCTTTGACATTCCAGAGCTGAGAAGTCAATGGAGCCGCGGTCGATGCGCGCAGGTGTTCCTGTCTTGAGCCGTCCCATAGGGAACCCCAGTTCGCGTAGACGCATTCCCAAGCCTGATGCGGACGGCTCGCCCAGCCTCCCTTGCGGCGCGTCGAATGAGCCGATAAAAACTTTCCCCTCCATGAAAGTACCGGCGGCCAGCACCACTGTTTTTGCAGAAATATGATATCCCCTTTCGGTGACAACGCCTTGAATTACATTACCTCGCGTCAAGAGATCTACCGCCGCATCCATGAGGATATGAACACCGAACTGACATTCTACCGCGGACCGGGCAGCCGTTTGATAGACCGCCTTATCCGCTTGAGCACGAGGCGCCTGTACTGCAGGTCCCCTAGAACGGTTCAGTACACGGTATTGAATCATGCTCTTGTCTATAAGGCGCGCCATTTCTCCGCCGAGCGCATCAATCTCACGCACCAGGTTGCCCTTTGCCAGTCCTCCGACGGCCGGGTTGCAAGACATTGCACCGATACGGTCGGGATTCTGAGTTACGAGAATCACACGAAATCCCAGTCGGCTTATGGCGAGTGCAGCTTCGACACCCGCGTGTCCGCCGCCTATCACAATAGCATCGTAGTCCATCAGGAAGATTATATACTGAACGGGGACTAGAGGGCAAGACAGGCTTCATTTACCGCTACTGCTCTGAAGAAGATAGACCCACGCATCCGTCACCCACGTTTATATGCGGGGGCGCCTAAATCTGTTGAAAACTCAAGAGAAAGGAGTTAATATAGATAGATATGTTACAATTAGAAACCACAAGTGGTTCTAACTAGGAATCACAAGTGGTTCTAACCAGGAATCACAGATGGTTTCAACTAGGAATGATGTTAGCGGAGGTTTGAAATGATTGATAATTCTAATGGAAATAGAACAAAAGCAGTCAATTATGCAGGAATATTCAGAAGAATCGACGATGTACCTGAACTGAGAATTGAACTTGAGAATATATTTGACAGAAAGAGCCATATGGAGATGGTAGAATACTGCCTGTTATTAGGAAAACACATTTTAGAAATTACCGCTATGGAACCATGCAGCGAAATACTGGAAAGTTTTGAAATAAATAAAAGATGGTTAAGTGGAGAAA
>JAIRSU010000074.1 GCA_031255285.1 Treponema sp. | reverse complement strand
CGTTTTAAGGAGCACCCTATGAAACGAACAATTATCATCTTCTGCATGACCCTTTTCGGCTTCAACGCCCTCTTCGCCGCACCCTCTGACAACGAACGCTTAACTGGCGCCTGGTCCGCCACAGTTGAATACAACCGCTCCTTTGACACGTATAAGCTCAACCTTGCCCCAGACGGGAGCTGTACGGTAAAGGTGAGCAACGGCAGTGTGGAACAGGAAACCGCGGGAAGCTGGTCTTGGGACGGTTCCCTGTTCAGACTATACGCCGCGTTCAAGAATGTGAAAATCCCCTATCTGAACAATATCCAGTGGACAAGCGTACTCAACCTTGCGGATGGCGGCAGAGCCTTCAGCATCCTCGGCAAGCCGGGGGTCAACGGACCTCAGACGCGCTTTTCCTTCTTTAGACAGGAGGGCGGCTTTGACGAAAAAGCTATCCCCAGACTGTTTAGCACGCTCTGCGAACATATTCTCCCCAACTCGCGGCTTGCCGTTGTGGGCCTTGCCGCGTCCGACCCCAACGAAGGAACCTATTACCTGAACGAACTGACTCTTCAATTCGTCAATGCAAGGAAGTATACCGTTGTTGATCGGCGTGATATTGACGCGGTGTTATTTGAACAAGATTTCCAAATGTCAGGCTACGTTGACGATGACGCATTTGTTTCCATCGGGAAATTTATCGGCGCGGAGGTGGTTATTACCGGAAGCATCAACGGGACAGGACCCCAGAAACGAATAGTCATCAAGGCTATTGATGTGTTGACTTCAGAAATACTGTCAATGGCCTCAACATCTTTATGAATAACGGGGCAGGGCAGGGCAGGGCGCGTTAGAAGGCGCCAGACACTTTTGGTGACAGACACTTTTGGTGACAGACACTTTCTTGGTGACAGACACTTTCTTGGTGACAGACACTTTCTTGGTGACAGACACTTTCTTGGTGACAGACACTCTTGGTGACAGACACTCTTGGTGACAGACACTTTCTTGGTGACAGACACTTTCTTGGCAGGGCGGACCCCGCCTGCCTGTTGTCTTTTTACCCGCTTTCTACTATACTTCAAGCAATGAAGGAAATCAACAATAACGAAAGGGCTGACGTGCTCGTCCACGCCTTGCCCTATATTCAACAATTTCAAAGAAAAACCATTGTCGTAAAATACGGCGGAAACGCCATGATAAACGAAGAACTCAAAGCCGCGGTTATACAAGACGTGATTCTCATGTCTTGCGTGGGCGTCCGTACCGTGATGGTGCATGGCGGAGGACCTGAAATAGAGTCCCTGCTCAGGTCTGTCGGCAAGGAGAGCCGATTCATCGACGGTTTGCGGTATACAGACGAAGAAACCATGGAGATTGTGCAGATGGTTCTCTGTGGAAAAGTCAATAAGAACATCGTGTCCCTCATAGAAAGGCAGGGGGGCAAGGCTATGGGTATATGCGGCATTGACGGCGGACTGCTGAAGGCAAAGCGTATAAGTGAAACCGACCTGGGGCTGGTCGGAGAGATTGAATCGGTAAATACCGCGATTCTTGACGCTTTGATAGACAGAGACATGATTCCAGTGATAGCTTCGGTGGCTGTAGAAGAAGCGTCTGGCTGTAGCCTCAACATCAACGCGGACACCGCGGCCGCAAGGATAGCGGCAAGCTTGGGCGCGGAAAAACTTATTCTTATGACCGATGTTCACGGCGTTTTGCATGATGTGTATGATTCCGACTCCCTTATACGGGTTCTCCCTAAAGAACAAATCCCCAGTCTGAAAGCCGCGGGGGTCATAAGCAAAGGTATGCTCCCTAAACTTGACTGTTGCTCTTTCGCGCTCAACGCGGGTGTGCGCCGCGCTCATATCATAGACGGACGGCTTCCTCACGCGCTTCTTGTGGAACTCTTCACAGACGAGGGCGTTGGAACAATGATTGAATAACATGGAATACTATGGAGACGATTCTCCCATAGCGGCTCTAGCCACAGGTTGCGGCGAAAACGCGCTTGCCGTTGTCAGAACGTCTGGAAAAGACTGCCTGCGGTTATTAGCGTCTGTATTCTCGCCTTCCCAGAAACTCCTCTCCGCGCCGGGAAATTCCATTGTGTTAGGCTGGATGCTTTCAAAGCCCTCGCCGTCCGCGGACCAGTCCGCGCCTTCTTCAATGCAGACAGTCAAAACGCCTGAAAGAATAGACCAAGTCCTTGTCTCTGTGTTCCGTGCGCCGAAGTCTTTTACCGGCGAGGACTGCGCGGATATCTCCTGCCACGGCGGAAGCGCCGCGGTAAACGGCGTTATGGCTAGTCTTCGGGCGGCTGGGTTCAGAGACAGTCTCCGCGGGGAATTCACGTTTCGCGCGTTTATGAATGGCAAGATTGACCTGACTCGCTCGGAATCTATCATGGAGATAGTATCTTCAAAGACCGAGAAGAGCCTGCAAAATGCGGTCAGACGGCTCTCTGGCGCACTGGAAAGAGAAATCCGCAGTATAAAAGACCGTCTCGTGGAGGCGCTTGCGGCTGTGGAGATTGCACTGGACTATTCCGAAGACGAGCTTCCTAACGGCGAGGACGAACAGTTCGGCGCTCTGCCGAAAAAGCCGCTGATAAAGGACTGCTTTCAAAGCCTGCAAGAACTTTCCGCGTCTTTCCGCATGGAACGGCTCTATCAGGACGGCGCGGTTGTGGTGATAGCGGGACGACCCAATGCGGGGAAATCCAGTCTGTTCAACCGCTTGCTCAAACAGGATCGTTCCATTGTAACGGACGCACCTGGCACCACCCGCGACTACATCGAGGCGGCTGTCGCGGTACAAGGTATTCCGATTCGGCTTGTTGACACCGCAGGTTTGCGCGAGACGGAAAACATGGTTGAAAGAATAGGCGTGGAATACACCCGCAACTTGATGGAATCAGCAGACGCACTGCTATACGTCGTTGACGGCGTGGAAGGATTGACCGCCGAAGATGGAGCTTTTCTTGACAATGCCGATGCGCGTCTAACAAACACGGGAAAGGTCATCATCGTGTTCAATAAAGCCGACTTACTAACGGAGAGAGGCGCTGACCGTCTTTTCGTCTCGGCGAAGACAGGTCAGGGACTCGATGATTTGGTGCAGGCAGTCGTTCAAGTCTTGCGCGTTGACCCAGCCGCAGCGCCTGTCGGCATTGCATCTGCCCGCCAAAAAGACCTCATTGACAGTGCAGTTGACTGCCTGTCTTCCGCGCTCGCGCTCTCTGAAAATAGAGAACCACTTGACGTTATTGCGCCGCTTGTGCGGAACGCGGTAGATGCGCTTGGTGAAATCACCGGACAAGTGTCAACAGCCGATATTCTGGAAACCATGTTCAGCAAATTCTGCGTGGGGAAATAAGCCGATTTTTATGCATCCAAACGCATAGCAAGCCCGTTTTGCTACAGCCCCTTGAAACAATTCTCCTCCTGTTGTATTATTTTCTTTGTGAATAAAACTATACTTTCGGTCAGGGAACTATCCATCGTGTTCGGCGGCTTGACCGCGGTAAGCGGCTTTAACTGCGAATTACAAGAAGGTGAACTCGTAGGTCTCATCGGTCCTAACGGTGCGGGCAAAACCACGGTTTTCAATATGTTGTCTGGTCTCTACACTCCAACTTCCGGCGTCGTCTCTTTTTTGGACAAGAGCGGTGCAATCCGTTCTGTCGGGAAGAAGACTCCTGCCCAGTTGAACCAGTTAGGTATTGCGCGCACCTTCCAAAACATTCGGCTTTTCAATAATCTGTCCGTTGAAGACAACGTACGCATCGCCATTCACTCAAGCCGTGAAGCAAATCCTCTTGACGCGCTTTTCAGAACCACACGCTTCCATGTTGATGAACAGCATATGCGGGAAAAGGCAGGCGGATTGTTACAACTTTTTCACATAGAACATAAGAAGTTCGAGCTTGCCCGTAACCTGCCTTATGGAGAACAGCGGAAACTGGAGATTGTACGGGCGCTTGCGGCTAATCCGCGGTTACTGTTGCTGGACGAGCCGGCCGCAGGCATGAATCCACAGGAAACCCGCGAACTCATGGAGCTCATTTCGTTTATACGCCGCCAGTTCCGCCTGACCATTCTCCTCATAGAACACGATATGCACATGGTTATGGGTATCTGTGAGCGCTTGGTTGTGCTTGATTATGGACGTATCATCGCGGAAGGTCTGCCGACTCAGATTCGCGACAACCCGTCTGTGGTCAAGGCGTATCTGGGAAATGAAGCGGTCGGCGGGTAATTATTGGCTTGCCGTCCAATTCTGCTTTAGGCAGGGGCGTTGATGCAGCGGAGATCTTAGCTGAACGAGGCGGGGTCTCAAGACGTTTTCTAAGAACAGGGCTCTCTTTCAAATAACATGACTTTCCAGCCGTTTTGATAAACATTCAAAGACATTTTTTCATGAACATCCTCTCCAACAAAGACTCAGAGGAAATATCCACTGAAAAGAGAAAAAATTCTTGACTTACACTAGGATATCATTTAGAATGTTGTTTAATATTTCTTAACTTTTCAAGGAGAAAATTATGAAAAGAATCGTTCTTTTAGCGCTTATATGCGCGGCAGTCATTGGCGGCTGCCGGAAAAAGGAAGCGGCGTCTCCATCGGCGTCCGCGGTATCCGAACAGAAGACCCTTAATGTTTTCGTTCACATGACCCAGCTCATATTAGGTGATGAGCTGAAAGATGAAAGCGGCAACACTTACCGGGACCCAAACACAGCTTGGCTCAAGTTCGCCGCGGATAGGTTTACCGCCCAGACCGGCGTCAAAGTCAGCTTTGTAGGCTACAGCTCGGACGGCGCCCAAATTAAATCCATGTTACAGGTCGAAGACCCAGGATTAGACATTTTCAGTACCGGCTTTGCGCTTACCAACGAGGAGTACGCCCGGTACACCGCGCCTATAATCAGCGTATCAGACGCTAAGGCTGTCTACGACCCAGCCCTCGTCGACGTTATGCAGCAAGTCGACGGGTTTGTCCGGGATATGCAGATAGCTAAAGGTTACGGAGAAGCCATCACTTACAACGAAGAAGTTTTAAAAGAAGCTGGGTACAGTGAAATACCAGGCGATCTTGAAACCTTTGAAAAGATGCTTGCTGCAATCAAGGCAAACGGCGTGACGCCTATCTCCATGCACCGCGTCGAGAACTGGCCCCTCAGCACGATAGCGCAGTTTGCGGACTATGTTGCAGGCGAGCCGGGCGTGTTTGTGAAGATGCTCAAGGAGCCCACGCCTTTCGCTGATGCCGCGCCAGTCGGTAAGACCCTCAAACTGTATACCACATGGAAATCCCTCGGTTATTTTGAGCAGGAAATCTATCCGGATTTCGGTGTGGCTATGGATTCGGTGGCTTATGGCAGGGCGGGGATGATGCTCTTCGGCTCGTGGGTCCTGCCGCAAATCATAAGCCGCGTTCCGTCCGACACAGATCCTGACGTGGTGAAGTTTGACGCAGCTCCGGACTTTGGCAAGGGACGCTGGATATACGTTTCCCCCAACCTGGGCTGGGCTATCAACAAAGGATCCAAGAACACCGAAGAATCTAAACAATTCATTGAATTCTTGGCAAAGGATACGGAATTCATCGTGAAAGCCGGTTCCATTCCCACGCATAAAGATGCGCCCCAAGGCGCTCCCGCTGCGTTTGCGCTTATAGACCAACACGTACGCGAAGGCAAAGTCAAGCAGATGGTAGGATTGCCCTGGAGCCAGAACAATGTTGACAATGACGAAGTTCTCAAAGAAGCCAATATTCTCGCGGACAATAAATGGGCAGGACTTCCCTTTGATGCGCTCGATATAACCAGACCCAACGACTGGACAGCCTTTGACGCACAAATCGCCCGCCAGAATGCGGATTACGATAAGTACCGCAAAGATCTGGGCGTGAGCTATAAGTAGGGAGGGAAGGGGAGTGATGCCCGACAAAAACATCACTCCCAATAACTATGAATCTAAAGACACAGAAAACATTCATCATCGTTACCTTTTTGACTATCCCGCTCGTGATTCTATTCGTATTCAGTTATATTCCTATCATATTCAACGTGTTGTTGAGCTTCACCAACTGGAATGGGGTTCGTAGTCCGCGCATAATAGGATTTAGCAACTATATTCGCATATTCACGGACCCCCAGTACCTCGTCTTATTCAGAAACTGCCTCTGGTATATGCTCGTTGCGATTCCTCAATTGCTTTTTTCATTCGTTCTGGCAATATTCGTGAACGGGCGGTTCCGCGGTTTAAACTTTTTCAAGGGCGTATTGATTTTCCCCTACCTGTTGAACGGCATCATCGTGTCGGCAATATTCATCCTATTTTTCAACAACAACGGCACACTCAACACTATCCTACGGGTCATAGGGATAGACTCCCTCGCGCGCAACTGGCTGCAAGACCTCAAAGCCGTGAATCCATCAATAGCCTCCATAAGCATCTGGCGTTACTATGGGCTGAACTTCATCATGTTTTTCGGAGCCCTTCAATCCATTCCTGCGGAGCTCTACGAATCTGCGGCAATAGACGGGTGCAACAAGGCGCATGAAATCTGGTACATATCGATTCCCTACATCAGGAGCGTACTCTTCATCAACGTCTTGTTGAGCATTTCGGGTTCTATACAAGTCTTTGAGATTCCGTACATTATGCTCGGAGGCTCCAACGGCACGTCGACTCCGGTCATACAAATACAACAAAGCATGACTGACAACCGTGTAGGCTTCGCGGCCGCTATGTCGGTCGTCGTATTTATGGTAGTTCTTGTGTCTGTGGGACTGCAAAAACTTCTTATAAAGGAGGAATAAAGATGATATTTGAATCAAATCTCTACAAGACGCTGCGATATGTCTTTTTATTCTTGGCGCTGGCTTTTGTTGTGATTCCCATCATTCCCCTCTTGTTCCTGGCGTTCAAGACCGGTAATGAATTCCGCGGCACGTCTTACTTTCAGCCTCCCGCAAACTGGCTTAATATGTACAACTTCGCCTATGCGCTGCGCGTAGGACGGCTCTTGGAGTCGCTTGTTACCACCATTCTCATACTAGCCGTGTCTTTGTTTTTCAGCATAAGCTTTGCGTGTATGGTATCTTACGTTACTCAACGCTTTGACTTCCGCGGGCGAAGAGCCGTCATGCTTTGCTACGCTATGACTATGTTCATACCAGTCGTAACAACCCAGGTGGTAGTCTTTCGTATTATTTGGACGCTTGGGCTTGTAAATAAAATTGGTTCCCTGATGCTTCTGTATTCCGGTACCGGCATTGTGGATATTTATATCGTTCATAACCTGTTGAAAACCATTCCCCGGGATCTTGACGAAGCCGCGCTCCTGGACGGGTGCAATTATTTTCGCATATTCTTCAACATCATTCTTCCCCTATTGAAACCGGCAATCGTCACTTTAGCGGTCATCAAAGGCATAGGTATATACAACGATTTCTACGTGCCGAACCTTTACCTGATTCGCGGTCCCCAGACCCTGACCCTTGCCCTGTATCGGTTCTTCGCCGGACTATCCACGCCCTTTGAAGTGGTAAGCGCAGCCGTTCTCATGGCGACCATTCCAGTCATAGCACTGTTTATCTTCGCGCAACGTTACATATATAACGGACTCGCAGGCGCGGTGAAATCCTGACAAAGAATGCCGCATAAACAGACGCGAACAAATACATTATTATTCGCGTCTGCGTGCAATAATCAGGTTAGGACGCTATTCTCCAGGGAATACATGAAAAAACAGGAAATCCCCTTGCTTTTTTTTAACGATTATGTTATGCTGGTACTGCTTCGATAATATCGAAAGACTAGAAGTTGAGGAGTTGTTTAATCATGCTGATACCGAGAGATATGAAATACCAACAACCATATTCCGCCATAAGCGTGTTTCTACCCCCCCCCCCCGTATTATATTTATATATACTAAGCTTAAAGCGCATTCAGTTTCATTACAAAGAATACTATTATCTGTGCAAGCCAGCGGCTCGCACAGGCGACTCTGTTCACCGCCTGGGAAAGTCAAAATTCTCTCAAGCGAAATCAGACGTATTCAGCAATATCAAAAGACAACAGTATAGTCCGCAAAGGAGTTTTTTATGAATTTTACCCAGAGAGACGCATCGGCCGGCCTTGAGCATGGGACCGATAAATACAAAAAACTGCGCCAGGACGTTTTGAGCCTGAACCGCTCTGTATCTGTTATCATTCCCTTCCGCGGCGATACGAAAGGGATGAGCGTAAGCATGGCCAGTGTAGTCCATCAGTTACCGGGAAAACTGCGGGAAATCATCATCGTGGATTGCCAGGAGCCTATTCCAGACGCTTATGTGGGCATGAGTGCGGAGGAGGAGGCTGAATGCCGGCTCAGGCGCAATCTCCTCAAGCGGTATAAGCGTTTGGGCAATGTAACGGTAACGCCGCTTCATGCGGAGAGCGCAGAAAATAAAGATGAAGCGCGGAATACCTGGTTACACGGGGCTGAAGTTGCGCGAGGCGATTATTTGTTGTTTCTGAACGAAGGAGATGTGCTGTCCGGCGATTTTCTGGGGGGAGTGGTAACAACCGCGGCGCGGGCCGGCGCAGATATGGCGGTCTCCAATATCGTGGTCAGATGGCCTGGCGGGCGCAAGATGCAGGCGTATCGGGACGAGGAATACAGGTTCAGAGAGCGCGGCGAATTCTTTGAGAATTACCTAGAGGGAGCTGCGGATTTCTGGGGCTGGTATTTTCCGGGAAACAAGGTTATTCGGCGAGATTTGTGGGAGCGTGCGCGTAGAGTGATAGAGGACGCGCTGGAGTCCGCAGGTAAACAGGAGTTTTACGGGCAAGATTTGATAATAGCGAGCGTGTTGTGGGGAGAAGCGCGAAACGCGGTTCACACAAGCGCACATTACGTGATATTTGACTGGGGGAAGGAGGACGCATTTTTCAAGCGCGTGATGGTTTCTCCATTGGACGTGGTACATGATGTGAAGCGTGGTTTAGATTTTCTCTACGACTATCTGGGCAAAGACGATGATGCGTTTTTCCGCATAAGCGATGAATTTGTGAGGCGTTTTTGGTGGAGGAGCGAATGGACGCTTAAGGATAGCGCGCGAGAAGAGGTGAGACAGGAGCTGGAACGATTGTTTTACGTGGAGGATTTTGAATATCCGGGGGATGGGATATGCGAGGACTTTGAACATGAACGGGAGGGCTTGTTCGAGGGACAGGAGGATTACAGTAGCGGAAAGAATATCCATATCTATGTAGCAATGCACGAACGGGCTTATGTTCCTCCGGAGAACAAATATATCGTTCCGATACAGGCAGGGGCTGTGTTGAGCGAGGAACGGTTCGAGGGGATGTTACACGACGATGAAGGGGATAACATCTCCGAGCGGAACAAGAGGTACTGCGAGCTGACCGCGCAATATTGGGCGTATAAGAACGACACGGATGCAGACTACTACGGCCTCTGGCATTACAGGCGGTACTTTGCGTTCAGTGAGAGAGCCGAAGAGCAATGCGGTGTTATCTCTTGCGAGAATCTCAACGCCGCGGTGCTGAAGAAATACGGCGCGGACGAGCGGTGCATTGCGGAGTATTGTGAAAATTACGACCTTATACTCCCGGAACAGCGAGAAGTCAGGGCTGATGACGCGCGGAAGCTTTCTGTTTATGAGTTTATTGCGCGGGAGTTTGAAAAGAAAGACCTTGATTTGTTCATAAAGATTATCACGAGTAAATATCCGTCATTCTACGATGCGCTTATGGAGATACTGGACGGTAAGACCGTACCCGCTAGCCATATATTCATCATGCGAAGGGATCTTTTCGCAGAATATTCTGCGTTTTTATTCGATGTATTGGGAGAAGTCGAGCGTGGGGTGGACTTCTCTTTAAGAAAGCAAAAACATCTGGAGATTATACACGAGTTTGCGAAGGTTCTGCTTGCGGTCTTTGCATATTCTCTTGAGAAGGATGGGCGGTACGCGGTGTTCACCGCGAAGGTTATTGAGGCTAAGAGCGCAAAGCCGCTGGCGAAGATTGAGAAGCAGGAGATTCCAGAGGGACTGCGGCATATTGCGGTTTGTCTAGCTTGCAATAACGACTATGTGAAATACACATCCGTCTTGCTTGCCGCGATTCGCGCGAATTCGAGTCCCGGCGTCTTCTACGACATCGTGATTCTGCACCGGGATATAACGGAGACGACGCGCCGTATCTGCAAGAGTGTGTTCAAGGGCGTAAAGAATTTCTCACTGCGGTTTTGTGACGTTTCGCAGAATTTCGAGGCTTACGGTGATATTTATATTAGCCGCCATCTGACCTATGAGACGTATTACCGGTTTCTGATACTCGACATTTTTGAGGGATACGACAAGATTCTCTACCTCGACTGCGACATGATTGCGAACGCGGATATCGCGGAATTGTTCGATGCGGACTTGACCGGGAAATATATCGGGGCGGTACGGGACGCGGATTTCATTATTTCTTGCAATATGCCTAGTATTGACGTGTTACACAACGACACGATTAAGGCGTTGAAGTTTACCGCGGACGAAGTATACGGATATTTTAATGCAGGACTTATTCTCTTCAACGTCGAGGAAATACGAAAAGATTTTACAACGGAAAAGATGTTCAAAGCGGCGATGGCGAGGCAATGGTCGTATCATGACCAGGATACGCTGAACTCCCTGTTTAAGGGAAACGTGCACTATTTTGATTATAATTGGAATCTGTTTTGGTATACCATTGACGAACGGTCGTTTTTGACTGGCTACGAACCTGCGATAGTAAACGAATGGGTGACAAACGCGGTTAAAGAGCCCAAGTTGATACATTTCACTGGTGCGGTAAAGCCGTGGCATATCAAGGCGTTTAATCTGTCTAACTTCACGGTCAATTTATATTGGGAATACGCGCGGAAAAGTCCGTATTATGAGATTCTGGTAAGCAAGCTCGCCGAATTCAGCTCCGCGCCGACCGGCTGGTTCGTCTTTACTTGCTCCTCGCACCAGAACCACGGCGTACGCTTCTTCGAGGTTTATTTGCTTGATATTGTATGGTCGTCATCTTATCTCTATATTGACCTGATGTATTTATCTAACCATTCATCAACTGTGGTAGATACATTGCGAATCTCGGTTTCACGTTTGCCTAAAGACGATGGTACGTCTCATTTGGTTTTACAGGATTATTGTTTTGAGAAAAATTTGGACGTTTTCAAGAATAATATTGGGATAAAGTTTGAGCAGAATCAAAAATTAATTGTTTTTGCGAAAAACCCCTGTCAATATACCGGCTTTGCGTTCTCGGCGCGCTTCCTTGAGTCCCGTGATATTGAGAAGCCGCGCATAGTCGTCCCTACCAAAAATTTTATCCACGAGACGGCAGAGCTGCCTAATAATATAAAGTACGTCACGGGGGGGGGGGTAAACCCGATAAACGGAGTTCAGAAGGCGGAATGCGTCCCCCCGCTCTGAAGAAACGTGACGCACTCCGCAAGAGCTAGCTAGAGCTATGGTGCGAGAGAATATAGTGTAAACTGTGCGGAGAAGGCGTAACGCTCTCTACAGCGTCTGTTGGGCGCACGCATATATCAAAGGACTCGAAACAAGAGTCGTAAAATAATGGGAGGTTATTAATGGTTTTATATTGTATCAATCACACAGCGTTTCCCGCGAAGGTTATTGCGAGGCATTTGACTGCTCACGGTGGCGAGGAATTAGCCGTTTTGAGCGCGCACTCAGCTGAACTATTGCCTATTTATACGGGCAATATCACGTTTATACACGCCCTTGATTGTTTTCCGGGCCGGAAACTCGCGAAAATTGATGAAGTTAAAGCCGAGATTATCAGGTATTACGATACGTTGTTTGAAAACGCAGGGATTGATATATATAGCTTGACGGAAATTTATGCAATATTTGACGGGCTTATGGCGGTCAGCTTGTATTTTACCTTCAAAGAAGTTTCATATACTTTGATTGAACAATGTGGACACTACAGCCGTATCGTTTTAGAGCCAAGCCACGTCCATTTTCAAAACCTTGTCGACAACTATAAAGAACTATACCATGAATATGGATGGGGTAAACTCAAAAAGAAAATATATCACCCAGAAACGACCCAATTCGACGGAGACCCACCATATGAATACTTTGACTATTTGGAAACGTTGAAGAATATGACAGATGAACAAAAGGAGAAGCTTTTCTCTTTTTTCAAATTTGACAAGCAGACGCTTGAGAATAAGACGTTTTCTATCTTTTTCCCCAATTCGCCGCCGTTTTTTTTCTTTCATTTTAATAAATATCATTCTAGTAAATTTCCCGAATCGGAGCCGCTTTATTATACCCATATACAATATTTTCTTGATTTTTATAGATACGACTCAACCGCGTATAAGCCGTATCCAGGCACTTTACATTTCAAACTGAAGCCAGACGATTATATTGATAATCCGATAGCCCCACCAGCGTGCCTCGCCGAATTTTTACCTCATATCAAGGGACTTGTGTTGGAAAACATTTATAGTATAGCCTCCACGAGTCTCGATGGTTTGTCTCCATTCGCAAAACATACGTATCGCTTTGGCTACGGTTATTTTAATTATTTCTTTAACCTGCCCAGCGTCTATTTCCTGCTTTTTCTTGCGGACGCTCATAAGCTCTACAACTTGACTTCTCAAAACATAGAATACGACCAAATAAAAAAACACGCGGAGCTCGCGTTCCCAGAGCTTGCAAAAGGATTTCCCGACATTTCGACTAAAGGAGAAGACAGCTTTCAGATTATCAATGTGCGGGAAATTATGAAGGCGCCCGGTATAAACGAGCAAGAGTCGGTATTTCATTCCGTCCTTCATTTGCATTACAAGAGAGCCGCGCTCGCGCTGATAAACTTTGACTATGAACAGCTCTTTGAAGATTCCCTGTTTAACTGCGGCTTTACCAACAAGTTTTGCTTAATCGTAAAAATAGAAAAGACTCAAGTCAAGCCCAAGATATTAGTTGATTTGAACGCGGAATATATCTTGTTATGGGTGAAAGACTCGGCTCTTCGCGCTGAAATCCTGAAAACGAATATAACGAAAGATTTGCCCAATACCGGCGTTAAATTAACCTATAAGGTTTTTAAATTATTGGACTTCTTAAAGAAAAACGATGTGCCGGTGAACTATGAATACCTGACGCCTGACCCAAACGAATATCCGTGATGAGCCCCGAACCGCGCGTTTCCTGTGTGGGCTTTCTGGTTATAGTTTTACGCTGCGGTGTTTTTTCGGCGCGGCCGGGAGGTATTTATTCAGTACACCCAGAACCTCGCCGATGTCCAGGGGTTTGCCCACATGGTCGTTCATTCCCGCGGCCATACACTTTTCCACGTCCTCGCGGAAAACATTTGCGGTCATTGCCACTATCGGTATTTTTTTTGCTTCAGGCGCGTTGAATTCGCGAATACGCCTTGTCGCCTCGTACCCGTCCATACCGGGCATCTGTACATCCATAAATATCATGCCGTATTTTTGCGGGTTCGCGGTAAACATCTCCACCGCCTCCAATCCATTCTCCGCGCACTCAATGAGAAGCCCGGTCGGTTCAAGCAGAGTCGTTACTATCTCCCGGTTAATCTCCACATCCTCAGCCAGCAGTATACAACGGTCCTTAAATCTATTCGTGTCGTTCTCGGACAGGTAATCCAGCTCCATGACCGCTTCTTTGCTCATACATTCATTGACGCAGTCGAAAATCGCTGATGGAAACAGCGGCTTGGACAGGAATTTGTCCACCCCGGACTGCTTCGCCTCCTTCTCTATGAAGCTCCACTCCACAGCCGATATCATAATCACCACAGTATTATCCCCGCCGCGTTCCTTTATGATTCGTGAAACCTCCATCCCGTCAAGCCCGGGCATCTTCCAGTCCACAAAATACACGTCGTACTTTTTCCCGCTTTCAAGCCGTCTCAGCGCCTCCTCGCCGCTTGATGCGGTGTCGCATATGATGCCGAACTCCCCCCCCACGTCCGCGAAATAGTCTCGTATTTCAGGTGCATCGTCTATTACCAGTATCCGCAGGTTCTTCCAGTTCACCCCGGGAGCCAGTAATCCGGCGCCTTCTTCCTCATTTCCATGCCGCATCTCGACCGTAAACAGAAATTTCGCGCCCTGCCCCGGCTCGGACTCTATCCATATCCTCCCGTTCATCATTTCGACTATCCGCTTTGATATGGCAAGCCCAAGTCCGGTGCCCCCGTACTTGCGCGAGGTGCCGCTCTCAGCCTGTTGGAAGGAACCGAACAGTTTAGCCTGCTGTTCTTTTGAGACGCCGATGCCTGAATCGGCCACCTCGAACTGCACTGTGCATACCCCGTCCTCTTCTTCTTTGACAAGATGCGCGTTCAAGTGTATGGAACCGCGTTCAGGCGTAAATTTCACCGCGTTAGAAAGCAGGTTGGTGATAACTTGAGCCAAACGCTGGTCGTCTCCAACCAGTTTGGGCGGGATGCGCTTGTCAATATCAATGGTGAAGTTCTGAAACTTCTCATCCACGCGGAATCCAATGACGCCCACCACTTTGCGCAGCATCCGTTCAAAATTGAACTCTTCATAGGACAGTTCCAGTTTGTTCGCTTCTATTTTTGATATGTCAAGAATATCGTTGATGACTCCCAGCAGGTGCGTAGAGGCGTTTTCTATCT
The DNA here is from genome assembly GCA_031255285.1 of Treponema sp. Classification (GTDB taxonomy): domain Bacteria; phylum Spirochaetota; class Spirochaetia; order Treponematales; family Breznakiellaceae; genus JAIRKH01. The sequence continues at coordinate 3,100 of JAIRSU010000074.1, read as the reverse complement.
TCTCGAAAGCATAGCTTTTTCGCTCTAGGTCTGCGGCTCTCTTGCCTATCAGGGTCATTCCGATGATGGCGTTCATCGGGGTCCGCATCTCGTGCGACATATTGGACAAGAACTCGCTCTTGGCGCGGGATGCGGCTTCGGCCGTTTCTTTCATCCTGACAGACTCCGCGTACAACGCCTCCATGCGCCCCATCATCGTGTTTAGCCGCTGTTCCATCACGCCGAACTCGTCGGTCTCGGACACTTCTATCCGCTTGGAAAATTCGCCCGAAGCTGTGATGTCTGCGAAGTCGTTCACCTTGCGGGCGACTCTCCGCAGTTGCTGCGCGGTTGACATGATGCTGACTGTTGCAAACAGGAGCCCCACAATCGGCGTTGTAACGATGATCAGGAACATAGTCCAGTCGAAGCCTTCGAGCTCGTTGCGCTCGATGAGTATGGCCAATATCCAGCCGCTTTCAGGGAGGGTCTTGTAATAGGCAAGATGTTCGACTCCGCCCCACTTCATACTCGCGGTGCCGGCGCCGGTTTTAAACGCCATTTCCCCGAAAGCCGCAAGACCCGGATCCACGTCCCATAGAATGTAGTCTTCAAAACTTCTGGCGCCGTCAGGAAACGAGATATATTCCCCTTTTGCGCTGATGACGAACGCTTTTCCTGTCTCGCCCACGGAGATTGAGGATGCAATTTCCTGAATAGCGGCGAGCGACATATCCACGGTGGCAAGTCCGCGCCTCTTGTGATTCTCGTCAAAGAAAGGAACCACTGTGTTTACCATTACAACGCCTGTGAGGGAGCCGCGCCAGGCGTCGGTCCAGATAGGTTCACCCTTTGATTTAAGGCCGCTCTTGTACCAGTTTGCGGTGTGATAATCCACGCCGCTTACCGTCGTGTAATCATCCTCGTATACGACGGTTCCGTTGTCAATATGTACATAGGGACCGAAACGGCGCCTGTCAGGGTAGAGTTTATACGGCTCGAACCAGATACCGCCGCCCATGGTATTAGGATTGGAGCTTATCATACGCATGATGAACCGCTTCATTTCGCCGTTTTCGATGGACTCCATCGTACACGTTTCCATATAGGCGGCCATTGTACGCGCGATATTCGCGTGTTTAGCCAGCTCGCTTTCAATTTCTAGGCTGGCGTATTCAAAATTTTCATTGATTTTTCCGTTTATTTGTTCCTTGATTTGGGAATTCGTTACCTGTTGCGTAATAAAAATGAAAAGCAGCGTGGATATCCCTATGATGGGTACAACTGACAGTATAATACGCGAGGCTATGCTCTTGAATTGCAATTTCTATCCTCCACATCTATTTGGAAGCACGCCCAAAAACGGACGTGGGCTCTGTTGCTTCATAAGCAGTATATCACAGAGTATAGGTATAAGTAAAGAGATATTTAAAGCTGGGATTCCGACTTTAAACCGCCGCACAGCGTCGCCCGCCTCTTGGCGCGGGAGTCCATTGTTTTGTCTGTGATGGGGAGGACGCCGTTTCGCACGGTCTGCGTCTTTTCCCACGATTAGAATCGCTCTGTTTGAAATGTTCATTTGTTCGCCTGCCGCCCCGGCGTTTTTGACGGGAAGCGGTTTGAAACGGTGTTTTTTTGAAGAGCGGACAGGAACCCTGCGCCGCGCCCCATGAAATTTTTGAAGATTTTTACAAAAAACAGGCGGTACCACCGCCCGTTCATCATTTTGTCCTCTTTTCCTTTATTATGGAATCACCACTTCCCGTACATCCGACCAGTGGCTTGCGCCTTCTCTGGTAAGATACCGCAGCGAGTAGTACAGCTTCCCGCCCCGCTCGCTTGAGTGGAAAGTCCGCTCCCAAGGATTACGGGAAAACGTCTCGTTATTCGTCAGTTGGTCGGGACTGTCGACCGGCGCGGCTGAAATCGTCCAGGCGATTTCAACACGGTCTACGCCGTAGGGCTTTGCGCCCAGATACCGTACCTTGACGACTCCCGGCTCGCGTGCGTTGATGAACGCCTCGGCTTCAGGACCAAGGTCAGGCGTCGGCACCGGGGATGGTTCCTTGTCCTGCACGGTAACGTGCATATCCAGTTTCTGCCCGTCGTTCATCTTGGCGTTGTTGCGTATCCGTTCCCGGGCGAATTTCCGCATGGCTTCGATAGCCGCGCCTTTCAGCTCGTCTTTTTCGGTACGGTTCGGCTTGGTCGGCGCCGCTCGATATGCAGCCCTTGCTTCCATAAACGCGGTAAGTGCGGCGCTGGTCCACGTACACTCTTCAGCGGACCAGCCGTACGCGGTCCGAAGCGCCGTATCCGCCAGTCTGTCCAGCCAAAGCTGTACAAGTTCCACAAGCAATTCTTCCCGTCTGGGAATCCAATCTACATGATTATTCACATCTGCTCCTTTCCGCAGGTTATAGCCGCGGTCTATGCCATTAGAGGGTTCTCTCTTATTATGAGAGGACTCTACGCTGTTATCGTAGGACTCTCCTTTTTTATTATAGGACTCTACACTGTTATTATAGAGCTCTCTATCGTTATGAAGGGACTCTCCTATATGTCGGAGAACTCTCTTATATTGTCAGAGGGTTCTCTCTTTTTACTATAGGGCTCTATAATTTTACTGTAGAGCTCTCTATTATTATCGTAGGACTCTACACTGTTATCGTAGAGCTCTCTATTATTATTATAGGACTCTACATTGTTATTATAGAGCTCTCTATTATTATCGTAGGACTCTACACTGTTATCGTAGAGCTCTCTATCGTTATGAAGGGGCTCTCCTATATGTCGGAGAACTCTCTTATATTGTCAGAGGGCTCTATAATTTTATTATAGAGCTCTCTATTATTATTATAGGACTCTACACTGTTATTATAGAGCTCTCTATTATTATCGTAGGACTCTACACTGTTATTATAGAGCTCTCTATTATTATCGTAGGACTCTACACTGTTATTATAGAGCTCTCTATCGTTATGAAGGGGCTCTCCTATATGTCGGAGAACTCTCTTATATTGTCAGAGGGCTCTATAATTTTACCGTAGGGCTCTCCTTTTTTATCGGAGGGTTCTCTCTTTTTATTATAGGGCTCTCTTTCTTTGTCGGAGGGTTCTAT
>JAIRSU010000055.1 GCA_031255285.1 Treponema sp. | reverse complement strand
ACTAACGCTTGTAACGCCCCGACGGAGACGCTTTTTCAGTCTTTGCCGGGGCTTTTTTTGGGGGCGCCACAAGAGTGTCTGGCGCCACAAGAGTGTCTGGCGCCACAAGAGTGTCTGGCGCCACAAGAGTGTCTGGCGCCACAAGAGTGTCTGGCACCACAAGAGTGTCTGGCACCACAAGAGTGTCTGGCACCAAGAGAGTGTCTGTCACCAAGAGAGTGTCTGTCACCAAATGTGTCTGGCACCAAATGTGTCTGACACCAAATGTGTCTGACACCAAATGTGTCTGTCACCAAGAGAGTGTCTGGCACCAAGAGAGTGTCTGGCACCAAGAGAGTGTCTGTCACCAAGAGAGTGTCTGTCACCAAGAGTGTCTGTCACCAAGAGTGTCTGTCACCAAGAGTGTCTGTCACCACAAGAGTGTCTGGCGCCACAAGAGTGTCTGGCGCCACAAGAGTGTCTGGCGCCACAAGAGTGTCTGGCACCAAGAGAGTGTCTGGCACCGTCACCGCCGCGCACCTTCATTGATGGGTAGGGATACCTTTTTTTGGTGTCGGGATACCTTCGCTGATGGGTAGGGATACCTTTTTTGGGTGTCGGGATACCTTCGCCGATGGGTAGGGATACCTTTTTTGGGTGTCGGGACGCCTTCATTGATGGGTAGGGATACCTTCTTTTGGTGTCGGGACGCCTTCGCTGATGGGTAGGGATACCTTCTTTTGGTGTCGGGACGCCTTCGCTGATGGGTAGGGATACCTTTTTTTGGTGTCGGGATACCTTCGCCGATGGGTAGGGATACCTTTTTTTGGTGTCGGGATACCTTCGCTGATGGGTAGGGATACCTTTTTTTGATGTCAGGATACCTTCGCTGATGAAGGAGACTCGCTCATCGAGGGTTACCCAGACGCATGACGACTCCCAGAGAAGCTGTGAATAGGAAGGCGTTCGATTGAGCGGGCAACGGGTTGAAAACCCAAGGATAAAAAGGGGCGTTACCTTTTACGAAAAATTCTAAATCACGATTCACGCGGAAAAAGACTCCTGCATCGCCAAAAAAAGATGTATATCGGTATGTATCGGGCAAGAAAAGAGTCTTGTCCGTCCGACTTAATTCGCGATAACCAGCAGTGAGGCTGAAGTTCCAAGGCCCCGTAAGGTCAGTCTTAATGGTGAGCGCATAGCGGGTTTGCTTTGAGGTACTGTAGCTGACGTTCCATACTTCTTTTCCATCTCTCGAACGCATTACCAAGAAGAGGGTGTTAAGGCTGAGGACTATAAAGGGCAGTTTGACGCCCGCGTCAAGGGCGAAATACGTTTGTTCGTAGGAAGAGGTGGAATCCTCTTGAGCTCTGTTAAAGGGGAAATCAAGGCGCAAGGAACCGAAGACGCGCCCGCCGGGGCTTTGCACAAATAATGCTGTTGAAAACGCCAGGCTTATAATGGCTGGGTCGAAATTGAGGAAGCCCGCGGCGAGACCTGCTGATATGTTGAAGGGTCCCAAGTCAGACGCGGCTCGCACAAAGAGGCGATTCAACAGGAGGGGATCCCATTCATAGCCGACTGCGGCGCTCCATTTTTCAGAGAGCGGCGCTTTGAAGGAGACTCGTACGGGAACGCCCAGGGTCTTCCGCAGGTTTCCGCCTTCTGCACCTGGCGTGAAGTACATGAAACCTGCCTCGGCCTCAAGCAGAAACGGCTTTTCCCCGTGCGGTTCGACGGGCTGAGGCGCGAGAGACGGCTTGTCCTCGTCCACAGGAACAACTTCCTTTATAGCGAAAGGCTCCAGACGCGGGTGTCCAGGGTCGTCGACTGTAAGGACAAAGAAATTGTCGGTAAAATGAGAGCGGATATCGGCAAAGGGCGCGGAGAAACACCGTATATTTATGTGGAGACCCTGTACTGTATCGACGATTCCAGAGCGAGTATCGTGATATCCATAATATAGGACCGTCGGCAGATAGATATGAAAGGCTTGTTCTTCCGCCCCGCCTTCTGTAAACCGAAAAGATTCTGTTGTGGAGTCGACCAGACGCCAAATACCGCCGTTTTTAAATATGCGGTTTCCGTATTCTCTGTATCTTTCATCACCGTTTACCCTGTTTTTGACGTTAGTGCGGTATTCGTAGAGTTCTTCGCCTTGTTCAATTGCGGCAGGCGTGAATTCGGTGAGTGCAACCGAGACTGTATCTGATTTTTTCCTAATGAACAAGTCGAACCCTCCGTCTGCGGAGGGAATAACGAGTGTGTCTTCAGGGCTGATTGAGAGGTCAAGAACAGAATCGCCGCTCCCAGCTGGGTCGGCGGTTTCTTGCGCGAAAGGGGCGGCTTGAAAGAACAGCGTCAATAAGAACAGCAGTAATATTTCCCGGTATCTCATCTTCCCTCCATTCTCACCTCTGCCACGAGGCTTAATTCCAAATAATGACGATGCCGGGACCGCCGCCTTTACCGTTCCCATTGCCGTTGCCGTTCCCATTACTTCCATTGCCGATGGACGAGCCGCCGACCATGACCATATAGTTATCACTCATGCCCTTGAATTGCACGGTTACGGTATAAACAGCCGGTGCGGGAAACAGGTATGAATTACCGATCGATTCCGCCGCAACTTCTTCAGACTCTATGGTGATATGCACTTGGTCTATGGGAATTTGGAAGAGAGCGCCTTCGGACGCAAGGCAGACGGAGAGGTCTTCGCTCTTGTGAAAGACGCCGTTAGTTTCGTATACGGTACGCCGAGGGAAAAGGAGTAGGGCGTTTACGGGCATTGGTTCATCTGTAGAGAATAGACCGCCTCCTAAAGAGTTATCGCAGGAAAAGAGAAGGATGGCGACTGCGGCGCATAGGAGGGATGAGTGCAGCCGCCGTATTTTTTTAATTTGAAAGAATATTTCATACATACGCAAGCCGAAAAGCCGTGGAGACGTTCCCGCGGCTTTTTATCAAGCGATTATGGTATAGTAGTAACAGCAGGAATGGTCTGCCCGTTTGGATCCATTCCAACGGCGAGAAGGATATTCTGCCCGGTGGAATTACCTGTAGCGCCGAGGTCCATGGCCGCGGCTTCGAGCCCGTTTACAATGTGCCATACACTGCCTCTATCGATCGAGGGAGTAAAAGTACACCTTTATTCTTAATATATCGTGTTTTCTTTTCTTTTTCAACTAAACGCTCTTTTTCTTTATGAATCCTCCCCTCCTGAGGAAAGCGCATAAATGGAAACGTCAGCAGAAACAGCGTCATAATGCGGGCGGCTCCCAAAAGCAGTGGGAGTCTTTCCGAATAATAGATACCAAAGGGAAACACGGATAGTGTAATTTTAATAATAACACAGCTTGATGCGAAAAAACCGTACTTATCAATGAAATTAGTGTAATCAGCAGACAAAAAAGCTTAACGTATTGACGGTACGCGGCGCACCCTTTCAAACAACAGCCGTTAAGAAGTCATTAAACAGGCTCCACCTGCAATCAGCGGACAAAAACGCTTAATATATTGACGGTACGCGGCGCACCCTTTCGAACAACAGCCGTTAAGAAGCTATTAAACAGGCTCCGCCTGCGGATCGTGGGCGCCGACCTTACGCGCTAGTTTTATGATGGTAAGGAGGCAACCGCCGGTGTAGAACGCGAGGTTAAAAGCCGCAACGCCGAGCATACCCCACGGCCATTGACCCCAGACGCAGTGAAACACAAGTATCAACGGCGTCATAAAGCCTGTTATGCCTACGGTTTCCGCGAGCTTTTGCTCAAACGAAACAGCGCCCTCGGCCCTGTTTTTGCCCACGATGTTCTTATAAGCCTGATAGGAGGCACGGGTGAGCAGGTTCGCTGATGAGGTAATACCCGTTATGAGCAGAATCCACCACCAGCCTGTACGGAGATAGATATAAACCCCCATAGAAAGGAACATCGCACAGTACGCCACGAAACCCATCACCGCATCCGCCCATCCTCCCCACGGTGATGCGGTCTTTGTTACCCGTGCTACAGCGCCGTCTACACAGTCAAAGATAGAGAATATATTGAACATGACCGCGCCCCAAAACGGCGCCCAAAAACCTTTCATACAGAAAAGCACGCCCCCTCCAATACTAAATATCACGGACAGGTATGATACCGTATTTGCCTTGAGCCGCAGTTTCAACGCCACATAGGTAAACGGTACCGCGAGAGGGCGCAGAACGAACTGCGTCCATAACCCATCGGCTCTTTTTTTCTCTTCAGGGAGAGAATCGTTAATTTCTTTGAAAGTATACACAAAACCTCCTCGACTCATTTTTTCTCTCTTGACAATTATGCGTAAATTATCAATACTAGAACCATGTTGGTTGTTCACGTTCTTGAACCATTCGTTTCCGGCGTTACGACCGCCGTTATTAGTATAACACAACAGTTGCCTAAAATAAACCATCTCATTGTTCATGGCTCAAGAATGTGGGTTGACGAGGTCATGAACGTCAAGAAGCGGTTTCCCTCCCATGTTACCTTTATTGACTGGCCGTTCGCAGAAAGAGAAATCAATCTGAAAAACGATACAAGGGCGCTTATCTCGCTTATCAAAATATTGAGCAATTACAGGGACGCGGTTGTCCATCTCCACTCGTCTAAAGCAGGTTTCTTGGGGCGGATTGCCTGTAGGTATCTTGGTATCAAGCGAGTCATTTACACGCCGCACGGAGCGTCTTTTATCAGAACCGACATCAGCAGGCGCGACCAGAGGCTTTTCCATCTTCTGGAAAGACTCGGTGCGTTTTTCGGAGGCTTAGTGGTGGGATGCGGAAAATCAGAGGCGAAACTCTACCATAATTTGGGTGGAAATGGGCTTTTCGTGTCTAACGGCGTTTCTATTACATCCACCGAAGAAGACAAAGACGTCAACCTCATTACCTTTGTTGGGATAGCGAGCAAGCAGAAGGACCCGTCCTTGTTTAACAGAATAGCCTCGCGCGTGAAGGATGGCGACTTCATCTGGGTCGGCGATGGTCCTCTCCGCCCCGCCCTCCAATCTGCTAACATCACCATCACTGATTGGGTAAATACCACGGCCGTCTACGCCTACTTGAATCGTGCCTCTATCTACCTTTCGACATCAGCATGGGAAGGATTGCCTTTCGGAGTGCTTGAAGCTATGAACGCAGGGTGCGCCCTTCTCCTGCGGGACATCCCTGGTAATAGAGACCTCGTCGTACAGGGACAAAACGGCTATCTATTCAATAGCGAGGATGAGGCTGTTGATCATCTCAAACAAATGCTTGCGGACCATGAGAAGACGCGCGCCATGGGATGCAAAAGCCGCGACATTGCAAAAAAAGATTATTCTGTTGGAGAAATGGGACGCAGATATCTTGAAATATACGAGAGATTGTCTGATAAACGAAAATATCGGACGCTCCAACGTGATATGAACAAGGAAACACATGGGAAACAAGGAAACCCGAATCGCAATATCCAGTAAGAGCGGGTGTGGGAACACCACAGTAAGCCGTCTTGCGGCTGAAAAACTGGGAATCAAATTCGTTAATTTTACATTCAGGTCCTTGGCTCAGGAGAAAGGCTTGGACTTACGCACCGTACTTGAATTGGCGGAAAAAGACGACAGCTGGGATAGGGAAATTGACCGCCGCCAGATAGCCCTCGCTTTGGAAGAAAGCTGTGTGCTTGGCTCGCGGCTTGCTATCTGGATGCTTCCCCAAGCAGATCTGAAGGTTTACCTTACAGCAACTCCCAAAATCCGCGCCGAGCGTATCGTTCAGCGGGAAGGCGGCTCTCTTGAAGAAGTCGCCCGCTTTACCGCTGAACGGGATAGTCGCGACCATGAACGTTACCTCAGGCTCTACGGCATAGACAACGATACATTTGGTTTTGCAGACCTCATCATAGATACGAACGAACTGTCTCCGGAAGATATAGTCGAAATGATTACGAGCCGCATCTAGCCGCCCATTTTCGCGGCGTACTCTGGCTGGAAACCCGCGTCTAAAGATTGAGATAACCACAAACCTTCATGCTTTCTCTTTTTTTTCGAATCTCTCTTATAAGGTCTCTTTCCTTTTTTATAAAAAAAAAGTATACTCATTTTAATAATATCCAAAGGAGTTTTTATGTCAGATGAAGTTTTTGTCGCATGGGATGACCGTTATTCTGTGGGTATTCCCGCCATTGATAGGCAACACCAAGAGTTGCTCATTCTAACTAACGAGCTTTACAATGCGTGTCAACATGGAGATGTAGCGGCGCGCGAGCATTTTAGAGGCGTCATTCATAAAGCCGTAGAGTATGTAAAGTTTCACTTTTCTGCTGAGGAACAAATTATGGAAAAAATCAAATTTCCGAGAATCGCAGAACATAAGAGAGAGCATGAGAGTTTTGTCAGACAAGTCTTAGAGAATGTGGGGGAATTTGAAAGTGGCAGACAGTTTGTACCGAACTCTTTCGTCCGCTTTCTTAAAGATTGGATACTTACTCATATTGCCATGTCTGACCAGAAATACCACGCATACATCATTGAACTGAAGCAGCACGCCGCACTGTAACATTATTTAGCGAGAATTGAGAACAAAGTTCATTACTTGAAAGAATTGTAATTTCAAAGTTTTCTCTATCAATCAATCAATACAAGTTCGCTCGGCTTGAATGTTTCCGATGTAGAGTTTAATGGTCAATGTTTCGATTATGAGCAGTTACTTATCAAAATTAGAATTTGATGAAATACGTCAGCGGGTTGCTGAATGTTCGGTAAGTGTGGAAGCAAAGGCGCGTCTGCTTGAAGAAACGCCGCTTTTTGACGCAGAAAAAGCCGCCGAGCTGAAACGGACGGTTTCCGCTGTCGTTGATTGTATGAATTCTGGAGATACGGAACCTCGTGAAGATCTGCCTTGCATCGGCGGGGTCCTGTCTAAGCTTGCGGTCAGCGGCGGCGCTCTTGAGCCCGATGAAGCCTTGGCAATCGGGCTCTTCGTGGAGCGCGGCGGACGACTGAAACACTGGTTATGCACGAGAAAAGGCGGGAAAATCTCCCCTGATTTGCGGTTACATTCTCTTTCAGAAAAGTTGAATGAAATCCCAGACTGTTCCTCTATTGCCCGTGATGTGTTCCGTGTGGTCAAT
>JAIRSU010000088.1 GCA_031255285.1 Treponema sp. | reverse complement strand
CTACCAAATCATAAAATGATGGATGAGATTCGTCTTCGCCATCAAAGGGAAGAACGCTTACATCCGCTATATCCAATATGACTTCACCTGTATCATACATATCAAACAATATGACGGTTGCTGTAACTGTCAGAACCACAAGGATTTTCTCCATTTAGATTATCTTAATAATACCACATTTTTTTTAAAAAGACAAGCCTTTCATCGCCAGAAGTCAACCAAGTTATAAGCCTCATACCAAGGGCATAGGGATCATGCTTGACTGACTCTCGACTTTGCTCTACAAGTTTTCTGCTTCTTTACTGTTTTAGTATGTACATGAATTCCTGCAATAGTCCTATCGCCAAGACCCAGAGCCTTCGTCAGCTACTATCATGTTCTTATCGTTCCACAACGCTTTGTGTTTGTCTATACAACTTGAACATACCACATCCATTACGGATTTCCCAAACGGATAGCCTTACGCCATTTCCTTCACCAGTTTAGCGGAAAACGTATCTATGAGTTCTTAATGGTAATTCCTTAAGACAGGGGTTTGGATGGTGAATTTGATAAAGAGCGAATTTATATAAAAAAAATTCTTACTCTACTTGACACTTTTTTCTTTTTATGTTTAAATATAAATAATTTTATTGTCCCCTTCGTCTAGGGGTTAGGACACGAGATTTTCATTCTCGCAACATGGGTTCGATTCCCGTAGGGGATGTTTTATTTATTGAGGAGGTTTTTTGTCAGACAGGGATTTACGTATTAATGAGCAGATTCGAGTGAGGGAGGTTCGTCTCGTACGAGACGAAGGTGAACAACAGGGTTTAATGTCTACTCAGACTGCGCTTGAAATAGCGCGTTCTGTGGGACTTGACCTTGTTGAAGTAGCGCCTCAAGCTTTTCCACCTGTGGTTAAGATACTTGATTATGGTAAGTTCAAGTTTGAAAATGAAAAAAGAGTACGTGATTCTAAAAGGAAGCAAAAGTTACTTAAGCTGAAAGAAATCAGAATGCAACCTAAGATTGATGACCATGATATGGATTTTAAGTCTAAACATGTCAGTGAATTCTTATCCGATGGAAATAAGGTAAAGGTTACTATTCGCTTTAGAGGTAGGGAGTTTGCCCATACCGACTTGGGATATGGTGTGCTTAATGATGTTCTGAAACGGATAGAAGGAGAATATATAATGGATAAACCTCCTGCAATGGAAGGGCGCTTCATGTCTATGATTTTAAGTCCAAGGACTAAAAAATAAGAGGTAAAGGTTATGCCGAAAATGAAGACAAAGAAGAGCGCTGCTAAGCGTTATTCTTTTACGGGAACAGGTAAGGTAAAATATAAAAAACAGAATCTTCGTCACATCCTTACTAAAAAATCGACAAAACGCAAGCGAAATTTGCGTCATACGGGTATTCTGTCAAAAGATAATATGTCTGTGATTAAGAAATATCTTTTGCCTTACGGGTAAAATAAAGAGGAATTTTATGTCAAGAGCAGTAGATGGGTTAAAACGGAAAAATCACCGTAAAAAAATACTTAAACTGGCTAAAGGGTATTGGGGACGTAGACACTCGAATTATAAGACCGCGAAGGATGCTGTTGCTATGGCGCTTTCTTACGCATATCGAGACCGAAAAGATAAGAAAGGTGATTTTCGTCAATTATGGATAACACGTATCAATGCAGCGTGCCGTAGTGAAGGTTTATCTTATTCGCGTTTTATAAATGGACTTAACAAGGCGGGAATCACTCTCAACAGAAAGGCTTTATCAAATATGGCGATAGAGGATATTGAAGCGTTTAAAGCAGTTGCGGCAAAAGCTAAAGCCGCTCTGGAGGCATAATGTCAACACTCGATAATGTGAAGTTGTTGGAGGCAAGGATCGAAAAAGCTGTTGAAATTATCAAACAACTCACTGAAGAAAATAAAAAATTGAAAGATAAAACGGTCAGTCTTCAAGAAAAGATAGACGATCTTGAATTTACGGTCTTAACTTATAAAGAAGACCAGCAACATATAGAGTCCGGTATCCAGTCGGTTATGGATAGGCTGAATCAATTGGACGAGACTCTTGGTCAAACTGTTGTTCCACATAAGGCGGAACAACAGTCGCCTACTCCAAATTACGGAAATAACAGAGATATGTTTCATGGCGGCGGTAATTATCAGGGAAATAACGGATATAAGCCAGACCAGCCTTTATGAACTTATGGCAAAAACAAACCTGTGTATTGATGTATTAGGAACCTCTTTCTCCATTGCAGCGGAAGAGGATTCTAAGTACCTTAATCGCTTATTGGAAAATTTCAAGTTAAAAATCGAGACTACTCAAAAAGAAACAGGATTAAAAGATCCGTTAAGAGTTGCAATATTAACGGGTTATCTTATCTGTGATGAGTTGCAAAGGGCCTATGATAGGCAAGCCTTTGATACCGAAAGAGTCGCTCATACTGAAAAAGAAGTCGAAGAAATTACTACTCGCTTGATAGCCTCTATTGACGAAGTTTTAGAATAGACTGTGTATGTATTGTTATCGAATCTATCGACTCCTTCCCTTTTAGCAGAGGAGGGGTGTTGACGAATGAAAGCTTTTTGTTAGCATAATGATTGTATTTAAACTAAAAAATCAAATAAAACACTACGTATGGGGAGCTCCGGAGTGGATTCCTGCATTGATTGGTATTGAAAATCCGGATCAGCTTCCCTTTGCAGAGATGTGGATGGGCGTTCATCCGGGGGGACCGTCTATAATAACGGCTCTTGATGAACGCCTTGACACGTTTATGGCGCGGAATTCGTGGACTGGACTGCCCTTTCTATTCAAAGTTCTCGCTGCGGATAGGCCGCTTTCTATACAGGCGCATCCAAGCAAAGCGCAGGCTGTAGCCGGTTTTGAACGGGAAAATCGTGCGAGTATTCCCATTGATGACCCGAAACGTAACTATAAAGACCCCAACCATAAACCAGAAATCATCTGTGCGTTGACGCCGTTCAAAGCGATGGTCGGTTTCCGTGAAATCACTGAAATCTGTCTTCTATTGGACGCTTTTAGCTTAAATAACGACCATTTCATCTATCTGAAGGCCGCACTTGACAATGGGTTACGTCTCTTTTTACAGACGCTTTTTGAGCTTCCCGTAGAGACAAAGAGACAGATAAGCACTCACATATTGAGAAATTGCCAGACCCTTTGCGCGAAAAGTCCAGATTTCAGCGAAATCTGGAAAACAATCGCTTCTTTTGCTGCACTTTACACTGAAGATACAGCCGTACTCTCTCCATTGTATCTGAATTTCATAGACCTCAAACCCGGAGAGGCGTTATTTTTGCCATCTGGTGTACTTCATGCTTATGTTCACGGTCTCGGTGTTGAACTTATGGCGAATTCCGATAATGTTCTGCGGGGAGGTCTCACACCCAAGCACATTGACGTGGAAGAATTGCTAAATATCCTGAAGTTCTCGCCGTTTAAGCCAGATATTCTGCATCCATCTCCCATGAAATATCCCGCACAAATCAAGGAATTTTCACTTTCCGTTCTGAAAAATGTAGGGAAGTTAAGCGGAAATGGTCCCGCTATCGTCCTTGTTACAGAAGGAACGCTCACCGTTTCCGAAAATGAAGATAAAATCATCCTGAAACGAGGTGAAAGCGCTTTTTTTGCGCCGCTATGTGGAGAAAAAATACGTCTTCATGGAGATTATACAGCGTATGCGGCGGAATGTAGTTGTTAGGCGTCTTATCTTCAACTCCCCTCTCCGATATTTTTATGCCATGTTTTTTCATATAAGCTGTGACACCCAGTGATGACGTCCGTTATTGAACTACGGATGAACGAAGTATTGGTTCCCATCTGTACCGCGCCGTCCTAATGAATCGCGGGTATCTCCGGCGCAGGCAATGCCGCCCATACCCAGCTACCGTTTCCGCCAATTCCCAGACCCTATCATGATAGATATGGACGTATTTTTCCAAGAGATTCCCTTGCCTAACAGGTGGTTTTGCAGTATAATCCTGGATTATGAATGAGATAACTTTTGACAAGACATTAGGAATTTCCGAAGACGAACAAAAAGAAATTTTTGATGGATTGGATACGCTCACCAAGAACAATTTGGCAAGTACGATTTCTATAGAAAAGGACACCGCGAAACGAGGTTTCCTGTTTCCCCTTTTAGTAAACGTAATAGCCGCCGTTATTTTAGCGGCTGGATTAATTGTCATGGGGACCCTTCACGCGCAGAAACAAGAAGTGTTTACAACAGGAGATGCGATGCTCAATGGTGCGGAACGCCAGCTCATTGAGGAAATCCGCAAGGAAACCGCAGAGCAATTGAATGCGAAAGATGTAGAAATCGCAGATATCATGGAGAAGCTCGCGAGTATTGACGTTGAGATTGAAAATCTGCGGAAAGAGGATATTACCGAAGCCATTGAAGCGAAAATAAGGGCGCTTACACAACAGAAAGAGGAATATCAGGCGTGGCTTACCCAGTTGCAAGAAGAGAAGGGGAGAATATTAGAAGCGGCGCGCTTAAAAGAGAATAGCCTCAAGAGTAAGAACGACGAGATGGCGCACCTCTACGCACAGCTGAGAGGCGATTTGACCACCGCTCAAGAGCAACTCCAGAAAATAACAAGCGAGGACGAAAAAGCCCGCCTTGTTGAAAACCAATTTCGTGGGTATTACGTCATTTTGAACGAGCAGGTGAATTCCGGGCTTTGGGGCGCTGCGGCCGAGACCATTTCGGCAATGAGAGACTTATTAGAAACTCCGTTATTACAGGAGAATCGTTCTTTTCAAGCGCAAAAAGACAGCCGCCGTGCAAGCCTTGACGCTCTGTCCGCCCTTGTCACAGCTAATCTGTCCAGCGGGATAACAGTCCAGCCCGCGCCGCTCGTATCAGATACGTCTGTCGAAAAAGACTCTGAAAACCAGAAGAAGATAGCGGATTTGGAAGAAAAAATCGCAGCACAAGAGCAGATTCTCAATAGTTATAAAAATCAAGAGCAGAGCTTGAATGCTTATCAACAGACCATCAGCGACTTACGGACGCAGAACACTGGGCTACAACAGACCATAACTGCGAACAGTACGACCATCAACGACTTACAGACACAGAACGAATCTTTACAACAACGAGCGGCCCAGCTTCAACAGCAGAATGATGCCATTCGCCAGCTTTTAAACAACAACTAGTATTAGAGCGCGGCACACCCTTTCGGACAACACCCCGCGTGAAGTCATTTAACAGGCGAAGCCTGTGTCTGGCACCACGTATTGTTGCAAGTGTTGCAGACGCTCGCCGTAGAAGCGTCTGCAACCATCTTGACGGGGGACAGCGGCGCATTTTGGATAACACCCCGTGGGAAGTCGTCTAGCAGGCTATGCCTGTCCCCGTCAGGCGGGACGCGGGTGTTAGTGTAATCTGTGGACTCGATGCTAGGATTACACACGCTTCATGCTGGGATCAGGTTTTTTTGGGGGGTAGCGGGAGACGCAATGCGGCTCCCGCGCAGGGGGGCGCGGCAGGAAAGCACTCCGTCTGCCGACTGTATTCTGGAAAGTGCGCCCCCCTACTGCCTATAGATGTTTTCCTTGTTATTCGGTAAACTATCTCTATGAAAGAATACTGTATTGAGGGTGGTTATCCTATAAGTGGGACTATCAGGGTTAGCGGCAATAAAAACGCCGCGCTTCCTTGTATTGCGGCCGCCCTTTTAACCGACGAAACTGTTACTTTGCGAAACATTCCAGATATAGAAGACGTACGCGTTATGCTCGGTGCGTTTAAAGACTTGGGTGGAGAGGTCGAAACGCCGGAAAAAGGTGTGCTGCGGCTGAACTCAAAGCGTATACATACTTCGCAAATACCTCGCGGTCGTGCGAAAAGTATAAGAGCCTCTATCTTGTTCGCGGGTCCATTGCTTGCACGGACCGGTTTGGTTGTTTTACCGCCGCCCGGCGGCGACGTTATCGGCAGGCGTAGGCTAGATACGCATTTTCTAGCACTCTCTGAACTCGGAGCAAGCGTCGAAGAAGGAGACGCATTCACATTCCGCGCAAGGAAACTCCATGGCGCGGATATTTTCCTTGATGAAGCCTCTGTAACCGCCACCGAGAACGCGGTAATGTCAGCGTGTATGGCTCGCGGAACAACTATTATCTCAAACGCAGCAAGCGAACCTCACGTACAGGATCTCTGCCGTATGTTGTGCGTCATGGGTGCGAAAATCAACGGTATAGGCTCAAACTTCCTTACTATAGAAGGGGTAGATAAACTGTCAGCCTGTGACTTTGAGATAGGCGCAGATTTCATGGAAGTCGGTTCTTTCATCGGACTTGCCGCGGCAGTGCATGGGGAACTTTCCATTGAAGGCGCGGAAATCCGTGACGTTCGCCCCGCAGTATCCGCATTCAAGAAGCTCGGCGTCGTATGGGAACATAAAGGCAGAGTAATCCATGTGCCCAAAGAACAGGTCATGAAAGTGAATTGCGACATAGGCGGCATGATTCCTAAAATAGATGATGCGCCATGGCCGGGTTTCCCACCCGATTTGACGAGTATCATCACAGTCGTAGCGACTCAGGTAAAAGGGACCGTACTAATCCACGAGAAGATGTTCGAGTCGCGGATGTTTTTCGTCGATAAACTCATCGGCATGGGCGCACGTATCGTATTGTGTGACCCGCATCGTGCGGTCGTCTCGGGTCCGTCCCCGCTCGTCGGTGCAGAACTGGTCAGTCCGGATGTGCGCGCTGGTATGGCGCTCGTAATCGCCGCACTGGCCGCTAAAGGCAAAAGCGTCATCCGTAACGTGTACCAAATTGAGCGAGGCTACGAAAACCTCGTGTCCCGCCTGTCCGCACTTGGCGCGAAAATAACCGAGGAAGATAAGTGATTTATATCTCAAGACGCGAATTAGAAGATATCTGCTCTGATATTTTCCAAAGACTGGGAATCCCAGAAGATGAAGCCCGCGACTCTGCGGAAATCCTCGTAGCCGCAGATGCGCGAGGTATACAGAGTCATGGCGTTCAGCGTATGAAACGCTACGCGGATGGAATAAAGGCGGGTCTCATCAAAGGAGGCGTTACTCCAACGGTTCTTCGCGAAACGCCCGTGTCTCTGGTCATGGATGCGGAAGGCGCGATGGGACTCTCCTTGAGCAAGCGCGCCATGCGCCGGGTAATAATAACCGCAAAAGAACACGGTGTGGGCGTCTGTAGCATCCGCAACTCTAACCATTTCGGCGTGGCCGGCTATTATACGGAAATGGCCGCGCGAGAAGATATGCTCGGCGTCGCCTTGTCAAACACAGCCGCACTTGGCGTACCGACTTTCGCTAAGAAAGCGATGTTCGGGACAAATCCCATCGCCTTTTCTGCGCCTGGACATGACGGTAATCTTTTCAGCTTGGATATGGCTACAACCGTAACTACACGGGGCGTCATTGAGATGCTTGAAAAGGAGGGCAAACAAGTCCCGCCTGGTCTAGCGGTCGACGCGGACGGCAAACCTGCGGTGGATCCGACGAGCCTCCTAGACGATATGCTTTATCAACGAGGCGGCGGTCTCCTACCGCTGGGTGCAGAGCGGAACATAGCGTCCGGCTACAAGGGATACGGCCTCGCAGTCATGGTGGACATTTTGACCGCGCTCTGCTCAGGCGGCGTTTTCGGTGAGGCGGTGCGAGACTCGGCTGTTACCTCCGCCCGTGTGTGCCATTTCTTCATGGCTTTACGAATAGATATTTTCCGCAATATCGAAGAATTCAAGAACGATATGGACAAGATGTTGACCGCCTTACGAGAAACATCTCCGTCCGAGGGCGCAAACCGCGTCTTTTACGCAGGTTTGAAGGAACAAGAAGCCTTAGCCGCAAGCGGCAAAGACGGCATACCCGTGCCAAAGAGCATCTGGGAAGATTTGCAGAAGATGAGAATCAACTATGCTTAAATAAAAAGTCGGCGAATTGTATGATACAGATCGCCGACCGATATCGGTTGGGTGTAGTTATCGCGCGTATTCCACGATTCGCGTTTCTCTGATGATGGTTACTTTTATGCGCCCTGGGTAGCGCAAATTAGTTTCAATCTTCTGGGCTATCTGTTTCGCTAGGACCCTTGATTGCTCGTCATTGACGCACCTGTCGTCCACGATGATGCGGAGTTCTCTGCCGGCCTGAATAGCGTATGATTTGTCAACACCGGAGAAATTCGTTGCGATGTTTTCAAGGTTTTCGAGGCGCTTGATATAGTTGTCGATAGTTTCCCTGCGCGCGCCCGGACGAGCAGCCGAGATAGCGTCCGCTATCTGTACAATGACGGCTTCGATACAGGTTGGCTCAATGTCGTTGTGGTGGGCGCCGATAGCGTTGATAACGCGGGGGTCTTCACCCATTTTCCGCGCCATGTCCATACCGATTTCCGCGTGATTGAGATCGGAATCGGTCTCCACGCCTTTGCCAATGTCGTGGAGCAGGGCGGCCCGCCGCACCAATTCCTTGTTCACGCTCACCTCTGACGCAATCCCTCCTGCGATAAGGGCGACCTCTTTGGAGTGGCTTAACACGTTCTGTCCGTAACTCGTGCGGAAGTAGAGCCGCCCCAAGGCTCGGATGCCTTCTGTCTTGATATTATGAATTCCCATGTCAAAGAGAACCCGCTCGCCCTCTTCAAAGATACGCTGGGATATCTCTTTGCTCACCTTGGCGACAATCTCTTCAATACGTGCGGGATGAATACGCCCGTCCATGATGAGGCGTTCCATCGCTATTTTCGCGATTTCGCGGCGTACCGGGTCAAAGCACGAAATAACCACCGCTTCCGGCGTATCATCAATGATGATGTCAACACCTGTAAGGGTCTCCAAGGCGCGGATATTGCGCCCCTCCCGTCCAATGATGCGCCCTTTCATTTCATCGTTAGGCAGGGTTACGGACGTAACCGTAACCTCGCCTGTAACATCCACTGCGATTCTCTGCATAGACGCTACAAGAATCTCCCGCGCCTTCTTTTCGCCCGTGACGTTAGCTTCGTTCTCAATCTTGTTGATAAGCGCCTGCGCATCGTGACGTGCTTCATTCTCTAAATTTCTAATAATTAACGCTTTTGCTTCATCCCGCGTTAAACCGGATATACGCTCTAATTCTGCTCTGTACCGATCCTCCTCCTTGCCAAGAACCGCTTCCCGTACCCGAAAAGACTTTTCTTTCTCGACAAGCGTTGTTTCAATTCGTTCCAACTGGTTTGTCTTTTTGTCTATCGATTCTTCTTTTTGCACGACACGCCGCTCGTATCGCTGTAATTCCGCCCTGCGTTCCCGAGTCTCCCTCTCCTGCTGGTTTTTCTCGCGAATAATTTGATCCTTCGCTTCAAGAAGTAGCTCCTTCTTTTTTGCTTCAGCCTCTTTAACCGCATCCTGCCTTATACGGACGGATTCCTGTTCCGCCGCCTTTACCTGATATTTGGCATACAGCCATCTAATTGTCCAACCTAATATCCAGCCCAAGATTAACCCGGCAAGAGGGAGTATTATATATAACATAACTCTACCCCTTACCTGTGGACTATTGTCCGTGAATTTATTACATATATGCGGATACGTCTCTGAGTCTCCACATTCAGTAATTTTAGACTTTACTAAAATCCACCATAACAGTACAATAAAACATATGACTTTGTCAATAGGCGTTAAAGTTTATGAAAGCTGAAACTTTTATCTATAAACCACGCTTGACTATATTCCGCTGAAAGGCTATCATACAGATATGAAAATTTTATATCTACTGCAAGTTATTTTACTGGCGTCTTGCCAAAGCGTATCAAAAAACGCAGAAAAACCCCAAGAATCTTCTACATTTAACCAAACAGTTTTGCTTTTCCCTGAAAAGGGAGCGGAAAGTCAAAAATTGACCATTTCTATGAGTTTCCCATCAATCCCTGGTGGGAGGACGATAGAAGACTCGGTCAATGCCGTCTTATACGAAGGAGACGCCCCGCAAGCCTATGCCGATAAGATTTATTCGTCTTATAAAGAGCTATACGAGTCGATAAAAGCAATCGCCGAGAATTCCGAAACCGCTAATTGGTACTACACCGAGGAAATTCGAGTCCTTACGGGACAAGATGCGGAAACACCGGTCGGTACTGTTAAGACGCCGCTTTTACAAATCAAAAGAACGATTGAAGAATACACAGGCGGCGCACACCCTATCCATAACACGCAGTTCTACGTGTTTGACGCGCAGAGCGGGCGAAGACTGTCCATTGAGGACTTTGTTCAGGACGCCGAAGCTTTGATTCAGACCGTCGAAGCCTCTCTCTGTAGAGACAAAGGAGTTGCGCCCGGAACGCCGTTGGACGAGGCAGAAATTACGTTTCTAGGTAAGGAGCATCTGGACTCCCTCCCCGATAATTTCTTTCTAACGGACCAAGGCGTTGGGTTTTACTGGAACGAGTACGAGATAGCCCCCTATTCAACAGGCGGGATAAAGACCGTTGTCCTGTATGACGACATACATTTGAGCAACTAATAAGAAGGTATATTACTTCAAAACTTTAAAACAAGGAGTAAACAATGGAAGCATTGAAGAAGAATCCCGCATGGAAAGGGCGTAAGGGACCTCTCGTTTTGGTGATTATGGACGGCGTAGGCTATGGCAAATACAAGGAGGGAGACGCGGTTGCGGATTCCAAGATGTATCACCTTGATGCAATCAAGGCGAAATCCCCGAATACCCGCCTCAAGGCGCACGGTAAGGCAGTTGGTCTGCCCTCGGACGACGACATGGGCAACAGCGAGGTCGGACATAACGCGATGGGGTGCGGACGTGTATTCAACCAGGGAGCGGCGCTTGCGTCCAATTCTATTGCAACCGGCGCGATGTGGAACGGACAAGCATGGAAAGACGCGGCCGCTACAAAGGGGACGTTGCACTTTCTGGGGCTTTTTTCGGACGGCAACGTTCACAGCCACATAGACCACCTCAAGGCGATGATAATACGGGCGAAGCAAGACGGGGTTAAGCGTGTACGCGTACACACGCTTTTCGACGGGCGGGACGTCGGGGAGACGAGCGCGCTTGATTATGTTGTTCCCTTTGAGGCGTTCCTGAAAGAATTAAGCGGCGATGGTTTTGATGCGAGAATAGGTTCCGGCGGCGGGCGTATGTGGATAACCATGGACAGATACGGCGCCGACTGGGAAATGGTGCATCGCGGATGGGAGACCCATGTTCATGGGAAAGCCCGCCAATTCGCAACCACGCAGGAGGCGGTAGAAACCTATCGTAAGGAAATACCAGGCGTCATTGACCAAGACCTGAAAGAGTTCGTCATTGCGGAAAACGGCAAGCCCATTGGAACAATAGAGGACGGCGACTCGGTCGTATACTTCAACTTTCGCGGGGACCGCGCTCTTGAAATTACAGCGGCCTTTGAGTCGGATAACTTTGACCACTTTGACCGCGGGCGCAGACCCACGGTATGTTATGCAGGTATGATGGAATATGACGGCGATGCGCATGTACCAAAACGCTATCTAGTCAGCCCTCCGTCCATAGACCGTACGCTCGGCGAATACCTCGCCGCATCTGGCGTCCGTACGCTTGCCATCTCCGAAACGCAGAAATTTGGACACGTTACCTACTTCTTCAACGGCAACCGTACAGGCAAGTTTGACGAAAGACTTGAAAACTATGTAGAAATCAAGAGCGACCTCGTACCATTTGAGCAACGCCCGTGGATGAAATGCGCAGAAATTACGGATTATGTACTTGAGGCGGTATCCTCCGGCGAATACGACTTCATAAGGCTGAATTTCCCCAACGGCGACATGGTCGGGCACACAGGCGTGTACCAAGCGGTAGTCTGTTCAATGGAGTCCATGGATTTGCAAATAGGCAGGCTTGCTAGAGCCGTCAAGGAGGCGGGCGGTATTATGCTCATCACCGCGGACCACGGCAACAGCGATGATATGTTTGAGCATAACAAGAAGACAGGCGAAGTTGCGCGTAAGGTGGACGGCTCGCCCAAAGCGAAAACAAGCCATAGCTTGAATCCAGTACCGTGCATCGTTTACGACTGCGACTATCAGGGCGAGTATGAATCTACGCTCGTCGAAAACTTGGGTATTAGTTCCATAGCGGCGGCCTGTATAAACCTGCTGGGCTTGGTTCCGCCGTCTGATTACGACCCGTCAATAGTGAACATGAAATAATGTATCTATATAAGATATGAAGAGAGGATGTATATGGAGATACGAACAGATAACTTTAACATTACCGGGTTTATTTCAGAAAAGGCGGCTGGAGCCGCGGCTTTGACTAAAGAGAGCGGCAGGTTCGATAATCTGATGAAAAGGCTTGATCAAGTGCGTGAGAACGCCCCAGCCCGCGCAAATGAGAAAATCGACAAGACGAGCAAACTCTACGAGCAATGCCAAGAGCTTGAGTCCTTCCTTGTCAAGAACCTGCTCAACAGTATGCGGTCAACCGTGCAGAAGTCCGGCTTCATGGACGGCGGACTGGCCGGCGATATGTATGAGGATATGCTCTACGATGAATACGCCAAGAGTTTCTCCAAGTCAGCAAGCCTGGGCTTCGCAGACTTGGCGTATTTGGAACTCACAGGCCAACGCGGCAAGGCTCAATCGGACGGCGCCCGTTAGACAACTTCCAGAGGCGGGTTGAACCGAGGCGCCTCCGCCAGGAGGCGCATCTTACACCCCCTTCAAAGGAGGCTTTTATGTATACACCAGCTTCCGTTTGCCCCCTCTATGCGGTTTACCGTCTTCTTTATGCAGGGCAAAGCCTTTTACCAACAAGGGATGGCGCATGAAAAAGCAGCTGTATGCGCCGCTTCTCCTCTGTCTTTGCTCCCTCTGCGCCTACACCCAAAACTCACGGCTGAGTATCGGCGGCTTCAGCTTCTCCCTTTCGCCTAAAATACTGGAGGACGGTTCCATCACCGACGTCGGCGTGGGATTGGATTATGCGGAACGGTTCAGGGGTGAACTCCGTTT
>JAIRSU010000060.1 GCA_031255285.1 Treponema sp. | reverse complement strand
TCGTCCCGCGTGTTCAAGACGCTCAAAATGGTCTCAAGCCGCAGTTCCGAACGCGCCGCCACTATGGACGCGGCTATATCCTCGTTCTTTAACGTGCGCCCTATTGTGGAAACTTCCGCGATAAAGTCGTTCTCCACCTCTTTGGTGAGCAGGTTGGGCCTGAGCCAAACCTTCCAAAATGTTTTCTTCGCCATTGTTCTTCTCCTTACACTCTATTTACGCGAGGGTGTACGCCTTCGCGTTCAGGCTGAACCTGTTAAACGGCTTCTTAATGGGCGCTGTCCGCAGGCGGAGCTGTTAGAAAACTTCTTGCGGCGCCAGACACACGCCGCGTGTTACTGTACGGTCTTCATAGCAAGTATCAGGTAGTCTCTGCCGCTCTCTATCAACGGGGCGGAATTGGTCTGTAGAGAATCAAACGAGCGTCCATATCCAATCTGGATATAAGCGTTCCCGCCTGTCGGAATGAGCGCGCTCGCTTCCAGTTTCAGAGACTGGCTGACTACCTCCTGTTCAGGCGTCAGCCATTTGAGCTGGTCGTCGAAACTTATGACTTTGTAATCCAGTTTGGAATAGTCGTATAAGAGCGCGAGGGACACATACTTGAACAGTCCAAGGGTAAAGTCCGCATACCAATAGGGACTGCCGAACGTATCCTGCGCGTACTTCGCGCTATGCGGGTCCATGAGAGGCGCGATGCTCATGTCTTGGCGTGCGTGCAGGTAGAATATCGGCACGACGCCAGCGTTGACCGCCAGGGTTATCCATTCTGATTGAAAGCTGAATCCATTGGAAAAGCGGAGGCGTATGCTTCCCGTACTGCTGGGCGTGTATTGACAGCCCAGAGATGCATCGGTTATGGACCCGTCTTCCAGAACTTTAGGGGACAGCGAGAAGGCAAAGTTTCCATAGTTAAAGTGCTGGTCCTGCGCGCCAAGGGGGAGGGCAAGGGTCCAGAGAATAATAAAAAAAGGTGTGGTGCGGACGGCGGAGAGGTTAGTTAGAGAGCGTCTTTCCCTCTTAATATTAAGCGGGGAGGGGGGAGCGTACGTCTTGTCAATTTTACTGTTCATAATTGTTCCTCTATAAATAAGATATTGCGCGTATTTCGAAAACAGGGGTCCGCTCAAGATATGCTAAAATATGGGCTCATTGTATACCGAATATTGTCAATGGTCAAGCGTTTTTTAAGCGGAATTAGCTAAAAACCCCGCCTTCAAAGCACTGCGGGGGAGGGGAGGGTGGACGTTGCGGCTCTGACTACGCGGCGGTGGGCTTGCGGCGTTCACAAGTACCGTTTGGATTCATGCTCTTGAACCATGGCGTAAAGCTCTACATAGCCCTTGGCTGGGCTTGCCGCTATCTTGCCCAACAGTACTTCTTCCACCTGAAAAAGCCCCACTTCACTAGACATTTCAACAACAATGCGTATGGGGCGTTCTTGCCCTGGAGAGAGCTTCACCTCCTCAATGGAATTCGCCGAATACTTATGAATATCGCCGACTTTAGGCGCGGACAAGAGGTGCATGGGAATTCGGGCGCGTCCCTTGGTCATGTCGCAGCCGTCTGCAATAAGAACAACGCCTGCTTCAAGCGAGTAAACCTGCCTGTTCCCCATGTGCCCGGCTATGCCTTCAAGGGCAAGCGAGCGGACCATGACCCGCCGCTGTACGTCTGTGTATATCTGTGTAAGAATCCTGTCTAAAAGAGGATACGCCATGTAAGCGCTGTGCATTTCATGGTTCTGACGCCCCAGACTCATCCCTATATCATGAAGAAATCCCGCAAGTATAACCGCAACAAGACTGTCTTCAAAACAGCCGCAGTCTTCCGTTTCAAGACTCGTCTGTATCTTCGCATTCCGCAAGAGCCCCATCATGACAACCGCATTATACGCAACCGTCCGCATATGCACTGGTCCATGGTCGTTGTAACCAAGCCGTTTTATGGAAACAGTGTTACTGTAGTCTTGAATCGCCTGAATCTCATCGTCCTCAATAACGAGACGCGCGGCTTCTACCGCCTTGCAGGAGAGCCCAAGGCTCTCAATGGTCTCAACGATTTTATTATCCATGCTGATTTCTTTTAACGACCTCATTCTCCCTTTACCTCACTATAAAAATATGCTGACGCTGCCTCTCGAACCATGCCGCCTTCAACTCGCCTGCTTGTCTGCCCACTCTCTACTATAGTAATATATGCTTTTCATTCAGTCAAATCTTTTTTCCAGAAAGGCGGAGGCAGGCGGCATATCAGACGGAGTAATCCTGAATAAGGGGCTTATGGACCGGACTCCGCCTTTCATCAAGACTTTTGCTTTGCCCCTCTGTCTATACCAAAACTCACGAATGGGGAGGAGTTTGTCAACGCCGCGCCTCGAAGAGGAAGCGCCGACAGACACGCCGTAACCCGCAGATGGCGCGGTTAATTCAAAATAACAATACCGTATTGACAGAAGCCTATGATTATAACATACTCTCATAAAGAGGAGTCTATTATCCATAAAGAACGGGAAACGCTTCAACTATTCGACCTCATGTTTAAGCACATCCTCAAAGAGGCAGGATAAATGCATAGAAATTTCCAAGCACGGCCCGAAGTGGTATGCTCTCCACAGAGAGGGCGTTATGGCCGAAAAGAGCGCAAAGATTGTGGAAATCAAGGAAATGATGGGAGAAACCGGGCTCGTCATCATTGAACAGCTGGGATGTGAAGGAGTATTTTGATGAAGCAACGTTGCGGAGCCTGAAAGAAGGGGGAAAAAGCTGTCTCAAGACGGTAGACAAGGAACAAAGCAGGGTAGCTGTCCGAAAATATTATCTGGCGGGTGATATAAACCGGTTAAGTGGACGGAAGGAGCGGGCGGGGCTGAAAAGCGTCGGACGCTGGAAAAACTGAACGGGGAAAGGGTGGAAGAGAGGCTGTGTTTTATAGCTGATATAAAGGATCGCCAACTCTTCGCACACTCGGTGAGAGGGCATTGGGGAGTAGAGAACAAGCCGCATTGGTGCTTGGATTTTACCTTTAAGGATGACCGAAACACGACGATGGAGAAATACGAGGCGTGGAATCTCCAGACGATGAACTGGGCGGACTTGGCGGTACTCTCGCTGGCCCAATCGTTTTATGATAACCGGAGCTTGAAACGGATACGGTATATCCTGTCGTTAGGCTTTGAGGAACATATTGAGACCCTGTTCAAACTCCTGAATGCCCGGGCCATTCAAGCCCTCCTGCTCCCCAGATCAGGGTGATTTTCTATGCGTTTATTCTGGCCTGATTTAATCATAATGCTTTTTCTTGGAAAGGTGATCTCTGTTCTATGGTTTCCATTAGACAGCCATTTTCACATCTATGCGTGATGGCATCAAGAAAGATGCGACAGTCGACTCTCGCGTTTCCTCGTCGCTTCGGAAAGAGGCGGATAATTTTTCCCCGCTATTCCCGTGTCGTTTTCATATCTCAAGGATATCATATTATCTTCATAGCGAGAACAGACTCTAGAGTGCGCCTTGTGTTACGATCTGCCCTTTCCCGTCCTCCATCTTATAAAACTGGTGAAGACCTGTGCCATTGAGAGACGCCGCCCGATCTTTGGCCAACCTGTGGAGCGCGGATTCACTAGTGGTTTAGCGGGGAACTGACGAAGACGCACAGATTCCGTGTGATCGGAACGCTGAAGACGGAGTTCGATTTTGACGGGAAATATCGCGAAAACTCCAAGACGAAAACTCCTCCGGCAGGGAAGGGCCCATCGGTACGATTTTGAGCGCGGTTATTCTGCGCGCATCTATTTTTTTTACCCCTTTTATCGCGCTTTGTAGATCTCCGCCCATTGGCGCGGATGTGGAGACCAGCGGGAAATCTGCGGCGACCAATTGTGCTTTTGAGTTGCAGATGGTATACTAACCACACATGATCGATCT
>JAIRSU010000042.1 GCA_031255285.1 Treponema sp. | reverse complement strand
CCTTTCCCACGCCGAGAGTCGCGCCGCCTTCGTTCACAATGAGCGTGAACCCTTCTTTCTCTATGCGTCTCCATTTATCAGCCATATTCACTCCTTAAAAAACTTGCTTGATAACAAGTATAGTATCCTTTATACGCTTGTCAAATCTTTTCATTTATCTTCTTTCTGCCAAACACCCAACCACGGCTACGCTATATGGCTTCCAGCAGGGCGGCTAAACTGACCGGTATGGTAATTGCATGAGGCTCTCGCCGAACAGCGTTTTGAATAGCAGGGGGTACTGGAATGGGGCAGGTCAGCGGCTCCACGATTTCAGCGAATTTTGCAGGGTGTGCGGTGGCGAGAATCGCGCAGGGATAAAGCGTCATAACGTCTTGTACGTCGAGCCTGTCAAAGCCAGCCCAGCCGGCTGCGGTGTGAGGGTCGAGGAAATAACCGTATTTCTTATGAACATCCGTAATGGTCTTTCGGGTATCATCGTCAGACGCCCATGCGCCGATGATGAGTTTTCGCAACACTTCAAAAGACCAATGAGCCGTCATACGGTCAAAGTTACTCGGAGCGCCTACGTCCATCGCAGTAGAAAGCGTCTTTCGAGACTCGCGTGGAGAATAAACGCTTGTCTCAAGGTACTCAGGCACGGTTTTGTTGATGTTGGTAGCCGCTATAAACCGCTTAATGGGAGCGCCCATCGCATGAGCGTAGAGCCCCGCCGTAAGATTACCGAAATTCCCCGAAGGGACGCAGAACGAAACGAGCGCATTCCGCGGCCAATTCCAGTCCACTTCCCTAGACCGTCTCAACGCCTCTGCGGAAGCGACTGCATAGTAGACCGCTTGCGGAATGAGCCGCGCCACATTGATAGAATTCGCGGAAGACAGCGCCATCCGCTCTTTCAAGCCTTCATCCGCAAACGCCGCCTTTACAAGCCGTTGGCAGTCGTCAAAACTGCCTTCCACCGCAAGCGCTTTTATATTGCCGCCAAGTCCTGCTATCTGCCGCTCCTGCAGGGACGAGACTCGTCCTTTAGGATAAAGCACCGTAACAAAGACTCCCTCTACGCCAAAAAAGCCCTCCGCAACCGCGCCGCCTGTATCTCCAGACGTGGCGACAAGTATATGTAAGGGCTTGTCCTCGCCGCGGCGCAGAAAAGAGAACGCCCGTGCCATGAAACGCGCCCCAAAATCCTTAAATGCGGCGGTCGGTCCATGAAAAAGCTCCAACACAAGCCTGTCCCCCACTGCAACCAGAGGAGCGGGAAAGGTAAAGGCGCTCTGGACCATATCTTCAAGCGTGGAAATCGGAATCTCTTCTTTCACAAACGGCTTGATCGTCTCAATCGCTATATCGTGAAACGTCATCTGAGGAAACGACGTTATAACTGCTTCCGCATATCGCGGCATTTCAACGGGGATAAAGAGTCCGCCGTCCGGCGCAAGCCCTGTCAACGCCGCCGTTGCAAAACTCACCCCGTCCTTAAAACCACCCGCCGTTTTGCTTCTGGTACTGTAATACTTCATAGGGGCATCATAGCGTTTTCTGCTGATCTTTGCAAGAAGTTCTCCCTATATCGCTGGACATGTATCATTTTGATACAATAAAGAGACGTGAATGATACATATGTATCAGAATGGAACAATATGATTGAGAGAGGAAAAGAAGTAGAGGTATTTATTCCTGCCTGCTTATACTTGTCGCTTTAGAAGAGTAATAGCCGCTTTATATTTAAGCATATTTAACCGTATTTAAGCATGATATATCAAGTATTTATAACAAATAAGCTATAATAAGGAGGATAGCTCTGCCCATTGTAGTCAAATTCTCTAAATCCCATCATTCTCTAAAGCTGGCACACTAGTTGCTTATATATAAATGTCAGTGAGGAAAGAAAAGATTCAGAGACCGAAGAGATTCTGGATCGCCTCATGGACGACGGTTGTCCGTATGGATGCCGAAATATTAGTCTGCTTAATTTAGGAGGGACATTATGAAAACAGTAGCTTTATACCGTCCAAACTTAATGGACGAATTCGACCATTACATGGAGTCGTTTTTTGGGAACATGCCGATAAAATCCGCGGCGAGCCTCTTGAGTCGAGGTCTGGATTTTCCGGCTGTGGATCTTCGAGAAACTGATACCTCGTATTTACTTGATGCGGAACTGCCCGGGTACGACGAGAAGGATATCGAAGTTCGTGTAGATAGCAATAAGCTCACCATCGAGTCCAAACAGGTGAAAGCCGAAACGACCGAGAAGGAGGAAAGCAACTACATTATCCACGAGCGCAGGCGGAATACTTTCAGCAGGATATTCCAGCTTCCCGATAATGCCGATTCCGACGCCATTTCTGCAACGTTTAAGAATGGCGTACTCAGTCTGGAAATAAAAAAACAGACTGAAAGCCAGAAGCGGATCATCCAAATCAATGGTTAATAGTGCATTAATGCACTGTGGGTTTTAGCCGTTGTAATTGAGGAAGGGAGTTCCCCTTTACAGTTACAGCGGCTATTTTTTTAGAACTAGTATAGTTTACACATGGTTTTTGAGAAATATCTATCAAAAGGCATAAAGAAAACCATTGACAAAAGGAATTACATATCATATGATACATATATGGCAGATGCAGCATTCTTAACTAATACCGATTTTGAACTCTATCGTACGCTCATTTACAACGAAAGCGGCATACATTTTACCCCTACGAATCGTTCCATTTTGGAGAGCAGACTCAAGGAACGCTTGAGGGAGGGGGAGAAAAGCGGTGATGTTCATATGTACTATAACTTGATATCTACGGACAAGGAAGAGCTAAAAGGCTTTCTTGATTCCATTACGACGAACCTGACGCGCTTTTTTCGCAATCAAGCGCATTTTGATACTATGGAGAAATTCGTCGTGCCAGAATTGATGAAAATCAAGAAGCCAAGGGGAAATACGACTATAAAGATATGGAGCGCCGGCTGTTCGACTGGTGAAGAGCCTTACACGATTGCTATGTTAATGAGTGAAATTCTCCCGCCACCGTGGAAGTTTGAAATTATCGCGAGTGATATAAGTCTCAAATGTCTTATGTCCGCAAAGGAAGGTTTCTATCAGGACAGCCGTATCGCAGGTATCCCTTCGAACTACCTCAACAAGTACTTCGAGAAGATTACCGGCGGTTACAAAGTGAAGCCCACGCTCATGTCAAAGATCCGCTTTGATTATCACAATCTCAAGAACGACTCGGGACTACATAATCTGGATGTTGTATTCTGTAGAAATGTCATCATCTATTTTGACGAAGCGGCGCAAACAGCCGTCATGAAGCGGTTTTGGGAATCAATGGCCGCGAAATCATTCCTGTTTATCGGACATTCGGAATCCCTCTTTGGAATGGATACAAAATTTGAATTTGTGAAGACCCCGTGGGCGACTCTTTACAAAAAAGACACTTAATGTACTTAGATATAAAGGAGGTAATAATGGATGATGAAATTAGTGTTCTGATTGTAGACGATTCTGCGCTTATGCGGAATCTCATAGGACGGATGATTGAGGATACACCTGGGTTAGTCGTAGCAGACAAGGCGATGAACGGTAAATTTGCTCTGGATAAGATACCTCGCTGTAAGCCGGACATCATTTGCCTTGACCTTGAAATGCCTGAAATGAACGGCATTGAGTTTCTCAAGGAACGCAGGAGATGCGGTATCAAAATACCGGTAGTGATTCTCTCATCTATTGCGGCGAGGGGAGCGGTAATTACCATGGAAGCCCTCGCTTTGGGCGCAAGCGATTTTATACAGAAGCCGTCAGGTTCCATTTCTGACGATATCCATACAGTAAAAGACAATCTGACTAGTATGCTTTTGGGCTACGGCGGGCAGTATCGCCGGCTACAGGGTCTGAAACTGAGGCAGGCGGACTATACGCAGAAGCCGCCGTCTCTCTCCGTCCACCTATCGACTCATACTGATACCGCTCAAACGCCACACGTGAGATCCGCTGATGGACTGCCCATTCCGCCTTCGGGTACCGCGAAACGGCCGACTCCCCTGCGGAAACCCGGCAAGACTGACATCATCGCCATCGGCATCTCGACCGGCGGTCCAGACGCGCTTCGCGTAGTGTTCTCTAAGCTCGATGCAGACCTGAAGGTGCCGATAGTTGTGGTTCAGCATATGCCTCCGGGCTTTACTATGGAATTCGCCCGAAGCCTAGATCGCGTCTGTCCTCTCGAGGTAAAGGAGGCGGCGGAAGGGGATGAAGTCAGCCCCGGACGCATCCTCATAGCCCAAGGCAACAAGCATATGGAAGTTGAAAAACGCGCTTATGGCAGCGTCGTTCACCTGACCGACGCCCCTGCCGTAAGCGGACACCGTCCATCAGTAGACGTGCTTTTCGCTTCCATAGCCAAGTTCTACGGCAACCATTCACTCGGCGTTATCATGACCGGCATGGGCAGAGATGGCGCGGAGCAAATCGGCGAAATCTACAAAGAAGGCGGACTCACTATCGGTCAGGACGAAGCTAGTGCTATCGTCTACGGTATGCCCCGGGTCGCCTTTGAGCTCGGACATATTCAAGAACAAGTCTCTCTCCAAAACATGGCGCGCCGCATCTGCGACATAGCCAAAACCCCTCGATAAGCGATATTTTCGCCGCTTACGAGTCAGCGTCAGCGTCAGTACCAGCATCAGGGTCTGCCGCCGATGTTGACTCAAGCGTGAGCGGCGTTTCCGTAGAAATATCTTCTGTTTCTGTAGCAAGGTCCTCTGCTTCCGCAGAAGCATCTTCTGCTTTAGGTGGATTATCTAGCAGCGCCTGAATCTCGATTTTGCGCGACTCAGGAATGTTTTCCGTGAGCAAGGCTTTCACCGCATCAAAGTCGTCAAATCCATCGATAAGGGCGCCCTTGAGTTCCTCTATACCTTCGTCGTTGTCACTGTCTGCGAGGAGAAGCACACGGGCAATGACGAACCTAACTGTGGATTTAGCCGGGGCTATACTCTCTTGAGGCAGCGCCTCATAAGTCGTGCGATATTCTTCAAGGGCGCGGGCGTAGAGACTCGCCTGCTCCAGAGACTCCGCATATTCGTAACGGACGTTAGCGTCATCTTTAATTTCCAGATATTTGATGAAGTTATCAATCGCCTCAGGCTTGCTTTGCGCCTTTTGGCAGCGTGCATAGAGCAGCAACGTGTCATTGTTCTCCAACAGGGTCGGATATTTTACTAGAACTTCTTCGGCTTGCGGGTATTTCTCGACAGCGTAAAGCACCAGCGCATAGTTGTACCCATCATCGACGCTCTCCGGCACCAGCGCAAGCACCTTATTGTAAAGAGACTCGGCTTTGTCGAAATTCCCAAGCTTTATACATGTATATGCAACCGCCTTGAGCGCCTGTATATTATTCGAGTCTTTCTTCAACACTCGTTCAAAGTATTCTTCCGCCTCCTTATAACGTTTCGTCTCAAAGGCTATACGTCCCAGATTGTAATCAGAGGCGGTCATGGTCTTACGCGCTGACCGCGCTTTATTCAGCCATGTTTCGGCTTCCGCATACTTGCCTATATCAAAATACGCCATGCCAATGTTGTAGTACTCTTCTGCGGATATGGCGTTTGTTACACAGGAGATAACAGAAAGAGAGGCAAGAAAAGTGAGAATATGGAATAGGTTTTTCGGCGTTTTATACGCATGATCTCCCCTCCACTCTCTATTCCTCATTTTCCGCCTTCTGGTTTCCACTTTCTTCCCCTTGCTTCTATTTATTCAGTACCGTCCGCTCTATTTCTATGAGCTGGCTGCGGTATAATTGAGCGATATTGGCGCCATAGTCTGCTATGAGTTGGATGATGTTGCGCTGATGTTCAGACGAGTCTAGTCCGTTTATACGGTCGCCTGCATCGCCGAGTCCGGGCATGATATAGGCCGATTCGTTGAGCAGAGGGTCCATCCACAGAGTCCACACTTGGCAGTTGTCTAAAGCCCGCACCACCCGCAGAGCGCCCTTGAGTGCGGCTATGACGTTGAAGAACTGCACGGATTTAGGTTTAACGCCCTGTGAGAGCAGGTATTTGACGATGGTAACAAGACTGCCGCCTGTAGCATTCATGGGGTCCGCAAAGACCAAATCTTTGCCGTCAAGCAACTCAATATCGAAATATGAACGGTCAAGGTCGAGAATATACTCCATGTTATCTTCTTTCTTGGTATCATCCCTGCTGATTTTGAACAATGCGAAAGGTGTAACGTAGCTGTTCGAGGAATATTCCTGTATTTCCTTTGACATAATCATGGAAGGCAGAAGCGCTCCGCGCAGCATGACGCACATGACGGTATTCGACACCTTTTCATCGATATTTGTGCTTTTATGAACCGCATAGTTCTGCACAGGCGTGGCTACCGGCGTTTTCACGATGAAATAGCTCTTGTCCGTACTGTTTTTACCTGCATAAGCCAGATTGAAGAGCATCTCGTAAGCCCGCTGTGTATAATAGATAAATTCTTCGCGTCCGGTCTGCACATCGCGGAGTTTTGCGATGAGACGGGACGCTTCCGCATGAATCTCGTTTGGGGTCGCAAACGAATACACACAGATACTCTTTTCGTGCTTGCAAATATCCTGCATAAGTTTCCCCATTTCATTGTAAAGGGTAATGAGCATATTATGTTTTTCGCGAGACGTGCGGACTTGCGGGAAACAGTCTAGAGCTTTTTGAAAGAGGGTTTTCATAATTGACAATTGGGCTTTGTCGGTTTCCGTGAGATAACCGTCAAGGTCTTCTGCTTTCAAGGTAATTTTGTTTGATTTCATGTTTAATAATATACTTAAGGAATAGTTTTTTTGCAAGGGTCGTTCCCGCCCCTATTACTTCGCAAAAGCGGTTTCTAAAAAACGCTTGCAATTTTTGTAGCGCCTCTATATAATAGACGCATGGTGAAACAGAACTGGAAGCGTTCAACGAACTATACACTCGCTGACTCGGATTGCGCTGACAATACGAGTGGTTCTACCCCCCCCCCCGTAAATATAGGTACAGATATACACCATATCGCATAGCGCCTCATACAAAAGGCGCGCTCACGCCCGCCCGCTTGAGA
>JAIRSU010000006.1 GCA_031255285.1 Treponema sp. | reverse complement strand
CGCTTTTTCCACCAGGGTTCGAACGGTTTCAAAACAACTTTTTTTTCCATGACACCCTCCCGTTTCCGGTTTACCACGGCTTCGGGAGGGTGTCTATCCCTTAACTTGTTGACAGTGGGAGACTTCCCCCCCCCCGCATGCCCTTACTCCTTTATCGGAAAAAATCAGTCCCTTTTTATAGCATACGAAAGCCGAGGGCTTAAAATAGGGGGTGAATTATCATTTTTCTCAATTTGCCTGTTTGGAGGCCGTGGGCGGGTATAGGTGGTAGGCGCAATTGGGCTTGTAATTATTTTCTACTATATTATGTAAAAAAATAATTACAAAAGATAACGAATTGGATAAGATTTTTATACTGAAAATATATTGACATAATACATAATATTTAAGCGAAAGAGTGTCTGACACTGTATAGGCTCCGCCGTAGGCGTAGCTGTCAAGACGAGGATCGACACGTTTACCTACAACGCCTCGTGTGAAGTCGTCTAACAGGCGAAGCCTGTGGGGTGTTTTTTCTCACAAAAACCTTGCAAGGAGAGAAATTCTGCTTGTTTTCTCCTGTATTTGTAGTTATATTAAATATAACGACTGCTTGTATGAGGGTCAGGTTTATGTTTTATGTAAACTGTAAATATCGCCCTTTAAAGGGCTGTAGGGCTATTAGCCTGCAAAGGAGTTTTTATGAAAGGAACAAGAAGTTATATGGACATAGGGTCTATATTCGACGAAATCTTTGATGCGGCTCAAAGTTTTAAAGACGAATTCCATCGGAATTTTAATGGATTTGGCAACGAACACTTCAGACACAACAACTGGCCATTTGACGAAAACGTGGACTATTATCCAAATTACTCCTATCCGCCGATGAATGTCTATATGACTACGGATAGGAGTATGGTTTTTGAGTTTGCGCTTGCAGGTTTTAACGAAAAAGATATAAGTCTGTCTTTCCAAGGTGATTACATGGTCTTTTCCGCTAAAATCGGAGATGAATGGAGTAAAGACAACTTGTCAATGGAAAGCGATGTCGAAAATTTCCGCTATTTTAAGAGACGTCTCAAACTCAAAGATATTGAGAAACAAAAATATTTCGTACCGCAAGATAAATACGCCCAAGAATCTGTAAAAGCTGTGTTCAAGAACGGTATTCTAAGGGTCGTCATTTCTCCAAAAGATGAGCCAGACGTCTATGACGGCGTTAAAATTGAAATAATCAAGGAAAATGTCTAATATAATTGCGGAATGATGGACATAAATAATATCGCCTTTCCCGCCGCATGGAGCGAAGACGAAAAGGCGCGGGCAAAAACTGAATTTTTAAAGAAACTTGCTCTTTTGGCGCATAAGTTTTATGGTGGAAAGATGCAGACTCTCCCTAAATGCAGCGTTTCTCTGGATATGCTGAATGTGTGGTACACGCCCGGAGCATCCAAAATTTCTACAACTATCCGCGATGACAACGACTCGTCCTTCAGTCTTTCAAATCGTGGTAATCTCGTCGCTGTCGTATCAGACTCCACGCGAGTCTTGGGAGACGGAGATTGTACCCCGACGGGTGGACTCGGAGTCATGGAGGGCAAAGCCTTATTGATGAAATATCTGGGTGGTATTGACGCGGTCGCCCTTTGCATTGATTCGCGAGAAAATGGTTCGCATAATCCGCAAAAAATCATTGATTTTGTAAAAATGGTTTCACCATCTTTCGGGGCTATCAATCTTGAAGATATTAGTCAACCAAACTGTTTTCGTGTACTCGACGAACTGCGAGATACTTGTGATATTCCAGTATGGCACGACGATGCACAGGGGACGGCTTGCATCATTCTTGCAGGACTTTTGAATGCACTGAAACTTGCCGAAAAACCCCTTGCAGATGCGAAAATCGTGCTTTTAGGTGCTGGTGCGGCGAATACTACTGTTGCGCGATTCATTCTGGCGGATGGCGGTGATCCGTCTAATATGACGTTATTTGACGTAAACGGCGCTCTCCATATCGGCAGGGTGGATATTGAGCGGGATATGCGCTATTACCAACAATGGGAACTCTGCCGAAAAACTAATCCTAAAAAAGTTAGATATATTGAAGAAGCTCTACAAAATGCGGATGTACTGATAGCCCTCTCCGCACCGGGACCTGGGATAGTTAAGCCTGAATGGGTACGCTCTATGGCGAATAAAGCTGTGGTGTTTGCGTGCGCGAATCCTACACCAGAAATCTGGCCTCATACTGCGAAAGAAGCGGGCGCGTTTATCATAGCGACTGGACGCGGAGATTTTCCCAATCAAGTAAACAATTCTTTGTGTTTTCCTGGACTACTCAAAGGTGCTCTTTTAGCACGTTCCCGCAAAATCACGGATAATATGGCGATTCGGTGTAGCCATAGCATCGCAGATTTTTCTGAAAAGCGAGGGATTTCCCCTAACAATATCATCGTGGATATGTCAGAAACAGTCTTGTTCAGCGAAGAAGCAGGCGATGTTGCGGCTGCCGCGGTTGCTGAAGGCGTCGCTCGCATAAATATCTCTCGCGAAGAGGCGCGGCGCCGCGCGAGGGCTGATACCGCAACTGTTCGTTCTACACTACATCACTTAGAAGAAGCTGGCGATATCCCTTCTCTGCCCGAAGAATTAGTTCAAAAGGTGTTGAAAGAGGTCGGCGGCGTTATGGTAAATGAAATTTAGCAACGAAGAGGTGCACGGGAGTTTTATTTGCTGAGATGTGTAGTTTTGAGTCGTTTCATTGATAATCACCGAGACACTGGAAATTTTTCCCTTTGTGTCATCTGTGACTTTAATCTCTAAACTAACTTAAAAAGGAAATGGTTAAAGATGAAAATTTCCACACGAGGACGATACGGAATTAGACTGCTCATTGATTTGGCTGAACATATGAATGAACCACATGTGCCGCTGGCAAGTGTGGCGGAGCGGCAGAGTATAAGCGTCCGCTATCTCGAACAGGTAGCGGTCATTCTCAAACGGGCACACTTTATACGCTCAGTGAAGGGCGCTTCTGGTGGTTACACGCTCGCCCATAAGCCAGAAGATATCAGCATCGGAGGCGTTCTACGCGTACTTGAAGGCGATATGTTCGTAGTGGATCCACTCGTACCGAACATTCCGGAAACAAAGATACAGCAGTGCATACGTACTGTCGTATTTGACAGACTCAATGCCCGCGTTGCCGAGATTATTGACCACGGAACGATCGCCTCCCTTGTCGGCACTATCGACCCAGAAGAATCTTATATGTATTTTATATGAACACGACTCTGATGACAAGCGTCATACACTTTAAGATGCTTATAGAGCCATGCTGATAGATGCTCACTGTCACCCATTTGATTTCTTCTCTATAACCAAGGAAAAACTAGAGGCGCCACCGAACAAAGAAGTTCTCTTCGCCTCAAGCGCATGGAATCTCGAGCAGTTTCTCTTCAATAAAGAGAATGGCGTAGACGCCGTTCACGCCTTCGCCGTTCATCCACAGCTGCCTACGGTTAATCCTTCACTCGTACGAGATTCTTTAGAGACTCTCTATGGTTTAGCTTCTTCGAAAAAGAAACTTCAAGCCGTAGGAGAAACTGGTTTTGACCTTTTTAATGAAAAACTCCGTTCCACGGAAAAGCTTCAGACCGAGCTTTTTATCGCTCACGTGGAGTTAGCTATAGCAAAAAGCCTTCCATTGATTTTACACGTCCGCAAGGCCATGCATAAAATCTTCGTCTATTCAAAAATCCTCAAGAAGACGCCTGCGGTTGTATTCCATTCATATTCTGGTACAGCCGCAGACGGAGAAAGCCTTTGCCGCCGTGGCGTAAACGCCTATTTCTCATTCGGCTCATCCATCTTGCTTAATCATAAAACCGCTGTACAAGCCTGCGCTCTGCTTCCGCTTGAGCACCTGCTTACGGAAACAGATGCGCCCTATCAACCTTTCCGCCGCGATTTTTCGGATTGGAAAGATCTATCCATGATTCTACAAAAAGTCTTACGTCTGCGCGGTGAAAAAATAGACATAAGCGGACTGGAAGAACGAATCAGTGAGAATTTTCGCAATGTATATGTTAAATTTACCTAGTGTATTTAAAGAAAGGTAAGAATTATTTCACCAGCCATGAAAACAAGGATTGGAAGACGCCGATAAAAGCGCCAAGTATTGCGCCAAAGACGTTTATCCATTTGAGTTGATTTGCCATAATATCTAATATGATACGCTCTACCTGAATCATGTCCAGCTCGTCAATACGGTCCGCGACTAAAGTCGTTACATTGATAGAAGAAAGCACATTACCGATTTGTTCATCCGCTATCAACAGAAATTTCTCAGCTATAATGGTGTCGAGTGCGTCTTTTTGCTCCGTTGTGATAGGGAAGAATGAAGCGATAACCAAATCTCTATGCTTTTCAAGCATTTTTTTGAAGAATCCCGTAAAAACAGGCGAGGTATTCAAGGAGCTTCGTATGAAGTTAAGAATTTCCCGCCCTAAAAGGCGAACGTCTTCTTTTTTAACACCTTTTAAGAATTCTTTCAGTGGTTTGTTGATCTGGGTAGAAAGAAATCCTGTAACGACGTCTGCGATTCGCGCCCCATTGTCTGCCAAAAATCGCTCTGTATTATCGGTGAAAAACGTCAACAACCGTTGTCTGGTTTCATCGTCGGAAAATAAAGTATAAATCTGGCGGATAAGGTCGTCTATGATTTCCGGCATCCGCTCGGAAAGCCTCTCGTTATATTGCCCTACAGACAGAAAAAACCGTTGAGTTGCGCTCAACTTACGAATAGTATTGTTAAGGAAAATACGTCCATGTGTTTCAAGCTCTCTACGAACATCGTCGCGTCTCAAGAAATTGGTACACGCATCCACAATTTGCATGAAACTATTAGCGAAAATAACGGTGATTTGTTCAGAAATTACACTGCTGTTCGCCGTTATGTAGGTGCTCATGGTTCCGCTTACTCTTTTTTCCAGAACAGTTATTCTTTCACTCCCTAGAATCTCGCGGATATTTTTATTGAGAAACTCATTTCTTTCAATATCCCCAACATTCTCAATAATAAAACCAAAAACGTCATCAAAGATAGAGATAAAAATCGGCGATCGAAAAAAGCTTTTTAATACACCACCAATGACAGGATTAGTTTTATCAAGGGAAAGCTCTGTTATACGGATTGACAACAGCTTATCTGTGAAATTCGCCACGCCATTTTTGACGCTTACGCGGACATCTTCTCGTACAAGCCGAGCACGGACGATTTCCGGTGTAAGAAGCTCCCGCTCGACCATACGCCCTATACTTTGAGCGAGTTGACGACGTTGACGCGGAAGTATACCCGGCGTGAAAGGAAGCCGCCATTTACCGAGATGTACTTCCTCGAGAGGACGGAACAACATTTTGATAGCGATGGCATTAGTAATATAACCAATAGCCGCGCCGATTATCGGCGGCATCAGCCATAACAGAACTGTTCTCATTGACTCATCGCATCTGAAGCGGTTATAGCTTGGCCCTCGTAGTCATAGATGTGGACTTCTTCTTCGTTTAACCAGCCTTTGTATCCACCTTCTACAAATACCCATGACTCTATCGCACTTTGTTTTCGAACAGCTTTACGTTCAAGCACATTGACAATAGTTCCACGCCGCATATAGCCCTGTGAGAAACTCGTGGAGTCCGGAGCGCTCGATAAGTTTGTATAAGAAGGAACAATCACACCATAACCTATAACGGATCTTGACAAAGGATAGGTAGGAGGTGGTATAATAGAAAAACTATCTTTTACACGGGCGCAGGAAAGGAGTATAATAAGGGCAACGACCGTTGATGGTATAGCGATGTCGACTACTTTAAAAAAAGGAAAACACATTGTTAAAAACAATAACATTTTTTTTGATTATTTACAATATGCTTTTCATTTTATTTCCTGCTCATGCGGAACCTCTCTATTCGGTTTCAACCGATGTGTCTTTTGGCATTTTTTACGGTCAAGTTGAAGAAATCGTCTACAAACGTGGTGATTCACGCGATTACTTGAGCCAATTACTCTGGGATATGAAAACCCTTCTGTTCTGGAGTGTTTCTATGAATTTTGAGAGACGAAATCCTTTGGATGGTTTCGGTTTCTTCACCATGGCTGTACTGAAATACGGCATTGATGCGGACTCCGGCATCATGGAAGACCGTGACTGGCAGGGAACCTATGGACAGCTCACTAACTACTCTTGCCATTGGAACCATACACAAAATGTGCTTATGCTTAACCTTGATGCAGGCGTTTCTTTGCCCCTTTTCAGGACATTTGTCTTCAAGGCTTATGGAACGGTTCTATTTGCAGATTTCTCCTTCGAGTCCAGAGACGGCTATTACCAATACGTTACTTCGTACACCGATATCTGGTACGACACTCTTCCCAAGGAATCCTACACAGGTCCGGCTATCAATTACAAACAAACATGGTTCATTGCGGGACTGGGCACATCGTTGGCTCTACACCTGAATTCTTTCCAAATATGTATTGCTTTCAACATAAGCCCGCTTGTCTTTTGTGCAGCGCATGACTCCCATCTTACCTATGGCGGTGAATTTTATGACTATGTTCAAGGTGGACTTTTTCTTGAACCAGAAGCCGAAGTATGTTTTCCCATCTCGTGGTTCACATTTGCCTTCTTTTTTTCCTATAAATATGCGGCAGACACATTTGGTCAAACCTATAAAAAGGCAAATGGATATTACTTCGAGTCTGGCACCGCCGGCGCGGGATTTTCTATCATAGAGACAGGACTAATGGTCAAAATAAAGTGGTAAAAAATAGCGGTGACGGAGAGAGTGGGATTTGAACCCACGGTACCCTTTAGAGGCACACACGACTTCCAATCGTGCTCCTTCGACCACTCGGACATCTCTCCAGAAACAAACTGAAACGCGGAGCAGGGGGGATTCGAACCCCCGGAACCCGAAAGGGCTCAACGGTTTTCGAAACCGTCTCCTTCAACCGCTCGGACACCGCTCCTGTTAGTTCGAGATGAGTATATATAAAAAGTGAAAATATGTCAAGTAGTCGCATTGCCTAATAACTTTTTCTAGTCGAAAAGGGGCGATCGCGTAATAGCAAAAACCTAGTCAAAATCAGTCCGCAGAGCGTTTGAACAGACCGTGTTGTACTTATCCCCTTGGTTTCAAGCGCCTTTCATGCGGTTCAATAAAATATATCCACTTCGGCAGGGTCTATTTCCAGAAACGGTTTCCTGATTTCATCTGTGCCTTTCGTTTCAGATTTAACCGCGTTCTTACACTTCTATTTTTAGGCATCATGGTACATCTCTATTTCTCGAAATATCTTCAGTACAATCATGATCTTCCTAATTCAAACGCTCGTTGATTTGCATCAATCACTTTTTGCCCTTTAGATGCAAATATTTCTTCAATGGTTTTCTTTATATTTTCAACAGAAATGGGGAGGAATAGAGAAGCAGCGCCTACCATGACCATGTTGACCGCTCTGGATAAACCAGTAGCTTTACCCAGAGCTACTGTATCAATAATGCGGTAAATTGGGAAACTCTCTATGCGTTTCAGTACGAGTGAAATATCTGGATAATCAGGTATATTAATAAACGGAGCGTCTGCGGTGAGCAGAACACCTCTCGGTGCAAGGAAGTCTACATAACGGAGACTTTCAACGGGTTCCATTGAGACAATGAGGTCTACAGAGCCTTTGGGTGCAAGGTCGGATGCTATCGCCTTATCCGCCATACGGAGATGGGATAGGACTGCACCGCCTCTCTGTGCCATACCGTGTACCTCGGACTGCCGCACGAAAAAACCGTTTTTCACCGCGGCTTTAGCGATAACTGCGGCGACAGACAGTACGCCTTGTCCACCTACTCCTGCCAAGATGATGTCTCTTTTCATGTTGTCAGTATACTTTATAATCTATTTGTGGTCAATAGATTATTACTTTTCTCATTCACGCAAAAAATGTCCATCAACGGACTGATATACCATTGTCCCGTCTTTGCTGTAACGTTCATAGGGTTCTTCGGGGAGAAAGGTATAAAAAGCTTGGTTATATTCAGGCATGGATACCAGAAACCTGCGGCGTTTTTCCGGGTCAAGTTCTAAGAGCACGTCGTCTAACAAGAGAATCGGTTTTTTATCGGTTACGGCTGAAAAACGCCGCGCCTGTACTACACGCAATAATAGAGCCAACAGTCGGCACTGTCCGGTGGAAGCATTTCGCGCAAACTCGACGCTACCGCGAACGAATAGGTAACGGTCACGATGGGGTCCAGAGAGAGTTGCTCCGAAAGTTGCATCATGTTCACGCTTCATCTTCAATAGTTCAACTGCTCGTTCTACATCGTTTCCGGCATCATCTTTCCAAGATGGAACATAGCGAACCTGTATGTTATCTATACCGGAAACCTTTTCGTAGAGCGGAGTGAATATTTCTGAAAAAAGCCGCGTCGATTCTGCCCGTTTCTTCATAATATTAACACCATAATAAGCAAGTTGTGAATCAAGGACGTCAAGCATTGCGAAATCAGGTAAGTCTTTCAATACATTATTACGAGTTTTCAGAATTTTACGGAAATTACGCAGGTCGTCTAAATACAGCGGATCATAGAGACTCTGGGTTTGGTCAAAAAACCACCGTCTGTTTTCTGGTGCACCCACGGCAAACGCCATATCTTCATGGCAAAACACAACGCAGGGCATTACGGAAAGCAACTCTTTGCGGTCATCAATTTTTTTCCCATCAATGACAATACTCTTTTTGCCATCCTCTACTTTAACAGTTATCTTTCTCTCTCCACCTTCTTCATAAATACATTTCGCTATAACAGCACATAGATTCTTCTCGCCGGTTTTTACTAGCTCGTAGTCTTTGGCACCCCGAAAGGAAGAAGCGTAGGAAGAAAAGTAAATGGCTTCGAGGAAATTTGTTTTTCCCTGACCGTTTTCCCCAATCAAAAAAACGTCACGCGCCAAAGTATCGACTTCTGCATCCTCTAAATTACGAAAAGAGAAAAATTGTAAAGATGCTATCCGCATGAATCCTCTTTTAGCAAACAAAAAGGGCACTCACAGGGAAACGTCCCCTGTGATGTCCGTGTTGAATAGATGACTTAGAACCAAATTGTTCCATTAAGAAGAAATTCTACGGTTGCATAGGCATGACGATATGCAGGCGATCATCCTGCTGTTCAGTATAAATTGATACTGCTTTGACGGTGTCGGTGAATTTGATGCTAATTTCTTCTTCGCTCATCACTTTGAATGGTTCTTCAATGTAATGGTAGTTCATGGCAATAGACAGCTCTTCACCATCGTATCTACAGGGAATTTCTTCGTTTGCAGCACCCAAATCGCTTTCTTCCGAAGAGATGGAAAGTACACCTGGAGAAAGTCCCAGATACACACGTTTATCAACTAATAAGGCTACACGATGCAAAGCATCAAGCAATTCGAGGCGGTTCACTGAAAAGACGTTTTCCTGATTATCAGGGATGACGCGCTGGTAATTCGGGAATTGTCCTTCAATCAAAACAGACGACAGGTTGTAGGCACCAAAGCGGACGAAAATATAGCGTTCTGTAACGGCAATGGAAATAAGTCCTTCATCGCCAGCACGTTTTGTGATTATATTCAAAATCTTTGGCGGCACAATAACAGGTTCAAACGTAGGAACATCTTCACCGATGCTTTTCTTGATAAGTGCGAGACGTCTTCCATCTGTCGCAACCATATTGAGCTTGTCTTCAACTTTCTCCAAGAGAACGCCTGTCATAAAGTAACGAGTTTCGTCATCGGAAACAGCGAAAACTGTCTGATGAATCATATCTTTGAAATCTTTTACCGGTATCGAAAAGAAGTTATCCTCATTCAGTTCAGGAAACTGCGGAAA
Organism: Treponema sp.; assembly: GCA_031255285.1. Classification (GTDB taxonomy): domain Bacteria; phylum Spirochaetota; class Spirochaetia; order Treponematales; family Breznakiellaceae; genus JAIRKH01. The sequence continues at coordinate 16,242 of JAIRSU010000006.1, read as the reverse complement.
GCTATCCGACGCAATGCTTTTGAGGTTATACCGAAGCTTTCTTAAGGGTGTCTTTATGACGAGGTTTGAATCAATTTGCTCAAATTCGACTTCTCCATCTGGCAATACATTCAGAGCGCCTAAGAATTTATCGCAGAATACGGTGGTCGATCCTGTTTCTATGACATTGACAGGTACATTTGTCTCAAAACTAACCTTAAGATCTGTCGCTTTGATAATAAGCGAGTCATCTAAAGCTTCGATATAAATATTCGATAGTATTGAATAGGCATTTTTAGACGCAACAATCTCCTGTGCTATCCCGATTTCTTTAAGCAGAACGCTTCGTTCACAGGTGAATTTCATAAATTTCCTCCATTCTTCTTATTATATAAATTTATATATAATAAGAATAGCAGTAGTAGTAGTAAGGACTATTCACTTGTGGATATTGTATGTTATTCATTATATTTTAAGTAATTACACTTTCCACAAATTGTTAATAACTTATGCACATTTTTCCACATATCCACAATCCTCATTATTATCCACAATATCTTCACACATTATACACAACTTATACAGAGTTTTCAACAACCAATCGTAAAAAAACGGCGTTTATATGGGAAAAATTTGTATAATTATCCACAAGATATCAACAAAAGGATATATAAATTCCCGTTATTTAGCTTGCCTATTCCGTCAAATTGTCATATCTTTAACGCTATCTAACTTTTGGAGAAAATATATGAAAACGATAACAATCTTATCTATTTTAACGGGTTGTTTAATAGCTTCTTGCGCTGGGAACGCTATGACGAAACAGACAGCCGATCAGGTTTCTGTATCTACGACACAGGAAACTGAGGTTTCAAATGAAACTCCGACGACCTATGACATCATAGGATTATTGTGGCGTTTATCTGAAATAAAGAAAGGCATGGATGTAGTATATGTGGACAGGACTCAATTAGAGGTTGACGGCATGGGTGATGTATATACCCTGCGCTTTGCCGACGGAAACGTGACCGGCAAGGGAACTTCGAACAATTTTCGCGCTCCTTACAATATCGATGGCGCATCGCTTTCAATTGAGGCGGCGGCTCAAACCTTGATGGCTACCATCAAGGAATCAGCAGTTTTGAGAGAAAACGAATTTTTTGATTATCTCACTAGCGTCAGTTCATGGTCGCTTGTACATGGTATTCTTACTCTTGTTACGGTAGATGTAGACGGAAACGAGACTGTACTGTCATTTGTCGCGGAATAATTCGCTGTAAAGATGCTTTAGTCTGTCTTGCCTTTCACAGGAGAAGAATTATTTTTGATAATTCTTCTCCTGTGTTTATCTCTTACTTTACTCTCTAGTTGACACATTCACGTTATTTATGACAAAATAGCAATAAAGGAAAGTAAGGAAAGTTATGCAATATCAATACTGGAATGAAAAAATAGAAACACTTCCTCACGAGCAACTATTTATACATCAAGTGGAACTCCTCAAATGGGCGGTTGAAAATGCCCTACGGACGCCGTTTTATAAGGAGCGATTGAAAAAAGCGGGTATAAACACATCAGACGACATCAAAAGCCTTGACGATATTCGACGTATCCCATTCACCACAAAACAGGACTTACGAGATGGTTTCCCTTATGATTTCGTAAGTATGTCAAAAGATGAAATTGTGCGCCTCCACGCCTCAAGCGGTACCACTGGCGCTCCTACCACCATTTATTTTAGTAAAGACGATATAACTCGATGGACAAATTTTGTCGCCCGCTCTATCTATGCTACTGGTTGTAACAAAAGCGATGTTTTCCAAAATATGATAACTTATGGGCTATTTACTGGCGGACTAGGCTTTCATGCGGGTGCAGAAGAAGTCGGTATGTTGGTTATACCGTCCGGCCCAGGCAACACGACCCGCCAGTTTCGGCTTATGCGGGACTTCAGTACGACCGTTTTACATGCCACGCCAAGTTTTTTACTTCACGTTGAGTCCAAGATGCGGGAAGAGGGTTTTTCGCGAGACGAGCTTTGTCTCCGCAAAGCCTTTGCAGGTGCAGAGCCATATTCCGAAGATACACGCCGCCGCATTGAGGAATTACTCCACATTGATGTTTACAATTCTTATGGTTTGTCCGAAATGAACGGGCCAGGTGTGGCCTTTGAATGTCAATGTAAAAATGGGCTTCATCTGTGGGAAGACGGTTATTTCGGTGAAATCATTAATCCTGACACGATGGAATCTGTGCCTGACGGCGAAGTCGGTGAATTGGTACTTACGTGCCTCTGCCGCGAGGCATCTCCAATTTTACGTTATCGCACCCGTGATTTATCTGCATTTTACCCAGAGCCCTGTGTGTGCGGGCGGACGCACCGTCGTCTACACCGCATTACCGGACGCACGGACGATATGCTTATCATCAACGGTGTCAATCTTTTTCCCAGTCAAATTGAGGAAGTCATCATGGCTATGAAAAAAGTGGGAAATAATTATCTGATTGTGATAGAGAAAGAAGGTGCCTTGGATAGACTGACCGTAAAGACTGAAGTAGGAACGGAGGTCTTCTGGGATGACGCCCGCCTTTTAAATGCGCTCAAAGAAAAAATCCGCAAGACCTTGCAAGCCTCCATTAGTATCAATCCGCGAGTAGAACTACATGAAAATGGTAGTTTGCCGGTCTCCGAAGGCAAAGCAAAGCGCGTGGTTGACAACCGTCCTAAAGATGTATGAGCCCTAAAAAACTAAAATAGGATGAATCATCGTCATGGAAAATTTCAGAACTTTCTTGCTTTTACTATATTCAGTCAGGTTTTACTTGCGATGCGAGATGCCGCGGAACGTGTGCCAGAGATATCTGTTCTTACCGCCGTATTCCACCACGTTATCTTGTCAGTCGTCCTACCCGACCTTTGTACCGACTTGCACATGAACCTTGGTACTGCAACCACGGTACTATTCCTTGCGGAGGAGGCTTTCACTATAGACACGAGTTGTGTATCCTGAAATGTTTGCAGCTATTCTTTCGTTGAACTTACTTGACTTCTTGCTCTTCGGTATGGTCGATGCCTTGGAGAGAGTTATATGTCCATAGAAAAGATGTGGGGAGTGAACTTCGATTTTTCCACCCCTTTGATCATGTCCATAGTGAACTGTACCAACGACTCGTTTTATGCAGACAGCCGTACATGGACGGCGGAGTACGCTGTGGAGAAGGCTCTGCAAGCTGAGGCGGATGGCGCGGATATTATTGATTTTGGTGGCGAGTCCACACGTCCAGGCGCAGAGTATGTTTCGGAAGACGAGGAATTAGCCCGTGTTCTACCCGTCGTTGAAGGTTTCAGACGAAGATCAAGCCTGCCTATATCTGTTGATACAAGGAAGGCGACTGTCGCTCAAGCCGTTCTGTCAGCGGGTGCAAATATTATCAATGATGTCTCTGCGATGGAAGACGATAGCGGCATGGCGCGGGTATGCGCCGCTTATGGGGCTTATGTCGTACTTATGCACAAGAGGGGGGTCCCAAAAACTATGCAAACTGCGCCTTATGAAGTCGCATCTTTTTATAAAGACGTCGTCAGTGAAGTAGCCGCGTATTTAAAGACCGCTGCGGAACGGTCTAAAGACGCGGGCATCGCGAGTGATCGTATCATATTGGATCCCGGCGTGGGATTCGGCAAAACCGTGAGAGATAACATCGCGCTCATCAGAGGACTTGTCCGTCTCCGCGCCTTAGGATATCCAGTCCTTATAGGACTTTCCCGTAAAACCTTCATCGGACACATCACAGGCAGGAATATATCTGACAGACTCGCTGGTACTCTTGCGGCGAATGCGATAGGCATGACAAACGGTGCGAACATTATCCGTGTCCATGACGTCAAAGAACACGTTGATTTGATAAAAGTCAGGCATAGTCTGTCCCTGTAGAATTATGAGGAATGAAGTCTCCGTCCAGAAATTTTCCTCTTTTCGGCGATATTCTTCTTTTGAAAATTGACTCTTTATCGTTATTCTGGTATATTTTTTGTCGTGGAACAAAATCATGTAAGAAAATACGACGAATCGAGCTCAGAAAAGCCTTTTAGATACGCAACTACTATGCAAGCGCTTCTCAGAAGTACGCCTAACTCTACAGTGTTCTTAGACCGTGAAGGGCGGGTAGATTTTTGTAGCGACTCATGGCTGACTCTCGTCGGTCTTAAAGACGATTCCGAGATAAAAGGGCGTTACTTCTGGGACGTTATGCGATCTTTTGAGAATGGTAAGTACTCGGATGCGATAAAAAGTATTTTTAGCGAAATTCGTGTAAGTTTGAATGTTCGGAAAGCTGACTTCCATATCACCTTTCCGGGTGCAGATACACGACTCTTTGAAGTGCATTTCACTCCATTGCTTGATGAAGAAGGAAACTTCGATGGTGCGCAACTAATATCCTTTGATTCGGTGCAGTTTTTTATTTCAGAAGCGGATAAACGTGTAAAGATTATGTTCGACTCCACCCCTATGGCTGTGCAATTCTGGGACCAAGATTTCAACCTTTTGGACTGCAATGCGGAAGCGGTTCGACTCTTCGGTATGTCCTCTAAAACAGAATACCTTAATCGCTTCCATGAACTAAATCCAGAATTTCAACCAGACGGCGAATCTTCCAGTGAAAAGCTAAAGAAATATATCCGTATGGCTTTTGAAACTGGTTATCAACGATTTGAATGGGAAAGCCGCCTCCTCTCAAACGAACCTCTGCCTACCGAATTAATACTTGTACGAACTCCGTGGAAAGACGAGAGTCGACTTGTCATCTATATAAACGATATACGGCGAGTCAAAGCGAAAGAGTCCGCGATGCAAGAAGCTGAAGAGCGAACCCGACTACTGTTGAATGGACTACCCATAGCTTGCCTCCTGTTCGACGAGAAGGGGGTGCTCATAGACTGCAACGACGCGGCGCTTAAGATGAGCAGTATATCAAAAAAGGAAGAATATATCGGGAAATGGACAAGATTCACTCCTGAATTCCAAAGCGACGGAGAAAGAAGCGCCGATAAGTCAGCACGGTACAACGCGGCCGCCATGGAGAACGGATTTGAACACTTTGAATGGACCAGCATTGACATCAATGGTGCGCCTATACCAACCGAAACTAACCTCGTACGCGTGCCTTGGAAGAACGGACATCTGCTCGCCGCCTATAGCCGCGACCTGCGAGAAATTCGGGCAAGAGAAGCCGAAGCCCGCGAAGCCGAAGAGCGGGTCTCGGCGATGCTTGACTCTCTGTCCATCGGTTGTACATTCTGGGATGCGGATGGGAAGCTCTTGGATTGTAACAAAACCGCAGTTGAAATGTTCCACTGCCGAGATAAACAGGAATACCTTGACGGCTTCTACAAATATCTGCTTATATCAAAATTCTCGAAAGAATCAAGCGTCGAAAAAGCTCTACGGGCTATTCATGAAACGATTAAAAAGGGGGACTTCCATTCTGTGTGGGAATGTGAGACTGCGGACGGCAAACCTCTGCCTGTAAAGGCGTATCTCAAACGTATCCCATGGAAAGACGGAGTCCGCGTCGTGGGTTATTTCACAGAGCTACGAGAACTCTTGGAAACTCAAGACAACCTTACTCGCATCAGATCTATCGTCGAAGGTTCGCCTCATCTCGTGATGTACGTCAATTCAAGAGGTGACATAGAATATATGAATCCAGCGGTTTCCACTGTTACAGGATACAGTCGTGAGGAATTTGCAATAAGCGGTTTTAATTTGATTTTCGACAAGAAGAATATACAATACTTCAGGAGAGAGGTTATACTCAAGACAATAAAGGAACAAAGCCAGACTTTCGATACACGGATCAAATGTAAGGATGGAAGATGGTTAGATCTTTTGGTTTCAACGTATGCCGCTGTACTGCACACAGGTGAGGCGGGTGTCGGCGTCATAGCGCGGGACATTACGGAATTTAAACGGATGCAAGCGGAGATCGTCAAGTCAAAGGAGGAGACAGAACGTGCACTCGCCAAAGCTGAGCTTTATAACAAAGCACGGACCGATTTCCTTTCTCGAATGAGCCATGAAATGCGTACACCCATGAACACAGTCATCGGTATGACTGAAGTCGCTCGTATCGCATCTAACGAAACAAGCCGAAGCGCTAGTTATGAAAAAATCTACGGCGCATCCAAGCAGCTGTTGGACATTATCAATGGAGTCTTGGATATGGCGAAAATAGATGCAGGTGAATTCGTCCTGACGCCCCATCGGTTCCGATTCTTTATCGCTTTGCAATCGCTTATCGACTCAGCCGTGGCTGAGGCAAAGAAGAAAAATCAAGCTTTCACGATAGACGTCGATGGGTCTATACCCGAATTTCTCATCACCGACGAGCGGCGCTTGAAATTGGCTGTGTCCAATATTCTCTCAAACGCCGTTAAATTTGCACCGGAAAACGGCAAAGTTAGCTTTTCAGTCCGTAGGCTGCCAGACGATGGTCAAAAATGCGTCCTGTGTTTTAAAGTCTGCAATACTGGCAATGGTATTCTAGAGAAAGATAAGCAACGTATATTCAGAGCTTTCGAGCAAGTGGATAACACTATTAAACGGGAATACGGTGGAGCGGGACTCGGTCTCCCTATCGCCGCTCATATCGCAAAACTTATGGACGGCGGTATAGAAGTCGAATCTACACCAGGTAAGGGCGCTTGTTTTACATGCACCGTCAAGTCCGATTACACCCCTTCCGGGTCATTCCTCACTCCGCACTTATCTTCAACTGAATATACAAACTTAACAGGTACGCGTATTCTTGTTGTTGACGATATCGAGACGAACCGCGAAATAGTAATCGCCCTGCTCGAAGATACGGGCGCGATCATTGACGCCGCAGACTCCGGCAAAAAAGCGCTGGCGGCGATTTCGCAGAACCGCTACGATTTCATCCTAATGGACCTTCATATGCCCAATATGGATGGCTTTGAGGCAACTAAACTCATACGGAAACTTGAAAAAAAATGGGGACGTCGCATCCCTATAGTCGCCTTGACCGCAGACTCAGGCGCGGACGTTAGACGTCGTTGCTTTGAGTCTGGAATGGACGACTTTATGCATAAGCCAGTGGAATATACGGTTCTACTCCAGATGCTATCCCACTACTTGAAATATAGAGAACGAATGTAAACCTAGGTATGACACGGCGTTGTTTGCGTCATTCGCTTTTTAATCACTTAAATCAGCCCTCTATAGACTTGTCCAAGGGATCGTTTCTCTTCGTCCATTATATCAAAGCCGAGAGTCCCGCCCGGATTCATGACACTGTTCGGATCAAAATGGGCTTTCAAAGCGCGGTAGACCGCGTATTCGTTAGCGCCGATGGAGTTTTCGAGCCATGGTGCGAACATCTTACCGACACCGTGGTGATGACTCATAGCTGCGCCTGACTTCTGAATAGCATCAAGAATACCCGCATGGAAGCAGCGGTATTCTTCCGGGTCGTGCATCTTGGCGATAAATATCCAGTAGAGATTCGCGCCTTGCGGATAAACATGGCTGATATGGGTCAGACAAATCGTATTTGGACGGGACTTCACGTATTCCCGCACCTCCCGGTGAACTCGCCCCATATTGCTCCAGTTGACAGCACATTCCATTGTATCCATGACCATGCCGAAATCCTGCATCGTGTCGCGTAAGTATGGATCGTTGAACCGCCCTTTTTCCCACGCCTTCGTAACCATACCAGAAAGCCAAATCCCGCCGAATTTCCGCGCTACGCGGTGAACATTCTTGGCGCAGTTGCGGGAGAAACCAATTTCTCCATTAGTGAAGCCTAAGAACAGGCTCATTTCTCCCACTTTGAAGTTTTTCAAATCAAACAAGACTTTTAAAGGGCTGTCGATCACGTTGTACATATGGAGCATTATGCTTGTCTCTTCCGGATCGGAAAAGCGGAATACAGACGGATAACCTGCTTCGCTTTGCATGATTTCACGAGCCGCTGACTGCGCGGTCTCCCAATTCTTAAACATATAGGAAAACCGCTTGATGTTTTTCGGCATATACCGAAAGATCTTCAACGTCGCGTGGGTAAGCACGCCGAAAGCGCCTTCGCCCCCCATCATAATTTGTCCCAAATCCGGACCAGTAGCTTTACGCGGGTAGCGGTCTGTGGAAATCGTTCCGACGGGTGTAGCGTAATCCTGACCTAATACGATATCTTGAATACATCCGTAGTAGGTGGAATTCTGTCCCGCGCCGTGAGTAACAATCCAACCGCCCACAGACGAATGTTCAAAACTTTGCGGAAAATGTCCACAGGTGTAAGCGCGCTTTGTACCGAAGTTGGTGACCGCGTTATTTAACACAGCTTCCAGTTTGGGACCGCTCATGCCCGCCTCGACAGTAATAGTCTGATCGATCTCATTGAACGCTATCACTTTGTTGAATCGAAACCGCATATCTAAAGAAACACCACCCTTGATACACTCTACGCCTCGTGTTACCGACGAACCACCGCCGTACACGTAAAGTGGGATTTTTTCTGATGCGCAGAACGCCACGATTTGTTCTATCTGCTCTTTTGAGTCAGGATAAAGCACAGCATCAGGCGTATTTTCCACTCGTTTCTGGCGCAGACGCATTAAATCGAACATCGTCTTGCCATAAGCCACTGAAAGGCGGGCGTAGTCGTCTACACGCACATAGTCTTTGCCCACGATTTCACTGAATTTGTTAAGTTGTGACTCGGTCAACCGTATAGGAAGATCAAATTTCACCTCGTCAAGCCCTAAATCTTCGCTATATTGGGAAAAATCACCGTCAGAAAGCCCGAATTGCACCTTCAACAGCTTGAAAAGCGACTCTCTGGGCGCTTTTATCACGTTTGGTTCGCCCCATTTGAATATAGAGCGATACGAATTCGGTGGGATTTCCCCATGAAACCATTTTGGTTCGAAAGATTTATATTTGTGCATTGTATTGCCTCCTTTGTCTTTTGTAAATTAGGGAAAGACAAGTTTCTACCTCAGTTCCCTATATCCATCAACTCATGGTAGAGCAGCGAGAGTTCGTCGAACATTTCAGCGCATTCGTATATACCCTTATCGAGTGAAAATTCGTCCTCTGTAAGAGCCATTGATTGATATGACGTCAAGACAGAGGCAGGAATTGTGGATAGTCGCACAGGTTAGGGCTGTGACGTTTTTCAATCCAAGATGGCCTTTATTTTAAAGGAACGGTTCGTTTCGCAGATATCGTCGATGAACATCAGTTTTTTGTCCCGTAAGGCGGCGAATGCCGTCTCCTTCGTACGGCTCTTTCTACGAAAACATCTATCTCTGCTAAACCCTCTTCCAGTAAACGCGCCGCGATTCATTTATCTAAATCAAGCCTTTATTGTCAGACACTACGGATTTCAAACTATCCCTGTTTGTCTCCATTTTTCAATTCTATCAAACGCTGAATTAATACGCGCTGACTTTTCTGTGGCTTTTCGCATATTTTCAGGATTTCCTGTGTGCCTATCAGGATGGTGAATTTTGAGCAGACGCTTATATGCCTTCTTGCACTCCTCGGAAGATGCGCCGAGCGGCAGTTCGAGTTCTGTGAAATCTGCTTTCAAGGCTAACGGGATTTTTCTCTCTTCTTCCGCCTTTGCTCCAGGCGCCTCTCTCTGCGGTCTTGTATATGTTTTTCGTTCGTTTCTACCAGTTTTAAGAAATTCTTCCAGTTCAGCTTGACCTTCGAGGAAATCCGGGTCAACGAAATTCCTTCCATAGGAACGGCTTCTTTCCGCGGTACTGGTATCTTCGTTGAGATAGCTTTTAATAACATCGCTCAATCTGTCAAAAATTCCCATTTTTCATTCCTATTCAAGCAAAGGGTTGTAAGCTGGTATTTCAAGCCCTTCGTCTGGATTTTCCCCTGTTTCTGAAAGTTGTAGAGCGGGAAGCTCTTCAGTCATATTCAGAATATCATCGGGAAGGCTCGGCATCTTCAACGCGACGGTCAGTTCATCTAAATCCATAAGCCCTAGTATTGAAGTCTGAAAACCGCCCGCAATGGAAGAACTTCCCGAATGAACGTCGCAGTACTGACTTGGCTGTGTACCAGAGAGAAATGTGAGTGTTATTCTCCCTCCATCACATTCTTTGGTTGGAATGAGTCCAGAACGGGCGCATACCGTTACGTCAACCACGCCTTCGGCTGGGCGGATAAAGTTCTTGTAAGGCAGTCCCTGGTGAATATCCCGCATAAAATCGCCCCAAACAGGTCCCGCAAGGGTCGCGCCTGTAAGGTTCAGTCCCAGGGAGTTACCCGGCTTATCAAACCCGAACCATATAGCGGTCGTATAGTATGGGGTAAATCCCACAGTCCACGCATCGGACCAGTTCTGGGTAGTACCTGTCTTGCCGGCGGCTGGCATACGGAAAGTCTCGCCGTTTTCATCTTTAAAGACGAATTTTGAGCCATATCCCGAACCCGAATAGAGGGTCCCGGTTTCCACTGTTTTTTTGAGTAGCTGGGTCATCACATAGGCATTCTGAGGGGTTATAACTTGAACAGCTTTACCTTTTTCCTGCTGTTCTAACCTAATATTCCGCTCGTTGTCAATGATAATCTTACCATTGCGGTCTTCAATAGCGCGTATGGCTATGGGCAGAACTTCCCGCCCTTGGTTGGCGAATGTCGCGAAAGCTTTGGCCATTTGAATCGGCGCGACCGAAATGATACCTAAGCCCATAGGATAGACACGAGGAAAAGTGCGCCGAATCACATCCGCGTCTGTTATACCCATAAGCGCGGACGCGCGGTTGATTGCCGCATCAAAACCAATACCGTCAAGCACCTTGAGAGAGGGCACGTTCATAGAATGAGCCAGAGCGCTGTAGAGCAATACGGTCCCTTTCCATTCACCTTGAAAATTAAGAGGAATATAAGGTGTTCCGTCCTCGTTGTGAAAGACGATAGGAATATCATAGATGAGAGTAGCAGGCGTGAATTTTCTAGTATCAATCGCAGCCGAATAGTAGAGAGGCTTGAAGGAACTACCCGGCATGACTCGTCCTTGGGTAGCGCGGATGAGCTGATTGGTGGCGTCGTATTTTGAGCCGCCCACGATAGCCGTGATGTAGCCTGTTTCGTTTTCAATGGTGATGAGCGCACCTTCAACTACATTCTGGTCGATAGTTTCCTTCAAATCTGCGAAACCCTTATTGGTGAGCGTCTTGAGGTCTTCCATGCCAAACATGAGCGCGGCCATATCAACAACTGGATTTATGATCTTGGTATAGCGGGACATGGTACGCGCCTGATTACGAGCGGCTGCTGTGCCACGCACACCGGTCATGTTGAAAGATAGAGATAAAAGATTAATGATAGGAATGTAGGTATTTTCCGCCCTTACCAAACGGTTGCCCTTTGACGCACCGTATTCCCTATTTGCCTTGGCAAGCCCAGCGGTCATGTACTTTTCCGCGGCCTCTTGGTGTTCAAGGTTCAGAGTTGTCCGAACCGTGTATCCAGCTCGATAATAATCCATTGACCCATACATCATGCTGTCAAGTTCACGGCGCACATATTCACTGAACCACGGAGCCTTATCGTCTCGGTTGTAGTAGGCGGAAACCGACGCCCGCGTGTAGTCATAGTTGTCCCAGTATTCGATGAAAGACGAGTCCGCCTCTTCCTCTGTCGCGTAGCCAAGTTCTACCATTTTATCAAGCACAGACCGTTGCCGTTCACGCGCCACATTAGGATTGTCAAGTGGATTGTATCTCGCAGGACTTGACAACTGGATGACCAGAAGCGCTGCTTCGGCAAGGGTGATGTCTTCTATACCATGATTGAAAAAATACTTGCTCGCGGCTTGAACCCCGTAAACGCCTGGACCCATGTACATATAGTTAAGGTAAATTTCGAGGATTTCGTCCTTGGTATAACGGCGTTCCATTTGGATGGCGAACCAAAGCTCGCGGAGTTTGCGGGAGAGTGTGCGTTCCGTACGGTCTGTATAGAGCGTACCCGCAACCTGCTGGGTAATGGTGGAACCTCCACCAAGACTCTTACCCGTGAGTTGTCCATAAATGGCGCGGACAATACCGCGGATACTGAAACCGTGATGTTTATAAAACTCCGGGTCTTCACGGGCAAGCACCGCATTTATAAGACGATGAGGAATCGACCCCAGTGGTACGAGCTCTCGTTTTTCATCAGCGGAGAATTCCGTGATGAGAACACCATTTATATCAACAAGCTTTGTAGGCAAAGCAGGCGCGAATTCTTGAAAATTTTCCTGATTTTTCATGTTCACCGTTTCGGCAATCGCTAACCCTGCGCCACCAGCGGCCACTCCAACGATAATAACGGTGAGAACCGTGAAGAACGGGACAATAAATTTTGAACCCATACCATAAGCCTATACAAACAACGGCTTTTTGTCAAGAGGGTCTCATCAGAAGACGGCGCAAGAGGTATGACAGTTCAACAAAAGCAACGTTGTCTCAGAGGGGTCGGACGCAACGCCCTCTGATAAATTTATCCGTTACTCTACCTTTTCGAATGTATCTTTACCGAATCCACAAAGCGGGCAAGCCCAGTCGTCGGGCAATTCTTCAAAGGGAGTTTCGCCGTCATACACATAGCCGCACATGGAGCAGCGCCATTGGGCCTTCTTTTCAGCAGGCGACTTACCAGTTTCTTTGGATTGCTTGGAGGCTTCCGTCTTTTTAGCAGGCGGCTTATCAGTCTCTTTGAATTGCTTAAAGGCCTCCATAGCGGAATCCTTCATATTCTCCTGATAATCCGCATAGACCAAAGGTTTTGCGATGTTTTCGCCGTTTTGCGCGTCGATTATCTCGCATATAAATAAAGTATGGGTTCCCAATTCTTTGGATTCAACCACTTTGCAATGGATGAAAGCGACGGTACAGTCAAGAACAGGTAATCCATTTTTAAGCGAATAGGGGACGTTAGCCCATTTATCCACATCCCGCGCGGATTGGAATCCGAAGTTGGCCACGATGAACGGATCCACATTCGCAGGTAGAACAGAGAGCATGAATTGTTCCTCTTTTTTTATGAGGGTGTTGGTTAGGTTGTTTGTCATGCTCGACAAAACGAGAACGGGACGATCGCCCGCGGCCGTCTGAGCGACTGCATCCACAACACTGCCGCCGAATTGTCCTTCTTGCTTCTTGACCCCAACAACGTAGAGTCCATAGGAAAGTTTCCATAAAGCTGCACTATCCATAATTATTCTCCCAATTTAAAAGTAGTGGCGCGCAAGAAGTATGATAAAATAGTCAGGCAAAGTTCACCAGTCCTGTTTGTTTTGTCGGTTACTTATCGGGCGCCCTGAATAGCTTATTATAAAGCAAGATATTGAAAAAAACAAGAAGATTTAATAGTATAAACGAATGTTTTATCATCCGATTCAGATTGGATCGCTTTCCTTGGATGGCAACCTGTTTCTTGCTCCGGTTGCCGGCTATACAGATAGAGCATTCCGATCAATATGTATTGAGCAAGGTGCAGATTTCACGTTTACGGAGCTTGTATCTTCCGAGGCTCTAGCGCGGAATCCGCATCTCTACGGCGCTGAGAATTCAAAGACGAACATTTTACGCCGTGCAGACAACGAGGCGCGTTACTGTGTTCAGCTTTTTGGCGCGAATCCTGATGCGATGTTTAAGGCTGCCGCCCTGCTTGAGGCGTGGCGCCCTTCAGCCGTTGACGTCAACGCAGGTTGCCCGGTTCCCAAAGTGACAAAGACAGGCGCAGGTGCGGCCTTGATGAAGACGCCCGGACTGTTGGGACGGATTGTAGAATCCGTGGTTCGCGCTTCAGAGCAGTTTCTGGGGGGCGTTCCGGTTACGGTGAAGATACGTTCCGGGTGGGACTTGGATTCTCTCAGTTACGCGACAGCTGCGATTGCCGCGGTTGAAGCAGGCGCGGCAATGGTCAGCCTGCACTCCCGTACCAGAGCGCAAGTCTATACAGGCAAAAGCGACTGGAGTCTTATCGCCGACTTAGTTTCACGTATCCGCGTACCGGTTGTTGGTTCTGGCGACCTCTATTCAGCCCATGACGCGGAACGTATGTTCCGGGAAACTGGCTGTGCGGCGCTGATGTTTGCCCGCGGCGCTCTGGGGAATCCTTTTATTTTCGCCGAAACCCGCGCGCTTCTGACGGGACTTCCCTGGGTGCGGCCATCCGTTGCCGAGAGGCTGGAGACCTGTTTTCGACAGCTCATGCTTTTGACCCGGGATGCTGGAGAAAAAATCGCGTGCCGCGAGATGCGTAAACAATTCTGTGCGTATACCAGAGGTATTGAGCGAGGTGCGGAGATGCGGAACCGCCTCACACACGCCGAAACCATCGACGATTATAGAGAAATTCTTGACTGGATATTGACTGGTGAATCTGGAATTGGAGGAGCTAATGGAGAGGGACGGAGCGATAGCGAAGGCGCAGAGGAGGCTGGAGGAGGTGACACAGGATGAAGGATTTCGGCGGGCGTATATATCGCGGCAGAAGGCATTGTCCGACTGGACGACCGGAGTGAACACTGCGTTTGAGAAAGGCGTTGAGAAGGGCGTTAAAGAGAGGAATATAGCAATTGCACGGCGTGCTTTGGGACAAGGGCTTACGGTTGACGTTATAGAGGCGCTGACGGGATTAAGCGCGGAGGATATACTTACGTTGCAAGATTCGCAGACTTCGTCTGTTTCATGACTTCACGCGGGTGCTGTCTGGAAAAGAGGTTCCACTGTCCCCGTCTTGCGGCTACGCTTGTGGCAAGCGTAGCCTATGCTTACTTCGCAGGCATGGTGCCAGGCGCAGGCGTTGCCTGCTTCGCTTGCTCAAGGCGTGAAAGCCTCAACCGTTATCTGCTTTGCGTACACGTCTTCCCGTACATCTTGTGTGTACACGCCCTTCCTTCCGGTTGTCTGGGTCGCAAGCCGCACAGTCCACTGTCCAGCCGACAGTGTCGGCGGCGCGACAAACTGCACCAAGCCCGCTGTATTCGGCTTGCACCGACCCGCGGGAACATGAATAGTCTTGCTCCCATCCGCTGATGTGAAGAACACCCCTATCTCATCGACCTTATTCCCTTGCACCGCGATGTTCAAGCCGCGAATCTCCGCCATCTCCCCGATAAACACCACATCTGGCGTCTCTGAAACGGCGTCCATAATAACCTGGATCACCGGGGCGTTAGACGCAATAATCTTGCGTATCAGCACCGGCGTACTGACAATCTCGTCCCGTAGGCGCTTGTCAGGCAGCAGGTTCAGATGAACTTCCACCTCGCCCGGCAGGGCGTGATGTCCCAGACGCTCCACCGGCACGGTGCCGGACAAGGAGACTGCCGCGCGGAACCAGTCCGTATCCACGCTATAGCCTGCGGTTACCGCATTCGTGATTTTACGCATGAGCCTGTCGAAGAACTCCAGCCCTGCTTCCACTTCTTTAGCGGGCAACCCGTCTTCCCGCAAGAAGCGGGCGAGGGTGTTCCTGTTGATATAGCCGACAGATTCGAGGGAGAGGGTGAGATGACCCGCTGGGACTGTAGCGAGTTTAGACTCATAAGCTGAAGCACGTAAGATGTTGACGTCGCTCAATTCTTCCATAAGATACTCCTTAAAGGCGAAGCCTTACAATGATTTCATAACAAACGGCTTACGCTCACGTGGCTGTGTCCGTCACGTTTCGCTTGTTAAACTAACATATCCCCCCGTACAGGAGGAGGCGGCTTTACCGCTATGCCCCGCGCACCGCCTGGCGCCTGGCGGGGACAGACACTCTTTCAAACCCACGTGTCAAGAAGTCGTAAATCAGCAGTCGGTCTGCTCCCAGAGGGCAGTCAGTCTGCACCCAGAGCGCAATCGGTCTGCGTCCAGAGGGCAGTTGGTCTGCACCCAGAGGGCAATCGCTGATGGCGCCAGACACAGGCTTCGCCTGTTTTACGACTTCTTAACAAGCGGGGTCAGCAGACTTGTCTGTCCCCGACTTGACGGCCGCGCTTGCGGGCAAGCGAAGCCTACGCTTACTCTCGTGGCGCCAGACGCTTTTCGGTGACAGACACCCTTCCGGTGACAGACACCATGCAGCATTACTGCGCCGTGTCCGTAATCAAGACCGCTTTGTGGTTGTCGCCGTATATGGTATTGCCGCCCGACGGGGTGCTTGCGTCCACGCCCCAGGCTGAGGTATACGCTGAAACCGCACCGGTCGGAACGGAGACCGTGATGGTCCCGGA
>JAIRSU010000097.1 GCA_031255285.1 Treponema sp. | reverse complement strand
GTGTCTGGCACCGAAGCAATTCCCGTAACAACTCCGTATTGTGGGTATGAGAAAGCGCCGAGTACTCCTCGAAGGAGCGACGTACCATGTTACGTCGAAAATAGACCATGACGATATGTGCCTTCTTGAACCACAATTCAAGATGTTATTCCTCTCATTCGTTAAGAAAGCGAAGCGGAAGTTCCGTTTCCAGTTATGGGACTTCTGCGTCATGGGAAATCATGTTCATTTTTTGATAAAGCCGGGAGAGGATGGTAATCTATCTGAGATAATGCAGTGGATGAAGTGCAATTTCGCCAAAGCGTGGAACAGAATGCATGGACGCAAGGGTCATGTGTGGGGAGAACGCTTCTATTCGCGGATAATCAATGGAATAACGGATTTTTTGCGGGTACGGGAATACATAGCGGATAATCCTGTGAAGGCTGGGCTTGTGGAACGAGCCGCGGAGCGGATATTCGGGAGCCTATACCACCGTCTGCATCGACAGTCTGATTTACTAGACGAACCTGATATTGTCGGCATCTGACACCGATACCTACGAGATGCGCAAGTCGTAGTCGAGAGATGCGCAAGTCATGGTCGAGAGATGCGTAAGTCGTAACCGAGAGATGCGGGAGTCGTAGCCGCGAGATGCTGAAGTCATGGTCGAGAGATGCTGAAGTCATGGTCGAGAGATGCTGAAGTCATGGTCGAGAGATGCGCAAGTCATAACCGAGAGATGCTGAAGTCGTAACTGAGAGATGCGGGAGTCGTAGCCGCGAGATGCTGAAGTCATGGTCGAGAGATGCTGAAGTCATGGTCGAGAGATGCGCAAGTCATAACTGAGAGATGCTGAAGTCGTAACTGAGAGATGCTGAAGTCGTAAAACAGACGATGCGTGGTGTCAGACACTTTCTCTGATGACGTCTGATGTGAAGTCATAGAACAGACGAAGCCTTTAAGAGGATATAAAACAGGCGGGGCTTTTATAAAATAAGCAAACTATATATCAGAAATGCGAATAGAACGATTTTTGAAAAATCGGGCAACCCGGATTTGAACCGGGGACCCCAAGTCCCCCAGACTTGTACGCTAACCAACTGCGCTATTGCCCGTCTTTTATTATCATTACTATAGCAGAGAGTAAAAAAAGAGTCAAGCAGTAAGCTGTTTATTTTCGAGCCACCCTGTACTGTACAAAAGCGTGGTGAAAGACCTGTTCCCGCTCTGTCGGTTGAGGACTCTGTTTGGATGCGGCGGCGGGTGGATATTTAATACAACCGCTTGCCGATATGGGCAAACTGTGTTATATTGAATTTATACGGTAATTGAGCCGCCATAAGCCTATAAATACCGAACATTTCACGTTTTTTCAAGGAGTAAGCGATGAAACTTTATAGCCGCGGACAAGTGGTCCTTTTTTCCATTCTCTCTGGTATCGGCATCCTTATGATAATAATGATTTTAGTCGGTTTAAACGTATTTAATGTTTCCTTCCCCTCCGCGGAGGTGCGTTCTGAAATAACCGCTCTTCCATCTGTAGAAGGGCAACCTGTTTTGCCTGTTACGCCGATAAATACTTTATCTCCCTATACCGAAGACGAACGGGAAAACATCTCGGTTTATGAACGCATGAACAGCGCGGTAGTCAACATTACCACAGAGACGGTGGCGCTTAACTGGTTCTTGGAAGCGGTTCCCCAGGACGGCGGGTCCGGCTCCGGTTCCATCATAGACGTCAGGAAAGACGGGGTCTACGTGCTTACTAATTACCACGTCATAGAGAAAGCCAACAAGGTGTTCATTAACCTTGCGGACGGGAGCCAATTCAATGGCGTCGTCGTGGGCGTGGATCCGGAAAATGACATAGCGGTTCTTAAATTCACGCCGACTGACAGTACAGATCTGCATACCATTCCCTTTGGCGAATCGGACAACATTAAAGTCGGGCAAAAAGTACTTGCTATAGGCAACCCTTTCGCGCTTGAACGTACTCTGACAGTCGGTATCGTATCAGGGCTCGGGCGTCCTATAAAAACCGCCAATCAACACGTCATCCGCGATATGATTCAGACGGACGCCTCAATCAATCCTGGCAATTCAGGCGGACCTCTCCTTGATACGCGTGGGCGCATGATAGGCATAAATACGATGATATATTCGCCGTCTGGCGGTTCAGTCGGCATAGGCTTCGCCATTCCGGTAAACACGGCGAAACGGGTCGTGGCCGAACTTATCGCCTACGGCAGGGTACGGCGCGGCTGGCTCGACGTTTCAATGGTGCAACTGTTTCCCAACCTTGTCAGCTACGCCAGACTGCCCGTATCAAAAGGACTCCTCGTGTCCCGCGTCCGTAAGAACGGGCTTGCGGAACAAGCCGGCGTCCGTGAAGGTACTGATCCGGTGCGCTACGGTTCAAGTATCATCTATCTGGGCGGAGACGTTATCACCAATGTGGACGGCGTAGCTGTGTCTACCCTCGCAGATCTCTATGCGGCGCTGGAAGACAACAAACCAGGGGAAAAAGTACAAGTTCAAATCATGCGCGGCAATAGAAGTATAAATCTCACCGTTACGCTTGCGGATAGGGAAGAAGTCATCCGTCAATAGCCCGATTTATACCATGCTGGTAATCATAGACAGGCAGAGAAGACGCTGAAAATCAGACCCAGGCGTTCTGCGGAGAGACCTGCGGTTGTCAGCGTCAGCACGCCTTCTTCAGCCTGAACGGAATTGGTCAGAAGGGACTTTGCAGCAAGGGATAAGGGAGCATCTGAAGCGGAATTCTCCGCGATAAAAAGCCCGGCAAGCTCGAAAAGCGTTAAAAGACCACCCGACTGCTCCGGCGCAGACAGGTCAAATTGTAGGATTATTTTATAAGTCTCCCCGTTCGAATCAGCAGGCGATTGAAGACCGTCTACACGGAAGAACATCGTTTTTGCGTCGATTTTTATGGGAATTTCCATAACCTCAAACATTTTATTCAGCGTGGAGTCGTCAATAAGCCAACCGGAGACGACGGCGCCTTGACGGAAAACGTCGAAGCCCGCAGGTGGAAGAGGAGCAGGTTCACGCGCAAACGGCTCGTTACTGGAGAAAAGCGCCCAGTTCGTATTCATGGCAAGGGAAACGCCTGCGGCTTCTGAATACCAGTAAGGCGCTCCGTTCCATGCGCGAACCTTTTGCCAGTCTGGACTCGCGGTCAACGCCATTGCGGAGAGTACATTGGGATAATGCCCTCGAGCCGCAGCCATGAAATTATTTTTTTGACCATCCGCTGTCTTTTTATACAAAGCAACCCGAATAGCGCTTGTCTGTTCAGCTATTTGCCCGAACTGCTCATGAGTCATGTTTCCTATCGTAAACAGGTCGAGTATGGGACGTGCATTTGGCGCGTCTATGAATATATAGGCGTCTGCGCCGTACTCAAGCGGCGCAAATTCGTCCGCACTGTCCAAGCGCGCGAGCGGGTCTGAAAGCTTGAATGGTCCCTGTACAGAGCTTGAAATCGTGGCGCATGTTGTCAATAGAAAAAGAAAAGGAAGGGTAAAAATAAAACGTGCCATGCTTTATTATAGTATAATTTTTTGATGCTGTCAATTATACCGATTTCACATGGCGCTCCCCTACACGTACACAGGCTCTACCTAGTCAATATATCGAGAAATCCCGGATAAGTTATATCAGCAGCTTCAACTCCAACGACTTCAACCGCAGACTTCGCGCCTAAGCCTGCGGCGGCAAGCGCCATTACTATGCGGTGGTCTCCATGCCCGTCGACCTTCCCGCCGCGGACGATTCCGCCATGAATCACAAGGCTATCTGGACGCTCCGTGCAATGAACGCCAAGTTTGCCTAATTCCTGAGCCATTGCTGCAATACGATCGGTTTCTTTGATTCTTGCGTGAGCTATATTGATCAAAACGGTCTCACCTCGAGCGAATGCCGCAATCACGGAAACAGCTGGCAGAGCATCTGGTATCGCGTTGAGGTCAAAAATCCCGCCGTGCAGTGCGCCTGTTCGAGAAACAAAGAGAGACGAGTCTCTCCAAGAGACGTTGCATCCCATCGTTTTCAATATATCAAAAAACGCCTTGTCTCCTTGGGAGTCGTTGGGGTCCAGCCCTTTCAGTTCGACCTTGCCCTTGCTGACGACGGCCGCAACGGCGGGGAATGCGGCGGAAGAAAAATCGGCTGGCGTTGGACCATTCATCGGTTTGTAGACTGCGCCGCCTTTGACGCGGAAATGCGAGAAATCTGAAGCCCTCTCATATTCAACGTCTTGCCTGTCAAGATAGGAAAGCGTCATTTCAATATAGGGCTTCTCATTGAGAATTGGTACGTCAATTTCTGTAACTGTTCCATGCGGCGCGAGCGAAGAAGCCAGTAAGAGTCCAGAAAGGTACTGGCTTGTAGGACACTCCACACAGCACCGCCCTCCACGCCAAGGTCCACTGACGGTAATGGGCGCGCATCCATTGTTGGAATGAACCTCTACGCCGAGCATAGAAAGCGCGTTTAAAAGGTTTTCCGCACTTCGCCTCTGAATCTGCGCATCTCCAGTAAGAGTAATCGGCGTATCGCTCAAACTCGCCATAGCCGCTGCGAGGAAAAGCGTAGTACCAGAGTTTCCCACATCAAGGATTTGATCCGTCGTTATGGACGCTACGCCTCGTGTTACAAGGCGGGATGGTTCCTCGCGGATGTCCGCACCCAGCTGTCTGCAAACCGTGATACAGGAACGGACGTCAAGCGAATCAAGCGGCTCTTCAATAATAGAGATGTCTGGGGTAAAAGAAGCCATGAGCAATCTCCGAATAGTATGAGATTTTGACGACGGTACTTTGACCACGCCGTTGAATCTGTGAGGAACAATAACAGTATTCATGGAGAAAAGAATAGTATACTGAGCGGTATTTTGAAAAGTATAATGACGCAATAAGCCTGAAAATATCTCTGTATTCTTGACAAATCATAAAAAAAATGATAGATTTCTATTACTATAGAATATCTTTTCTGTTTTTATAGATACTCTTTTTTTGGGGGTGCACCGGTTTCGATTGGTGCGGTTTGGGACATGGATTGCAAGTGGAGCGCCGACCTCCTGATTCGGCAAAAAATTAACTGCCAACAACACTCGTGTTGCTCACGACAGTTTCGATTACGCGCTCGCCGCATAATCGACGCGGACCCGTTCCTATGCCTTGAGGGACGATCATCCGTGTAGCAAACAGGGCTAGGCGGTTCTCGTATCTGGGCGTGGACCAGCTGAAGTTAACCCGGAATACGGAAGGGACGCGCGGCGCGTAGTCAAGCCCTTCCCGACAATCTAATACGTGCCTAAACTTGTAGACGTTTATGTTTCACGTATCAGGACGCGGGTTCGACTCCCGCCACCTCCATTCTAACTCCCGCCCTTTGAGGCGGGGACTTTTTATTTCTCAAAAGTACTTGTGAATATTCTAGAATTAGAATAACCTATATATAATAATAGTAAGGAGCTATTTATGGCAAATGACCGACATTTGGTAATGCTTGTTGACAATAATACTGCAAGTTTAATGGACGCTCGTAGTATCCTGGGTAATTATTATGATATATGCACTGCTTCTTCAGCAGAAGATATGATTGAAATGTTAAAAGTAACACATCCAAGTCTAATTTTAATTGATATAGATATATCCGGAATTAGTGGTTTTGAGGCAGCCGAAATGCTCTTGAAGTATCCAAAGACTGCACATATCCCTGTTATATTTCTTGTTGAAAAGTATAATTTAGCAAAATATCAAAGCAAGTTGGACGCTAGTACTATTGGTTATATTTGTAAGCCATTTTTTGGTCCTGTTTTCATCAAACGTATTGAGACTCAACTATTTATGACGGGACAACAACAGGCTATAGAACACCAGCAGCAAGAGTTTCGGAATTTTAGTTCTAACCTGCAAAAAATGGTTAAAGACATGAGCGTACTCATTGAAGCTGAGTCGCAGCGGGTATGGGAACTGCAAACTGCGGTTATCAGTGTTATGGCGGAGATGGTTGAATGTCGGGACGATGTTACCGGCGGACATATTGAACGGACACGCCGCGGTGTTGGTATTCTGTTACATGATATTCAAGAGAAACACATTTATATGGAGCAAATGCTTGGATGGAACATTGAAATGGTACTGCAAGCTTCACAATTGCATGATGTTGGTAAGATTTATATAAGTGATACCATTCTTCAAAAACCGGGTGAATTGACTGATGAAGAATTCAATATTATGAAAAAGCATACCGATTACGGAAATACCATCATTGACCGCATTGAAGCTTACACACAGCCAAACGAATTGACGCGCCATGCAAAAATTTTCGCAGGGTTTCACCACGAAAAATGGGACGGAACCGGCTATCCATTGGGACTTATCGGTCAAGACATACCGCTTCAGGGGCGATTGATGGCTGTAGCCGACGTCTATGACGCACTCATTTCACCGCGTCCATATAAAGGCAAATTTTCGCATGAAAAAGCCGTCTCTATTATCAAAGATGGAAAAGGTACGCATTTTGATCCTATACTCACTGAAGTCTTTATATCTGCTACAGAGGAATTCAGGAATATCTATGAGAACGTGCAAAAAGGAAGCCTACGGGGATGGGGAGAGATCTGATTGATCTATCCTTACATAGTAAGAGATGTGGTTACAAAACCCAGTTTCATCTCAAATCAGCCAAAAATAGCTTTTACAATCCCTGATTCTGGATATTGCTAGGTTCTGCGGGTCAAGTTCAGCCCAAGGAACGATGATTTCTCATCTTTTCGATTACGCAGTGTCCGTAGAGAAATCCCATGGCTCATAAATCTTTGGGACGTCGCCCAGGAGACGTTTTGTATAATCTGATTTGGGATGGAGAATCGCCTCGTCCGCCGTTCCACGCTCCACGATAACGCCGTGTTCCATGATATAGACGGTGTCTGAAATGTAGTACGCCAGCCCTATATCATGAGT
>JAIRSU010000066.1 GCA_031255285.1 Treponema sp. | reverse complement strand
CTCCCCACGCCCCCCCGCTGACCTCCGGCCCGCCCACCATGGCCGGCGCCAACCCCCCCGCCCCCCCCACCCACGCACCGGCGGGGGGGGAAGACTGTTCTTCAAAGAAACTATGCTCTTGCAAGAACTTGAAGAGCGCGTCCGCTATGGCACGGTGTCCGTTCTCGTTATAATGAGCGGTATCTGTAAAGACCTCACCGTAATCGTGAGGGCGTTGTAGGATATTGGTCAAGTCGATGAAGGGATAATTCCCAAACACAGGCTTTTCACCGAGAATCAGAACAACATCGCCGTCCTTTACAGGAATACTGTTTAGCGTCTTATACATATCAAGTATATGTCCCCAAATACCAAACCCATAGTTCTCAACGGTGATATTTTCACCGCTTCTGTTACACAAGGCTTGCAGACGTGAGGCGATAGTTCTGTAGTCAGGTGAGCCTACACCGAACAAATTGCAACCACCCACGCACCAAATCGTCCTTCTCGGCACCAGCGGTTGAAAACAAGTAACGCGATGTCCATTGATCGTATTTACATATTTGCTAGAAAAATCACGATAAACCCGTACACCGCGCTCGTCGTAATACGAAGACGGCATTGTTTTCATTTCCTTTATTTCTTCCACACTATAATCAAATTCGGCGTAGGCCGTGGACCAGCCCTGTTTTAGCGCATTGAAATAGTTTTCATGTGTAACTCCTTTATCAATAGCCATTTGCTCATTCTTGCTTCTTTCACCCGACCATGGAAAACGCGGGAAGTTAAAACTCACCAGTCTGACATCGGGACGCCGCCTTACGAAGTCCGATATAGGTCGGTCGTAAAACGCCCACCGCTGCATCTCGTCAAGCATAGTTGGCAGTTGCAAAATCTGAACACTCGCCGCGCAAGACTTGGCAATTTCTGCGTCCGCATCTGGCTTCACAACCACAAGCGCATCTCCTTGCGTAAGAGATGAAACACTTATCATGGATGTCTTTACAACTCCAAACGTCAAGGTCTGGGACTGTGTTCTTGAGAAAGGCATCTGACTTATCACACCTTTGACGTTTATGCGGTCCGTTATGTGTAACTGCATTAACAACTGTTCCGCAAGCCGCCAATACCGCTCCTCCGTATAGACGACGATGTTTTTGATTTGCTTGTCTATTAAGTACTGTGCCGCTGAATACCCAGCCGCACTTATCGCGTTCAACTGAGAAACCCTATTCTCGATTATCTCCTCAAGGCGCGAGCAGGTAAGCGCGGCGGCGTGTGTATCAAAGCACACCGAGTCTACCACGGTCCGCGTTACAGGGTCAAATACGACGATGTTCAGTCCGCGCCTATTCACTGCATAGTCCGTATCGTCTATCTTTATAACCGCGGTATTTCCTTCGGGAAATGACTTGCTGACTGCTTCATACGCAACCCCGTCCCGCACAGCCGTATAACAAGACGGCTCTCTCTGCTTACTCAACACCTCACATACCACTTCCCCACGGTCTATCACACCGATATATGTGTGGTGATGTTGTTTCTTCAATCCCCTCTCAAAACTCAGGTCCTTCTCAAAGCCCAGCGCCCTCATCCCATCCGCAAGCCCGTCCGTCAGAAACACGCCGGTCGTGTCCTTTATCGCAGTCAGTATCATGTACCGCTTACCAAAACCCTTGAGCGCCTTCAAGTAATTCAACAGTCTCTTTTCAGTCTTGAGCGAAACAGGTTGTGGTGCTTCTGTGGTCAAGAGCGTCTTAAGCATCCCAAGCTCCGTCTTCAAGGCAGCGGCGTTTTGCCTATTCGCGCTTACATCAGCGTCCAAAACTCCTTTGAGCATCCCAAGCTCCGTCTTGAGTTCCGCCGCGTCCTGTTTATTCGCGCTTACAGCGCCAGTTTCCTCTACGGCTCGCCGTACCTTTGCTAGTTCAGCCAATCCTGTGTCAGTCAAGCCCTCTACCTTTACCGACAACTCATCCTGTTTCTCTAGAACTTTGATTAACAGGCGGTTTCGCAGTCTCTTCAGCATTGTCTTCAGCAAATCCATATTATCTCCTTACGGAATAGTATAACGTAAAGGCGGACGGTTTCAAGAGGACAGACACGCGGCGTCAGGCATACCTTCTCTCCTGAAGCTATGATAAAGATATACGGTTATGGGGAATTGGGAAGTTATAGAACAGGCAAAGCCTGTAGTTCGCCGGTTACAAAAGCAGATGGGGTTTCCGCCCCTTGCGGCAAGACGAGCAAGGCGCCGTCTTCTCTGACCCCCGACAGAATGCCTTCGACCGCAGAGCCGGAATCCGCGCACCCAGCAATGAAACGCACCATTTCCCCGCGCCTATAGAGTCTGCCCAAAAGCCGTTCTCGCCAATCCTCCGCAGTAAGTTCCCCCTGAAGCCGCTCAAGAATAAACGCCAGTAAACGAAAACGCGCGGACTTTAATGCGTCCGCCAGCCCTATCTTAAGGGCAAGACTACCCGCCTTCTCCCGTAGTTCCACAGGGAATTCCGTCTGACCCACGTTTACGCCAATACCAATAAACACATTCTTCCCGTCCGACTCGGCGAGTATCCCTGCGATCTTTTTAGAATCAAGCATCAAGTCATTGGGCCACTTCACCGCACAGAATATTTCGTCTCTATGAAACAATGCGGAAAAATCCTCGACAGCCAATGCCGC
The DNA here is from genome assembly GCA_031255285.1 of Treponema sp. Taxonomy (GTDB): domain Bacteria; phylum Spirochaetota; class Spirochaetia; order Treponematales; family Breznakiellaceae; genus JAIRKH01. The sequence continues at coordinate 8,231 of JAIRSU010000066.1, read as the reverse complement.
AGCAAACCCTGTCTTCAAGGTGAGAGCTATAGGAATTGTTGAGAAATCCTTAAAACGTAGCAAGACCGTAAAAGAGAGATTCTCCCCCGCGTTAGCCTGCCATGTTCTTCCCATGCGTCCCCTGCCCTTTTCCTGAAAGTTCGCAACAATCACGGTCCCATGCGGTACATTCTCTCGTTCCAATTCACGAGAGACGTCCATAGTGCTCGATACGGTCTCTGCAAAAAAAATCGGCGCGTCATTAAACGGGTTCTTTATATTCAGGTTCTCTAAATTACTGTATATCATATTGAGAGGGTAATAAATCACTCCGTCCCTACACGGACTCCACGCGCACTGGAATGGGATATTCACCGATAAAACAACCCAGACAGTAACCCGTCTTACCGCCAATAGACTCGAGTAAGCCTTCGACAGAGAGGAAGGCAAGGCTATCTGCACCCAGAGATAGACAAAGCTCCCTGATACTGCTGCTTGAGTTACTAATAAGGTCTTTGCGGTGAGGCGTATCAATACCAAAGAAGCAAGGGAATTTGACAGGCGGCGAGCAGACGCGGATATGCACTTCAGCCGCGCCTGCTTCTTTCAAGATAGAAACGAGACGCCTGCTCGTGGTACCGCGCACAATGGAATCGTCTATCAGGACAACCCGTTTACCATTCACCTGGCTCTTGATTACGTTATGCTTAACCGATACCGCCTGCTCCCGTGCGTCTTGGTCCGGGGCGATGAAGGTTCTTCCCACGTATCTGCTCTTGACAATACCCATACTGAAAGGGACGTCCGCAGCCCTGCCATAGCCGATTGCGGATGGAATGCCTGAATCAGGAACGCCGATAACTAAATCAGCATCGGCTGGCGACTCCCGCGCCAGAATTTCGCCGGCGCGCACCCGCGCCCCATAAACATCCACCCCGTCGATAGTACTGTCCGGACGCGCAAAATATACATATTCAAAAGCGCAGACAGCACGGCGCGTTCTTTCACTGAAGGTAAACGAAAGCACCTGTTCATTAGTGATGATGACCATTTCACCAGGTTCCACATCACGGACAAATTCGCCGCCTATCGCATCAATACCGCAAGATTCACTCGACAGAACCCAGCCATTGTTGATTTCTCCCAAGCACAGAGGACGTATACCATTGGGATCGCGTGCGCCCACCATAGCATTGTTGGTCAATACAATCAAAGCGTAAGAACCCTTTATGAACTGAATCGTATCAGTCAGGGCTTTTTCAAGCCCTTTCCTGTAGTTTTTGGCGATGAGGTTGACAATCACTTCGCTATCGCTTGACGACGTGAACCCGATACCCGCATCTTCGAGCAATTCCCGTACAACTTCCGCATTGGTGAGCGTGCCGTTGTGAGCCGCAGCAATGGAACCAAGTTTGAATCGGCTGACGAACGGCTGGGCGTTTTCAAGACTGCTTGCGCCTGCGGTTGAATAGCGCACATGCCCAACCGCCGCGGGACCGCGCATTTCCCGTACCTCGCTGTTCTTGAACACATCTCCTACAAGCCCCATACCCTTTCTACACTCAATAACGCCGTTATTCACAGCCGCTATACCAGCGCTCTCCTGCCCTCTGTGTTGAAGAGCAAGCAGCCCATAGTAGACCATCGCAGAAACATTTTGCTCCACGTCTTTGCTAAAAACCCCGAAAACCCCGCACTCCTCTCGAAGCTTGTCCCTCTCTTCCATTACTATTTCCCCATTCTATTCCAAATCTCCACGTAGGCTTCTTTGACGTTACCCATATCTCTGCGGAAACGGTCCTTGTCGAGCTTTTCGTTGGTTTTCGCATCCCAGAAACGGCACGTATCTGGAGATATTTCGTCTGCAAGCAAAAGATTTCCGTCCGCATCCCTGCCGAATTCGAGCTTAAAGTCAATTAGACGTACGCCTCTTTCCATGAAGAAAGCGGAGAGCACGTCGTTCACCTTAAAGGCGGTTTGTTTAATTTTGTCTATTTCTGTAAAAGTAGATGCACCAATGGCAACGGCATGAAAGTCGTTAATGAGCGGGTCGCCAAGACGATCATCTTTATAAGAGAGCTCAAACACAACGGTCTTGAGCGGCGAACCTTCTGCTAAACCAAGGCGCTTTGCCATTGAACCTGCCGCGGCATTACGGATAATCACCTCAAGCGGCGTGATTTTGACCTTTCGACAGACCATATCGCGGTCGTTTCTCACGTCTATGAAATGGCTTGATATGCCACTCTTCGCCAAAAGAGCGAAAAGTTCTGCCGCTATACGATTATTCAGGACGCCCTTGTCTTGAATTTGCCCTTTTTTCTCCCCATTAAACGCAGTAGCGTCGTCCTTGTAATGGATAATCACCAAGTCGTTGCAACCTTCGACCGCGAATACCTGCTTTGCCTTACCTTCATAGAGCATTGGACCCTGCTTTAACGTTAAGACGTCAATCTTTTGATTCATATCATTCATATTTGCCCCGTTCTTATTATAATTCAAGAAAGACTTACAAATCAAGCAGGCAAAGCCTGTTTAACAACTTCCTAATGGGTGTTGTTTAAAAGGAAGTGCCGCTGTCCCCGTCTGGCGTGGTGACAGACGCCCTCCGATGAAGTTCTAGAACAGGTCAGGTGGAGGCGTGGTATAAGGACAGGCGCTGACCTCCACCTGAGAACAAAAAAAGGTATACCTACCCATCGGCGAAGGTATCAGGAGAACAAAAAAAGGCCGCGGTGCCAGACACTTTCGGGTGACAGACACAGGCTTCGCCTGTTGGACGACTTCACACGGGTTGTTGTCCGAAAAGGCGTGCCGCTGTCCCCGTCTGGCGCGGTGACAGACACTCGCTAGCTTTTCCCGCTAGAGGGTTGACCGTCAATTCCAGTAAGGAATAGGGATCAATTCCAATAAAGAATTGAGGTCAATTTTAGTAAGGAATTGAGGCCAATTCCAATAAGGAATAAGAGTCAATTTCAATTACAAGTGGAGTAAACGGCGCAACGGAAGTATACGAGCCTAAAGCAGATGGATTTTCTCGGTTTCCATTTTCTTTAACCACCCAGCCGTTGTCAAATAGATATAATTGAGCGAGTAAGCTTCCAGTCTTTGAGTCGTGCCATGTAAGCAGTCTTTCGGTATCAATGGAAAGCAAGAAATTGTCCGCATCAATGAGGCTCACCGGGAAACCGGAGCCTTGCTCTAGCGACTCGGAAGCGGGAACGTCAGAAGAAGTTGCGAAGCGAATAACGGCTTCTTTGCCGACTACTACGGTAACGACGCCAGATGTTTCTGCAAAGGATATATCGAGATGTTCACCTGGATATTCGGCGGCCGCGGACGAGGCTTTTGAATTCGACAAGTCGAGTTTTACGATGACGGTCTTTGGACCGTTTTGGTCTTTCGCGATGACCGCGCCAAACAGCGCGTCGCTTTTACCCTTATAGACTCTGATACCTACGTCGGCGGGGAAGGCTATCGGCACAGTTTCTCCTGTCTGAATATTGACCTTGAGAAAAGGCGCAGCGCCAGATACATCTCCACGCCCCAAAAGAATGTTCTTTTCATCAAGAAAAACTGCATCCATGGTACCTGTTGCTGAAAACGAAAAACTGCTGGCGCCGGTTTGAAGAGAAACGATACTAATATTCCCCACTGTATCCAAAAGGAGAGCCTTGTCTCCCAACGTGGAGACTGCACGTAACGAGAACCGTGCGTTCGGACGTTTCAATACAACCTCATGCGATTCCATAGAACTGAAAATCGGCGGAATATCCTCCCCGCCCCACAGTACAAACCCTTCTTCCGCAGCTGTAATATTCGTATAAGGCGTATCCGTAAAGGAAATATTCGTTATATCGCGAAAATCAACGGGCAGCATACCAAGCTTCCCTTGGACGCTCATCAATATAACGCCGTCTTTCGATACGGCTGCTGAAGATATCAAGCGATGCCCTTTTGTTTGCAGTATGGCGAATTCTTGCGTCCCCATCCACAGATTCCCGTCCTCTGCCCCGAAAAACAGGGAGTTCTCTGTAACCAGAGCGCATAGCGCCCGCTGTTCTAATCGGCTCTGTTTATTGAGCGTTAGTTTGCCTCTGGCGTCTATAGAAAAATGGTGGATTTGCGATAGTTCATACGAACCCGCCTCCGTTTCTGACGACTCTTCTGTCTGCGGCAAGACGCAGATAAATTCGGAATTTCCCGAGTCGAGATGGTAGAGACGTCCTTGTGTAAAGGCGGAATTACGATCAAGAACGACGCCTGACGTCGCGTCAATAACAAAAAGTCCTCTGGCGCCGCCGTCTACGCCCATACCACAGAGGAAACGGTTGTTGCCTGCCAGAATAGGATGGCGGAGATTCGAGATAGTTTTATTTTCTTGAATTTTCGTCCCATTCTCCATATTCCAATAAGAGATAACCCCAGAATTTTGATAGAGAACCACGTTGCGCTCTGATTTTCCGGTCGCGGCGAGATTCACTATATCAAATACATCAATATGGTGGATGATACTGCCGCTCGCGCCGTCGAGACAGAGCAGTCCTGTTTTATCGGATTGGGCGATGAAAAGAAAAGCGCCGGCGGCCGAATAGCCGATAAAATTCGGTTCAGCTTGAAAACTCATGCTGAACAGCTTGGATTTCTTGGAAAAGTCCCATACGGATACGCGGTGTTGTTTCCCGTCGCTTTCGATGACGGCGATTTCCGTTTTGCCCGGACGCGCAGCCATAGCCTTCAACGATAAAGCGCTTATCTGAAACCGTTTTTTCGCAGCGCCGGACGCCGTATCCCATTCTTGCAGAAAGCCGTCTTCGCCCGCGCTTAAAATCACTCTACCCCCATTCACTATGGCGTTGACAGCGCCTTTATGTCCGGCCGCGGGAAGCCGCGATCTGATCGTTTGCGCCATGGAACGCGGTCCCAATATGAGGGCAAAAATTATCAAAAAAACACAAGTTAGGAAACGTTTCACACTTCCTCCATACATTTACTGTTCATTACTTATCAGGGCTAGCTGTTATCTCCACCGCGTCCGTATCGTCCGCACCGACAAATGCGCGAGCATTAATATTTTCAAGCAGAATGGCAATTTGTCCATGCGGATAGGTTTATAACCATTTATTCACTCATGGCGAAAGAGAATTTCGCGCAGTTAGTACGGACCGCCGCCCAATCGCCTTTAAGAGGAAGGTATTTCTCATCAATGGTAAAACCATAGTATTTGCCTTCTTCCGTAGGATCGTAGATACGGATTTCACCGGAGTCGCCATTTGCATAAATCTTAATGTGAATAGGGTTATTAAGAAAGTCTGTGGTCAAGAAGCTTTGGTAATTGTTGAGGTCAACATTATACACAAGTTCCATAGCGGAGTTGCTCGTGGATCGGTAGACTTGCCCACTCAAACCAACCGGTATTTTAGAACCTTTGACAGGACTTTCATCATAATTGAGCCATATAAGCCATGACTTACCCACGCCCCATGACGGTTCTTTGGTCGCCCGGTCTGCGAATATATGAATACCGAATCCACCATGCCCATCTTCGGCGCCGCCTTCATAACGGACGTCAAATTCATAAAGCATAGCGCCGCTCTGCGGAATCTTGAGATTCGTCTTTGCCAGCGCCTCATGGACGTCGGTCTGATAAACGCGGTCGCCAATGAAAGACCATGAACCAACCGCGAACTCATGTTCCGGTAGGTCAACCTGTGCGAACAGCGCCGCCGTTACGCCGCCTACCAAGAGAAAAAAAACGAAACGTTTCATAAACACTCCTCTTTAATCATAATTGCACCCAAATATACGGATGTTTTCCTATTTTAATACAAATAAATGAAAAAGTAAAGTTAGCTTTTAAATAATCTCAAATTTACAGAGCTGAATCAGCGGCTGATTTAGCGGCTATTCCGTTCTGCCATATATCCTTTTCTTGCGCCTTGTGTTATATTATGTTCATGTTGATATTAAAAATCTTTCTGGGACTTATAGGGCTTGGAATCGTAGTGCTTGTTCATGAATTGGGACACTTCCTTGCGGCGCGGATTGTAGGTATAGATGTGGAAGCTTTTTCTATAGGCTGGGGTAAGCCGATTTTTAAGAGAAAAGTCGGGATGGTTGAATACCGTATCGGAATGTTTCCTTTGGGCGGCTACTGTAAGATGCGCGGAGAAAATGAATTCCAAGAAGCTTTTGATAACAATCGGAATTGTATAGAACCGACGCCTGGATCCTTTTTTGGAGTAAGACCTTGGCGGCGCATCATTACGGCTTTTGCGGGACCGTTTTTCAACCTCTTGTTCGCTGGTATTGTGCTTTCCGTGATTTGGGGTATGGGCTTTGATGTGGTCACCATGGAAAACCGCATTGTTCTTGCGTCTGAATTGAACCCGGCGGAGTATTACCCTGCCGATGATGCAGGCTTGAAAAGCGGGGACCGTATCATTGAAATCAACGGCGCTTCTATCACCACATACAGCGACATACAGGAAAGCATCGCTATTCATCCGGAGCAAGACCTCCGTCTTCTGATAGAGCGGGACGGCGCGGCGCAGGAATTAATCGTTACGCCGAGTCTCGACAAAGAAACCGGTGCAGGGAAGATCGGCGTCTACTATTGGGCGGAACCAATCATAAATGAAACGGACAAGGGCGGAGCGGCTGAACGCGCCGGCTTGCTTGCGGGCGACCGCCTTTTAAAGGTAAACGGTAAAAGCATTGAGTATTCGGTCGCCCTTATTCCCATTCTGCAAGAGAAGCCGGAAATTCTTTCTGTTGAATTTGAGCGCGGAACCGAGACTTTGCAAACAGACCTTACGCCGCTTTACACCGATACCGGTGCGGATATAGGATTGAGTTTCCAAAGCCTCCAATACCGCACGCCGCGGCTCCCGCCTTTTGCGGCTCTTGTTAAGGGTGGGCAGGAGATGTGGAAAACGCTCACTGTTTCGGTCAAGAGTCTTGGACTGTTGTTCAGGGGTATTGACCTTACCAAGGCGGTATCAGGACCTGTACGCATCACGTATATGCTGGGCGACGCCGCAGCCGCGGGCTTTACTGAAAGCATCGGAGACGGGGTTCGCAATATGGCTAGCTTCCTTTGCCTTATTTCCATCGCTCTCTGCGTGATGAATCTTCTCCCCCTGCCCATTCTCGATGGCGGGCTTATTCTGCTTTTCCTTGTAGAAATCGTTAAAGGAGGTCCCATCCACCCAAAAACGATTGCCGTTTTCCAAACGGTCGGGGTGGTTCTTATATGCGGGCTTATGCTTTTTGCGGTTTTCGGCGATGTACTATATCTAATACGCGGCTGATGGTATAGCATCTTGCGGCTATGAGGATTAGGCGCGGCTATTTTTAGAAATAGCCGCCGTATGTTGTCTGCCCTTCTTTTTAAGAAAAGGAGAGGCCTCTGCTTTTTAGGGGTCCAAGCCTTTTATACCGTCTTACATCGGGCAGTTACGTGCCCATTGGGACCGTCGTGTCTGCTTTTGCTTCTGAAAGAACATCTCTGAGAGTTAGACCCTAGTCTCTGAGAGTTAGACCCTAGTCTCTGGGAGTTAGACCCTAGTCTCTGGGAGTTAGACCCCAGTCTCTGAGAGTTAGACCCCAGTCTCTGGGAGTTAGACCCTAGTCTCTGGGAGTTAGACCCCAGTCTCTGGGAGTTAGACCCCAGTCTCTAGGAGTTAGACCCTAGTCTCTAGGAGTTAGACCCTAGTCTCTGGGAGTTAGACCCTAGTCTCTGGGAGTTAGACCCTAGTCTCTGGGAGTTAGACCCTAGTCTCTAGGAGTTAGACCCCAGTCTCTTGGAGTTAGACCCTAATCTCTGAGAGTTAGACCCCAGTCTCTGAGAGTTAGACCCCAGTCTCTGAGAGTTAGACCCTGGTCTCTGGGAGTTGGGCTTGCAGACTTGGAGAGGGAAGAACAGGGTGTAAAGGCTCTTCGAGAACAGACGCTGCCTGCCGATGGCCTTTTATGGTTCAATACGAAGTAAAGACAAGGCTGGCAAAACGCGGGTGGAAGGAGGCGCGGGAATGAGCAATGCGAATGACCTAGCCAAAACGTAGCCCGAGCCGCTTTAGCGGTGAAGTGTAAACAGACCTGTTATACGACATTTTTTAGCCCTTTTGCCGACCGCCCCCCGCCACGGACGGCGGGGGGCGTTACGACAATCTTTTATACTATTTATTTTAGTTCCACTACATTAAACAATACTATTACCACTTTTATTCTTTACATAAAAATACATTTTA
>JAIRSU010000040.1 GCA_031255285.1 Treponema sp. | reverse complement strand
GAGGAGAGTAATCGTCATGGTACGCTTCGTTGGGAAGGACGGCTTGTTCACTTTTTATTAACGCTCCTTTTGAAGGAGAGTATATGCCTTTCGTAACTGATTGTCAAGGTATTTCTCTTTTATTTTCGAATAATTGGCGCGTACCACTTTCGTACGGAGACTGACTCTCTTTCAGACGAAGATGGTGCCAGACACTTTGGTGTCTGGCACCATCTGGACGGGGATAGCGGCACACCCTCAGACAACAACCGTTAAGAAGTTGTCCAGCAGACGAAGCCCGTGTCTGGCGCCCGACCGCCTGACCGGAGACAGGCACGTTTACTTACCATGCCCCGTGAGAAGTCATGGAACAGACGAAGCCTGCGAAGTCTGCTTGACACGCCCATATGACTTGTTATAGTAAATCAAGCGTATCTTGACTAATAATTTCTTCAGGGCTTAACGCCATTTAAAACCTCCTAATATTTCATGTAATAATATGTTTTAGTAGATGAACCTGATACCACCGGCATCTGACACTGGTACCGAGAGCCATGATATTATATTTGAAGCCTCGCCGATAAAGAAAGAGAAAAATAGTTGCTTTTCCAATACTTGTGTGTTATTATTTCAGATACTTTTTAGAGGAGAAACTTCATTATGGAAAAAAATTTTATAGAAGTTATGAGAAAAAAGCTTATAGACGCCAAGGCTGAACTCGTTTCAAATTTAATCACGAGTAGCGTGGATTTTAAATCCCTTGTGGAAAAACTAGATGTCAGAGACATGGTAGACAGCGCTTCGGATGACATAGACCGTAAGATGATAGAAGCCATCGGCATTCAAGACATGAAACGTCTGCGCCTCATAGAGTCTGCGCTCATCCGTATAGAGCAGGATAAATACGGATTGTGTATGCGGTGTGGTAAACGTATAGCCCAGACTAGATTGGAAGCCATCCCTTATGCGATCATGTGCATTGGTTGCCAGTCGTCCGAAGAACGGCGGAACAGGTGATCAGGTGATTGTTTTTTAACACATGATAAAATGACGAATTAAACAAAATTTTGAAAAAACGACCATCGCCAAATCATTGGATTCTCTATCCAATTCTTGTCTTTAGGCAGGAGGTGGATAACACAACTCTCAGGAAAGAAAAATGAAAATACTCGTTCTCGTTTCGGGTAATGGTACTAATCTGCAAGCCTTAATTGATGCGGAACAGCGGAACTTACTTGGAAAAGGTGAAATAATAGGTGTTGTTTCAGATAGAGCCGATGTTTTCGCCTTGGAACGCGCTACGCGTGTTGGAATCCCCGTGTTTGTGGAAGAACCAAATCGAAACCTGCCTAAAATAAAACGCCGTCTCGAACTCTCCAACCGCATCCTCCAGCGCGCCCGCGCTATGAATGCCGATTTAATCGTATATGCGGGCTTCCTGTCAATCTTGAGCGGCGAACTGATAAGCGTCTTCGCGAGCCGAATGATAAATATCCACCCCAGCCTTCTGCCGAAATTTGGAGGCGAGGGTATGTTCGGGGATAGGGTACATGCGGCCGTACTTGCGGCAGGTGAGACCGATTCCGGTTGCACGGTACATTTCGTAGACGCGGGAGTCGACGCAGGGACAATCATCCTTCAGCGCCGTGTACCAATCCTGCCCGGCGACACGCCTGAAACTTTAGCTGAACGTATTCACAAAGAAGAACATATCGCTATCGTCGAAGCGGTCGCAAAATTAGCGGGCGTATAAACTACCTTCTCATCGTCCGAGGTGACGGTCTGGGTGCGCATGGGCGCTACGCCGTATCATAAACCATAGACAGAACGTTTTCCACCAAACTCTTCTGCTTTCCTTATCGGTGTGATATTAGTAAACGCCGTCGGTGTCCTGCCTATTGATTTCCTTTTTTGGTTATTTGATATTTACATAGTAAGCAAAAAGATACGCCTACTCCTCGTAGACGGCCTTCTCACTTATTCTCTGGATTGGTGCACCTTCTTTTAAACGAAAACCTCAAACATACCTTCCTGAATGTCTTCCTAAACAACGCTTTGTACATCTTGTTAGTAGTAGCTGGAATAAATATCAGCAAAGTTTTTAATCGCTAAAAGCCATCCTGTCGCGGACAATTTTTTTTATTGTCATAACAAGAAAAATGTGCTAGTATAAAATCATGAAGCGCATAAAAGATAAGATAGGTCTGATAACAGGCGGGGCGAGCGGTATAGGCAGACTCATGATGCTGGACCTCGCAAAGCGCGGCGCAAAAATAGTCGTGTGGGACATAGATCCTTCTGCGCTCAAAAATTTGGCGAACGAAGTCGAACAAAAATTATTCTACATAATGATGTTCATCTGCGACGTCACCGACAGAGAGGCGGTCTATCGACTTGCTGAAAGTATCAGAACTGAAATCGGCACGGCAGACGTGGTGTCAGGCAAGACGTTACTCGAAACGCCTGACGAGAAAATTATCAATAGCATAAATGCTAATACCTTGTCTTTATTCTGGACGCTCAAGGCGTTTCTGCCGTCTATACTGGAGCAAAATGAAGGATATATCGTTACCATAGCATCCGCGGCGGGAATCATCGGCAACGAATTTGGACTGTATGAGGCTATACGCATGGAGCTTCGTCAGAGGAAGAGTGCGGTCAAAACGACCATCGTCTGCCCCTTCTTCATTGATGCGGGTATGTTCAGCGGCGTGAAGACCAAATTCTCTTTCCTTTTGCCTACTCTGAAAAGCGAATACACGGCGAAAGCTATCGTCAAAGCTGTGCTTAGAAACCAGCATCGGCCATCATGCCGCGTCTCGTCTACAGTATCTTCTTCTTGCGTCTCTTCCCTACGGATTTCTTGGACGTAATGGTAGATTTTTTCGGTATAAATCAGGCAATGGACGAGTTCAAAGGACGATAAAAGAAAAGAATCGGGTTGAGAAACGAAATTTGTCCACCATATGCGGCGTTCGAGAGCGGAAAGTCGTTTCCTCTTCCTTCCTATATTTTTAATAAGGAGGAACTATGATTTCGGAGATTATTGCAAAGGCGCGAGTTGCGCAGAAGCTATGGGAGAAAACGCCTTATAATGAAAGGGCGAAAAGGCTCAAGAAGGCGGCATGGTTTCTCGGCCGCTCTGTGGATGAAATAACGCGCGTGATAAGCGAAGACAATGGCAAACTCCCACTTGATGCGCTCGCAACCGAGGTCCTGCCCGCTATTTTAGCGATGGGTTTCTACATCAAAAATGGACGGAAATTTATGCGTTCAAGAATGATAGGAGGGCGTAGTCTTCTCATGTTCAACAAGGTGAGCAGGATGATATTCAGACCCTACGGCGTGATTGGTATCATTTCGCCATGGAATTATCCCTTCGCTATACCGTTTTCCGAAGTGGTGATGGCGCTTCTTGCTGGAAACGCTGTCATTCTCAAGACTGCGTCCGCGACGCCTAACGTGGGCAGAGTGATAGAGAGAATTTTCGTGGAGGCGGGTTTGACAGACGGGCTTTTCGCCTACGTGGAGGTGCCTGGTAAAGAGGCGGGACCTGCGTTTATCGCGGGCGGCATCGACAAGTTGTTCTTCACCGGCTCAACGGCGACCGGTAAAGAACTGTCTGCGCTCGCCGCGCCGCGCCTGCTTCCACTCGTGTTGGAACTCGGCGGTGCGGATGCGGCTATCATACGCATAGATGCAGACCTCGATCGTGCAGCCGCCGGTCTTATATGGGCGGGTTTCTCCAATGCAGGGCAGTCTTGCGGTGGTGTCCAGCGAGTACTGGTTCATCGTGCTGTGTTCGTTGCCTTCTTGGAAAAACTGCGCCGTCTAACGGAAAGCCTACGCGAAGGCATCGACATGGGACCCATGACTACATTCAAACAGAAGCAGATGGTTCAGAGACAAATTGATGCCTGCCTTGCGAAAGGAGCAAAAATTGCTGTGAAGAGTCGGTCAACCGAAAATAGTAACTTTCTGCCCGCAATGATACTAACAGACGTCCCAGACGATACACCAATCATGCGCGAGGAGATTTTTGGTCCTGTATTCGCCGTTATCCCGGTAAACGACGACGAGGAAGCGCTCCGTATCGCCAATTCGTCTGTCTACGGACTGACAGGCTCGGTATGGTCGCGGGATAGACAGACCGCGCGCCTCCTCGCGGCGCGGATGAATGCGGGCACGGTTATGGTCAATGATCACTTAATGTCCCACGGGCTTGCGGAAACGCCTTGGGGAGGTTTCGGCGATTCTGGATTAGGCAGAACCCACGGCGAGGTTGGCTTCCGCGAAATGCTCAAGACGCAGGTGGTTGTGGACGACTTCTTACCCGCAGTCAAACGTAACCTGTGGTGGCAACCGTATTCTGAAAAAGTCTATGTGGGTATACGCGCAATAGTAGAACTGCTCACAGGAGGACTCTTGTCAAAAGTAAAAGCCTTTCCGAGCGTTTTGCGAATATTTTTCCGTTATTGGGAGAAGTAAAGAAATGTCGGCTAATGACACAGCTTGTTACTTTTTGTCCTGTGAACATAGAGTTGCTGTCGAATCGGGTATAGACATTTTCAAATAGTTGATATAGAATAGATAAAATTTGTATAGCAGGGAAATACAGCCACCACGGGCGAGTCCCATAGAGAATGGGAAGCCCATAGCAGGCACGTGGAAACATTCATTTGAGAAAGTTGACCTTCTCGACATAAGACACCCTTTTGGGAAGCCGTATCCTAAGGTATTGAAGGATAGTCGTATCAAAGAATGGCAATCCTTCGTAGTTCAGGATGAACGGTTCTGTCTTACCGCTTTGTTGAGCAACATCAAATGCTACCGTTGGGCGCAGGTATGTCTTCTTGACAAAGAAGGCAAAGAAAAGCTTTGGTTCAGAAAGATTCTGCCGTTCAGTGGATGGAAGCTTCCCCAGACCCTTTCTAACGCCTTCATTGACAGTCGTTCTTATGGTTTTTTCTTTCGTATACACGACTGGTTAGATGCTGATACCATAAAAATTGACTTAGATGTCGAGGCGACCCAGAAGCGGCCATCTTTTACCGCGCATTTGGAATACGAGGCTAACGAAGAAAAGCTTGATCCTATGGTGGTAAATTTATTATTCTCAGAAGAGAGAAGTATGTATGCTTACAAGTTACTTTGTCCGGTCAGAGGCGATATGGTCTTTGGAGGAAAACACATATCTCTCAACAGTGCCAAAACAGTTGGCATTTTCTGCGATAATAAAGGCTATTATCCTTACAGGATGCGGACCACGTGGTGTAGCGGTGTTGGTTTTCATAAGGATATGCTATTCGGTTTTAGCATCGCAGAAAATCAGGCGAAAGAAACGTTCAAGAACAACGAGAATGGGCTCTGGAAGAATGGATGCCTGACGTATCTGCCGCCTGTACGTATTACTCAGCCCAATGGTCTCGGAGCTGACTGGATCATCCAAGATATGGAAGGTATGGTTGATTTGGTGTTCACCCCGAAAGAGCATATCTGTAATGAATCCAACTTGTTTTTCACCAATGTCGAGTACAACACTTTGCTTGGCTATTACAATGGAATGTTAATAACGGCAGATGGTGAACAGTCGCCTGTTCACCATCTGTGGGGATTAGGTGAAAAGTTATATTTGAGGGTATAGAAATAAAGACGAGGAGAAAAATGGCAAAAGCAATTTATGAACAAGGGGAATTAGAGCGTGTGAGAAACAGGCTCGGTGTTGTCGATAACGAAGAAGCTAAACGTATGGCGAAAATTTTGGGCGGTGAAGTTGGCGTTGAGAAAAAGTCCCATCAAGACGCGGGCGATACGAAAGCAAGCGCCGCTAAAACGACTCCCAAACACCGCATAGAAACCGTGTTCGATGAAAAGGCGGGCACCTTATCCAATGTGTCAAACCTCTCGTTACCCGTTGTCCAGAGCTACGTCGAGCGGGTGAAAATGGACAAGATAGCCTATCAGGAAGAATTTGATATAAAGACCTTCTTTCAATTAACTGTGTCTATTCTCTCTTTCGCAGGTCCTCCAATAGATTATATCAGCCCTGTGTTCATCAACAAGAGAATGGACGAATATTATAGAAAGATAGAGACTTTAGTGACTTCAACCCGACTTTTGTTCCCAAAAAGTAACATAAAACGTACCGAACAGCTGAAGAAAGGATCTTATTTCGCATATTGTGTGCTTGACACTATCAGGCGATGGAATATTGAGCGCATCTCCACCGATTTAGCCCGTATGCAGGCACGGCCGCGAAGAGTGACTCTCGTTGATTGCAGAGAGTTGCTCAAAGCCGTCTACAAACCCATTCTCATTTTGGGAAGACTCGTACCGGAAGTGCAAATCAAAGCCGCCTATAACCTCTTGTACAAGTACCTTTATGTTGAAAACCCCAGCAAAGCCGTCACGTACCAAGAAACCATCAAGTCCGCACTTGCCGCTTTCGTGGGTGTGCGCCGCGACATCCAATACCTCATGTACCCACTCCTTATGAAGCTACTATCTGACAAGTGTCTCACTTATAGAGCATTCTTCTCGGAGAAAAAAGATAAAATCATGGCTTTCGTGGGTATAACAGAAGCGGACATCATCGATCCACATACGGCTATGAATATGAGGCAGAATGGCGGATCGGATCCTGATCAGGTTGAAGAGGAAAAAGAAGAATCACCCGAAGAAATAACCACAAAAAAGGCGAGGCAAGCGGTACTTGATTCGGAGAAGAATCTTGTCCAAAAAGGACTTCGCTCTCTTGAGGGCGTATTCCCCAAAGCCGGATGGGACAAGATCGAATCTTACTACGATTTGTACCCGTATTTTGCTAAACTGCTCGAAATGAAGAAAGGCTATGAACTTATCGCTCCCACGGACCCCATGCTATTGTTCTGCGTTCTTGTCCGTATCCTGGAAGAGTTGTTTTTTGGACTACGCGCCATAAAATTCACTCAAATTCTTAACCCAGATGGCAGCTTCGAGAGAGTTGATGAGCAAATCATTGATATTGTTAATAAATGGCACGACTATTTAACCGAGAGTCTGACAGAAGAATATCTTGAGAGGCTTATGGAATATTGCGGACTTTTAGCAGGTTCGCCGGAGGCGCGTACATCAAGTTTTGCAGTCCGTCTGATTGACGAAATGAATCTCGCCAAGCGATTGTATTTCTTTCCACATTATAAATACACGGCTGCGTCGGCTCTGACCGCGTCCACATTCCAGAAAAAAGATATAACACCTATGTTCCGCGAGGTTCGGAAACTCCGCAGATGCCTTTCTCTATTTGTGAATGAAATAGAGAAAGCTTTGCATGAAGGAGGCGCTGAAGCCAAAGTTCTATGTAACGGCATTGAAGACCCGTGGGTGCCTTATATGTTTCAAATAACCAATCCTGTTTCTAAGAGACTCGATATTCTGCTTGGTGCTAAGAAGAGAAATAATGCGTCCCTTGTTCTGTTCACCTTTGCGGTAGCCACAGTTTTGGATTTCTTTGTGAACAACGAAGACAGTTGGGCATATGAGCCACCTTCTGGGGTGCTTTTTCGCAGCAAGGACGGAGCGGGTATCATTCCGCAGTTCGGTGTGGACGAATATGTAGACGCAGATGCTATCTTCAAACAGACCATCAATGAGTTGCGGAGGAAAACAGCTCAAACATCCGAGAAACAAACACCGCCCGTGTGAAATACAAAGGCGGCGCAAAATTTCGTTAAGAAACGATCGTATGGGCTATCAGGGTTGATTCCTTTCTATTTCTGGGGTATGATGCTAAAAGTAATTTCATCATTTTATAACTTTGAACTTTGCCATGTAGAACATTTATTCGGGTCGTAAATACCGTAAACGATCGGAATGATAGAGAGGCGAGAAATGAGATTCGATTCCCCCGCAAAAACACAATTTCTTTTGTTACTATACGTGGTCATGGTATTTTTTGCCATTGATACATGGGCGCAGACAGCCGCCGACTTACTCGACGAAGCGTGGAAAGCCGAGTATGCGGAAAATTGGGAGAGAGCCGTTGAGCTTTACACCCAAGGTGAAACTTTTTTTTCTGAAGACATCCGTTTTCCTCTGACACTCGGGGACATCTACTTTGACAGAAAGTTCTACTCGCTTGCGATGGAGCATTATAGGAAAGCTGAAACTATTAACCCGTTTGACAAGTCTGTGCTCTACAAACTTTCTCAAACAGCCGGCTATCTGAATCAGGATGCGGAATCCGCGGAATATCTTGAAACTCTACTTACCATAGACCCAGAAAACGAAGCCGCCATTATAGATTTGGGATGGATGTACTTCAAATTACATCGCCTGAAGGAAGGTTCGGTACTGTTGGAAGATGCCATGGAACAATATGGAAGAGATAACACCAGTTTTGCTATGACTCTGGCCACTATATATTCCGATATGCTACGGTATGAGGACTCGAAACAATATTACGCCTCTGCGGTGAGAGGTGCGGAACGCAACGGGGATATGCTTTTTACCGCAGTCGCCCACTACAACTGGTCTATTTTAGAGAGCCGTTTTTATAATTATGCAGATGCGTTCAAGGAGACCGAAGCATCGCTCGCATCTTCTGACCGTCCATCCGGACGGTTAGCCCGCGGAGAACTTTTCATGAGGAAGCTCGACTTCAAGACCGGTATCGCGGATTACCAGAACGCCTTTGAGTCCGACACCTCGCCTCTCGCCAAACTTAACCTTGCAAAAAGCTTTCAGACTGTGGGACGATTAGAGGAAGCTCGTGTCTACGCGGAGGACTGCCTCAATGCGGCAGATCATTCATGGATGCGGAATTACGGGGTAGCCCTCGCATCGTATAAGATGAGCGTTTATGAAATCCTCTATAAAACTTATCTAGGGCTTGCAGAGACGGAGCGATTCACGGTGCAGTCGTCATTTGTCGCTCAAATCAAGAGTCTCGGACGAAAGATCCTCTTTCTATTCAAAGGAGAAGTGAACCGCCTCCTATTTAGAAAATACGCGCTTATTTCCGCAAACGTCCAGAGAGAGAAGAAGCTTTCCGAATCCAATCCAGACGCTCTCTGGCTGTATAAAGAAGTCTTTGAGGTATATTCACGCAGAGCTTTTATCTATATAGATGAGGCTTCCAGCCAGGAACTTCCCCTTATTCCGAAATCTGCGCCGTCCTACATATATGAAAAAGCGTCTCTCATGCTAAAGATAGGGAGTACCGAAGAAAGACAGTCTGCGTTGAAGGCATTGTATGAGGCGATAGCGTCTTTTGATCCAATATGGGAAAAAGATATGCTCGCGGAGACTTATGCGGAGCTTGCCAAGATGAATGAATCGGATGCAGTAGAGCGGCTTTTTGCCCTGAACCCAGGAGCGCTTCGTCAGAACGGCATAAAACTACCGGTCGCGCTTTCTATCAACGCAGAAGGGAAAAATCTAAAAAAGATAACCAATGCCGTCAAGAAGACAGGATTTACGCCACTCGACAAGCCATATAACGCGCGTTATTCCCTCACCATTTCCCTATCCGATCATGCGGCGCACTGTTTACTGTTTGACAAAGGCAGGGGAGCAGGCGTCTTTGACAGGACCATTCCCTTCACCTCTCCTATTACACGGGCTGGTTTGAGCGGATTTTCTCAAGCTTTAGGGGAGGTTTTCATTGCGGGAAAGGAATGAAAAGATTTAACTTTGACCTCGAAAACATCCTTTTACTCAGAAAATACCGGGAGCAGGAAGCAGAAATCGCCTTGGGCAAGGAAGTCATGGAGTTGAATCGTATCGAGCGAAATATAGCGAATCTAGTCCAAGAGAAGAAACACACCTCGGCGGAACGTTTCAGGTTTGGATATGTGATTTCTGAGATGCGAGTATTTGATATATATATGCAGAGACTCGACTGGACAAAGGAGAGACTACTTGAGGAGGCGGCGAAAGCTGAACTCAAGGTAGAAGCCGCACGCAAAGTTTACCTTGAGGCAGAACGCGAACGCGAGGTATTAGATAAAATGAAAGAAGAAGAGATACGAGCGCACCGCAAACAAGGGTTTAGCGAAGAGGCGAAGATACTGGATGATATCTCAAATGAGGTATTTATCAGGAACTTGAGGGAGTAGACCGTACGACTTCTTAGCAAGTGTAATTAGAATTACCGGGTGTTCTGCATGGAGAGAAGCGAGACCAGAGTCGTTGCGGAGGCGAGGTTCTTTAGTGGCGAAGCATAAACAGTCCTGTTATACGAAACGGGCGCGTATTGCAAATGAATCATGCTTTCTTTAATCGCCGTCATCTTCATCCTCTATCTTTTCCGCTTTCTACAACAGCACTAAACCGTTCGG
Source organism: Treponema sp. (assembly GCA_031255285.1). Classification (GTDB taxonomy): domain Bacteria; phylum Spirochaetota; class Spirochaetia; order Treponematales; family Breznakiellaceae; genus JAIRKH01. Next base: position 29,448 of record JAIRSU010000040.1, on the reverse strand, counting down.
CTTTGCAACTCGCCGTTAATGAACCTTTCATTCACAAAGCACCGCTCTTCGCGTAAATCTGCCATTCCTTTGCTATCATGACTTCTCCTCTGTTTTCGCTTCTATTATCAGAGAAAACCCCTTCCCTTGTTTCCCGACTTCACGCTTGTAGATTTCGTTAATCCATTCGATGCGTTTGTCCGGCATGAACATCTGATTGTACTTGGTAAATGGAATGCCTTCGCGTATCCATCGGCAATGGTTTTCAATGGAGTATATCTCCCGGGAATATACGTCTGTTACTGTATAACCCGATTTCTCGAAAGCAAGGCGCAGTGTATCCGCCGTGTAATACGAACAGTGTTCGTATAGCCACATGAAGTCCGAATATTCCGGAGACAGCTCCGCGAGTAGGCAATTCATATTCGGTACCTCGAAAATAGCCGTACCGCCGTCTTTCAACAACAGTTTGATATTTTGCAGGAATTTCACCGGTATGGAAATATGTTCAAGCACATGCATACATATAACGCAGTCATATTTACCGCGCAAATCTTCGGGGATTTCGTCCGAAAGCACGTTCACGTTGTACACGATACCGCCGACAAAATGGTCAAGTCTGAATTTTCCAATTTCAAAACCTTCGATGTCAAACTTCTTATCGCCGCGTTGGTTGCAGGCTTCCATGAAAAAGCCATAACCCGCACCGATTTCAAGAACCTTACCAAACTTTTGTAACTTGTCGAAATACAGCTCGACGTGCTGTTCCGTCCATTCGCCGAACTTGATACGCATATCGGCAAATTCCGAGCCACCAGAAATCCCTCCGAAGCGTACGCTCTTATCGTCATCGTACTCTTCCTTTTCCTCTTTCGATGTTAAGAGAGGGAACATCTGAATATGTCCGCAGTCTTTGCAGACAACGATGTCTGCGGTCTTGCGGTCGCGCGGATGTTTCCCTGTAGGGATTGTATCACCCCCCCCCGCATAATAAACATATTAAGTTAATCAATCCCGTTGAATTAGCCATCCTATTTCTCCTTTGTTATTTATGTAAACTACCGTTTTCACGAGTAAAAACGAATCATCGGATTATATTTTAACATAACATCAACAAAAACACAAGAGAATATCTATGCAAACATCTATTCCTTTTCAAGAAAAGGCGGTTTCTTACCCGTTCGTTTCTACTGCTTGCCGTCCGGCTGCGTAATTGATATTATATTCTTATGACGATAAAAGAAAGACTTGCTATACCACCGCAGGAGATGCGGACGCAGGAGCCGAAAGCTCGACTGTGGAACATGGACGAAATTGCACTTGGTTATACCGAGGAGCAGGCGATATACGAGGCGGAACGGTGCCTCAATTGCAAAAACGCGCCGTGCGTAAACGGTTGCCCTGTGGGCGTACAGATACCCCAATTCATCGCAGAGATTCAACAGCGCAATTTCAAATCTGCCATTGATATTATCAAAGAAACAAACTTACTACCAGCCGTGTGTGGGCGGGTTTGTCCCCAAGAAAAACAGTGCCAACTCAAATGTACAGCGGGCTTGAGCCTAAAAAGCATCAATAAGGCCGTCGCTATCGGCAGGCTGGAGCGTTTTGTTGCGGATTGGGAGCGGGACAAGGGCGTTGCGCCCCCTCCTGTGGTCAAGCCGCACACAGGGCGGCGGGTCGCGGTCATAGGCTCTGGTCCAGCGGGTTTGACGACCGCGGCCGACCTTGCGCGTGCGGGGCATGAAGTAATGATATTCGAGGCTCTGCACAAACCCGGCGGCGTGATGGTCTACGGGATACCAGAGTTCCGTCTACCCAAAGCTATAGTTGCAGCTGAAATCCACGACTTGGAAAGAATCGGTGTACGGTTCGAGCTGAATTTCCTTGCCGGGCGTACTGAAACTATTGATAACTTCTTGAAAGAATTTGACGCGGTATTTATAGGCACAGGTGCGGGTCTACCTAAATTTCTCGGTATTCCAGGCGAAAACCTGGCGGGTGTATTCAGCGCTAACGAGTACCTCACCCGTGCAAATTTGATGAAGGCATGGGAGACGGATGCGGGGACTCCGTTCTTCCACGCTCGTGTCGTAGCGGTTGTCGGAGGCGGCAATGTGGCTCTGGATACGGCTCGTATGGCATTGAGGCTTGGAGCGGAAGAGGTACATCTCATCTATCGCCGTACCAGAGATGAGATGCCCGCCCGCGCTGAAGAAGTGGAACACGCAACGGAAGAAGGTGTGATTTTTGATTTTTTAAGGAATCCTACGGAAATATTGGGTGGCGAAAACGCAAGGGTGACCGCTATGACTCTACAAAGATTCGAACTCGGAGCGCCTGACGCTTCTGGACGTCGTAGTCCTGTACCTCTTGCAGGTTCTGAGTACCGATTCGCCTGTGATATGGTAATTCCCGCACTGGGCAACGCGCCCAATCCCCTGCTTGAACACTTCACACCCGCGCTCAAAGCAGATAAACACGGGCACATCATCGTTGATAACAGACAAAAGACATCGCTTGACACGGTCTACGCAGGCGGCGATATCGTATTGGGCGCGGCCACTGTCATCCTCGCAATGGGCGAAGGACGCCGAGCAGCCGTCGCTATTAACGAATTGTTAGGGGATGAAAACGGGGGGAAGGGAGGAGTATCATTAAATACCGTTTGAAACACGTTGACAACTCCCCCGCCTTTAGATGGGGGAGTCATGGCGCTACTGATAATCGCTCAAACTCCTGTCTGCTAAACCCCTCCCCTCTCACTTTCTTGACGACCTTGCCGCTTCTGAGGCACCGGGCGCAAATCTTAAGCGTAACCGTTGAACCATCCTTTTCCGTCTTGATTTTCAAGAGGTTAGGACGCCATACGCGGCGCGTATGGTTTTTTGCATGGCTGACTGTATTGCCTGTCATAGGGCGCTTTCCGCAAATATCGCATATTCGTGACATAGAAACCTTCCTTGGGTAATAATTATAGACCTGTTCCAGAAACAAAGTTTCAGAACTTCATTACTTTACCAAAAAGTAAAAAAAAAGTAAAGGGGTAATGCGATTCTTAAACTCGTGGAATTTCTCCCTTTGCAAAAGGGAGTCATATGATACATATTGAAAGAAAATCAAAAGCTATTCTTGATGTGTAGAGCTTTGCTTTGAATACCGTTATAAACCTTGTTGAATTCCATGATATTGAAAACAGTGGACACTTGAAACGGACCAGCTAGTACATCAAAATCCTGCTTGATGCCATGTTTAAACAAAAGATATACTCTGAAATAATGGCGTCGTGGAATATGGAAATCGTTATTCAGTCTGCGATGTTCCTCAATGTCGGAAGATCTCCATTAAGAACAACTAGGGACAACATTCTCTTAAAACCGGGTAAGTTGGGCGAATCCGGTTCAAGGAGATAAAAGGAATATACCTACTGTGCAAGGAGTTCAAATGAGCGAATCTCTGGTACATACCAAGCTTTTCGTAGGTAATCACCACGAAAGATGGGATGGAACCGGTTATCCCAAATTTTGAACCGTCTGATTTAGTAGCAGTATTTGCGATAATCCTGTCGGGACAAACCACTCACGACACTGTTTCTCGAGAGAGTACCAAAACGCGACTGAATTTCGAGGTTACTATCTTCACTTGGGCTACCTTGGCTGCGCTTCGCGGATCCAAGCCCAAGCTTTACAGTCAAGAATGAAAGTCTCGCGGATGCGATCCGCACAACCTTTTGTTGCGTGAATGCCATCGTTATATGCATCTCAAGAAAAGGGCGGTGCTCCTCATGTTCCGCTACTCGTCCATGCCAGTCATAAACAAGGGGGAATGAAATCGTAGCGGCAACGGATTCTGACCCGCGACGGTTTACTTCAAGCAGAGAAAATTCGGTATGTTCATCAGAACGGCATTCTTGGCATCAATACTGGTGCCGATTTAACTGCTAACGGTATTTTTTAAAAAGATGATTTACCTCCACGCTGTCATGCCGCATTCCAGCCAGCTTCGATTGCCTCTACGTTGAGCGACAAGAATTTGTGCTTGTCAGGCGGGAAAAAGTCTCTTAGGATAGCTTCAATGTCTGAGATAGTCAGGGTGCCTGTGAGTTTTGCCATTGCACCCATGGCGACCATGTTAGCAAACTTAGCATTGCCGATTCGTTCCGCTATGTCGGTAGCATTTATCTTGAAGGTGCGGATACCCTTCCGTTCTGGTTCTTCTTTTATTAAAGAAGAATTGACAACTAACAGTCCGCCGTTTTTCACACTATTTTCGCAAAGCGGCAGAGAATCAGCATTCATTACGAGTGCAGAATCTGGAGTCGTGACAAGAGGGCTGGCGATTTCTTCGTCTGATACAATGACGCCTGCACGAGCAATACCGCCACGCTTTTCCGCGCCATAAAATGGGAAAAACGTTACGTTTTTACCTTCTTTCATACCACAATACACCCAGATTTGCCCGAGGGAGATAATACCCTGCCCTCCAAAACCTGCAAAGAAAGATTTTTCCGTCAAGAGATTTACGCCTCCTTTCTTAATGTATTCTTGATCTCGCCGAGTGGAAATACAGGAAACATTTTTTGCTCAAGCCATTCAACCGCTTGGACGGGATCCATGCCCCAATTTGTGGGGCATGGGGAGAGAATCTCCACCATTGTCCATCCCTGTCTTTGCTCCTGCGCTTCAAGCGCTTTCCTGATATAGGACTTGGTCTTGCGAACGCTAGCCGCATTATTGACCGCACCACGCGCAATATAACACGCACCTTCAAGCGTGGCAAGCAACTCGCACACACGGATAGGATAGCCCATACCCGCGGCATCCGGGTCCCGTCCATGGGGCGCTGTAGTGGCTTTCTGCCCTACGAGGGTCGTAGGCGCCATCTGCCCACCAGTCATGCCATAGATGGCGTTATTAACAAATATCGTGGTGAATTTTTCGCCACGGTTCGCCGCATGTATCATCTCGGCTGTACCTATGGCGGCCATATCGCCGTCCCCTTGGTAACAGATGACGGTATGATCGGGTAAGACGCGCTTGACACCAGTGGCGGCTGCAGGCGTACGCCCGTGTGGGGGTTGAACCGTATCCATGTCGAAGTAGAGATCTGCCCAAATTGCACACCCTACCGGGTTTGTGACAATAGTCTTGCCTCGTAGTCCCATTTCGTCAATAAGCTCGCAGATGATGCGCGTAATGATGCCATGCCCGCATCCGGCGCAGTACTTCGTCTGAACCGAGTACAGACTTATCGGATGTCCGTATTTTTTTCCCATCATTTATACTCCATTTTTTAGTATATATTTTTCACGAGAAAGTGTATAGGTCTTCTTCAACAATGGTGTATGGTCAATTCTAAATACAGTTTTTCTTACTTGCCACCATCATTTTTTTATGATAAATTAAGGTATGTTATTTAAATCTACCAGGTCGGATGATACAGTTTCCTTTAAGAAAGCTATTCTTAAAGGGTGTCCGTTAGACGGTGGACTGTTTATTCCCGCGTCTGTACCTGACATGAGACAGTTTTTTCTCTATATGGATTCTGGAACGGTATATACCGAGCTTGTGTCTGCTATTTCGCCGTCATTTCTTGAAGGTGATGTCAATCCCATAGTTGCGGCGCGGGTCGCGGAGAGCGCCTTTGATTTCGAGCCTGAAGTGCAACAGTTAGATGAAAAATTTTCAATATTGAAGCTCTACAACGGACCTACAGGCGTTTTTAAGGATTTCGGCATAGCCTTTCTCGCGGCTATCATTGAAGAGTTGAACAATGACAAGGTTATGGTTTTAACTGCGGCGCGCCATGATACGGGTGTGAGTATCGCCCGCGCCTTTCGTGGTAGAAAAAACATCACGGCAGTCATTCTCTACCCATCCGGCCCCATACGTGGACTTGACGAATCGGTTTTTGTCCAAAATGGTGGCAACATCATCCCTATTCAAATAAAGGGCTATTTTGACGATTGCCAGCGTATCATCAGGTCCGCAATGCTGGACCGCGGCTTCGCGGAACGTTACAATATCACTTCCGCAAACGCGGTCAATGTGGGGCGGCTTCTACCGCAAGCTTTCTATTACCTGTATGCGTTCGTCAAGCTGAAGAAGAGCATCGCGGATGATTTGGTCTTTAGCGTACCGTGTGGCAATTTCGGTAACCTCATAGCGGGTCTCTATGCTTGGAAATTCGGATTGCCTGTCCATGGGTTCATAGCGGCAATGAATGCCAATAACTCATTTGGAGACTTCTTTTCAGGACGGACATTCAACCCTGCGCTCACGCCCCTTATCACTAATTCACCCGCAATGGATGTATGCTATCCTTCAAACTATGAGCGGATGTTCTCGTTCTATCAGGAATCGCCTGCTGTTATGAGAAACATGGTATTTTCCGAAGCCGTCGACGATACGACCACGATAAAGACTATCAGGAGCGCGTGGGAGAAATTTGGGATTCTCCTGAACCCGCACAGTGCAGTAGCTTTTGCCGCGGCGGAGCAGGCTTTCGCTGAAAAGGATAACGGATCGCACTGCGTCGTGCTTGCAACGGGACATCCTGCAAAATTCGCTGATTTTGTTTCGCGGATAACCGGCCAAAATATCACTATCCCCCAAGAATTCGCCATGTTAAAGAACATATCCAAACCCACGGCATTGATTCCAGCAGAACTGGACGCGCTTGAAAGCTCTATCGCCGCGGCCGCCGGGTAGTTTCATAGAAACTAATGCAGTAGTGTTTTGAAAGGGAGAGGCAAATACACCCTTGAGAAACAACATCCGTCGCTTTTTTCAGGTACATTCATCTAGACATCAAGGGAATAGTTTTGTATAATTTAGAAAAATAAAGGAGAACCAATGATAACGGTATCGAACATAACGAAGCAATACGGAGGATTTACTGCTGTGAAAGATGTGTCGTTCTCGGTTGACCGGGACCATGTGCTGGGATTTCTGGGACCAAACGGCGCGGGCAAAACCACGGTGATGAAGATACTCACCGGCTACCACTTCCCCACATCCGGAACAGCACTTATAGACGGTATTTCCGTGATAGATGAGCCAGTCGATGTGAAGAAACATATTGGGTATTTGCCGGAGAGCGTACCGGTTTATGGAGACCTCACGGTGGACGAATACCTGACATTCATTGCACGGGCGCGCCTCGTCCCCCAAACGGCACAGAAGAGCGCGAAACAGCGAGCAGTCGAAGTGTGTGGGTTGGGAAACGTTACCAGCAAAAAGATAGAAACCCTGTCCAAGGGCTACAAACAGCGAGTAGGGCTGGCGCAAGCCATCATTCACGACCCGGTAATCCTTATCCTCGACGAACCAACCACAGGGCTCGATCCCAATCAAATCATAGAAATCCGATCCCTCATAAAAGAACTCGGCAAGAGCAAAACTGTTATCCTATCCACGCACATCTTGCAAGAGGTAGAGGCTGTTTGTTCCCAAGTCCTCATCATAAACGAAGGCAAAATCGTAGCGTACGGTACGCCCGTGGAAATCGCTGCTTCTCTAAAGGGGACAGACACGTGGGAGTTACGTCTGATTCCTCCGCAAGACATGGACGAAGAAACCATCCGTGTGAAAATCGCTAGAGAAATGGGAGACACGGAAGTACATATAGAGAAAAAAGCGGATTTCTCAGAAATAAACGGTAAGAGAGTCGTAGATTTAATATTTTCTGTGCAAAGCACAGAGTCGACTTATCTTATGGACGGCGAGACGATATTTGACTGTGTTGTATCATCCGGCTTTAAAATAGTCGGTATGAATAAAAAAAAGGTAAGTCTTGAGGACATTTTTGTCAAACTAACAAAGGAATAACGATGAAAGCTATTATAAGGAAAGAATTGTACTCGGCGCTACATTCACCGATTTTTTATGGGGTAACGGTATTTTTTCTGGTTTTTGTGTCCGTATGGCTGTTTTATTTGCAGAGATATTTTGCGCTCGACAGCGCGACCCTGCGGCCGTTTTTTGCTGCATTTCCGCTTGCCATGATTTTGGCAGTACCGGCGCTCACGATGAAAGGATGGGCGGAAGAACGCAAGCTCGGTAGTATTGAGTTATTGCTCACCATGCCCACATCCGAATGGGACCTGGTTTTGGGCAAATTTTTCGCGGCATTCAGTCTTTTGTGTATGATTCTCGCACTTACGATACCGGTACCACTCATGCTTTCCGTGTTGGGCAGTTTTGATGTGGGTGTTATCGTGGGTGAATACATCGGCACAGTTCTATTGAGCGCATCCACGATCAGTTTGGGATTGTTGTTTTCCGCACTGTCCAAGAATCAGGCGTCTGCTTTTCTGGGAAGTGCAGTCGTGCTTGTCGTGATGATGCTTATCAATCAGGCGGCTACACGCCTGCCCGTACTGATCGCTGATTTTATCAACTTCTTCTCATTGTCCTTCCATTTTGAAGCCTTCTCCAAAGGTATCGTTGACACACGGGATGTGGCATTCTTCATTCTGGCGACCATTCTGTTTCTGTTTTTGAATGTTCGGGTGATTTTGTATAGAAAATGGGATTAGTTTTATGTAATATTTTTCTAAATAGCCTTGACACATACGAAAAAAACGTATACAATAGAATCTATTGTAATAGCGTCATAGAATATAAATGTCTTAAATTAAGAGGTGAGTTATGTCGAATGCTGATGATGATAATATTGACCTTGGCGGCGACGATGGGGATGCAGGTGCCGATTCTAAAAAGAAAAAAGGCGCAGGATTTGCGATGCTCTTGCCGAACTTGCTCAAGTTTGTGGCAATAGGGTTAGGGGCGATTGTTGTTGTTATCACTATATCTGTGATTACAGTTAATATCGTGATTGGGAGTGGGAAATCTCAGACGACTGTTCCAGAAAATGATGCGTATGTCGGGACCAAACCCACGTATTCCATTTTTAGCGCTCTCCCTGTTATTCGGACAAATACGAAGGATATTCCTCCCTATTCAGTGGTTGTTGAAATGTTTCTGGGTTATGACCTCAATAACGCGACCGCTGCGACTGAACTAACGAGTCGACTTGTGGAATTACAGGACTTTACTCGCAATTATTTTAGCAACAAATTTCATGTTGACCTGCAACCGGATAAAGAAGAGACGCTTAAAAACGACTTAATGGAAAAGATGAACCGTCTTTTGAATACCGCTAAAATTCGGGCTATCTATTTTAAACAACTGTCAACAATGGAAATGTAAATGTTATGACTGAAGTTCTGTCTCAGGATGAAATAGACCAGCTACTCACAGCTATAAGCTCCGGGGATACGGAACCTGAAGATTTTAGGCCAACGCAAGATACTCGTAAAATTAAACTTTACGATTTTAAGCGACCTGATAAGTTTTCAAAAGAGCAAATTCGTACAGTTTCTATCATGTATGAGACATTTGCCCGTCTCACCACAACGGGACTGTCCGCCCAGCTACGGAGTATGACTCATGTGCATGTAGCATCAGTTGATCAGCTCACATATGAAGAATTTATCCGTTCAATCCCTTCGCCGACTACGCTGGCAATCATCAACATGGATCCACTCAAGGGAAACGCTATTCTTGAAATTGACCCGGCGATTACCTTCTCCATCATAGACCGTCTCTTTGGTGGTTCTGGTGAAGGCACAAAAGCTCAACACGAGCTTACCGACATCGAGACCTCAGTTATGGAGGGTGTCATTGTCAGGATTCTGGGAAATATGCGGGAAGCGTGGACCACGGTTATTGACTTGCGCCCGCGTCTGGGACAGATTGATACAAATCCCCAGTTCGCCCAGATAGTACCGCCAACTGAAATGGTGGTGCTTGTTACCCTTGAAACAAAAGTCGGGGACGTGGAGGGTATGATGAACTTCTGTATTCCCTATTTGACTATTGAACCGATTATCAGCAAGCTATCTGCCCAGTTTTGGTATTCATCGGTACGGCGAGGAACGACCGCAGAAAATCTTAACATAATAAAAGAAAAGCTTTCAAGCGTTGATGTTAATGTGGTGGCAGAAATCGGGGCTATACAGGTATCCATACGCGACGTGCTTTCCTTGCAGATCGGAGACGTAGTACGTCTCTACAATACACGAGTCGGAGACCCTTATTCCTTGAACGTGGGTGGCCAAAAAAAATTCTTGTGCAGACCGGGCGTTGTGGGTAAGAAAATAGCTGTACAGATTATTAAAAAAACCGCTAGAATTGAACATGGAGAATTTGAAGAACTCACAACGGAGAAGGAGGAAACATTATGAGCGACGGCGCTCTTTCACAAGCAGAAATAGATGCTTTATTATCAGGTGTAGATTCTTCGAGCATGGGAGGATCCGCTCCATCCACGGCGTTGCCCGGCAGCGACGAGGAGCGAAAGGCTCTTCATGACTTGCTTACCGAAACTGATGAGAATCAAGGACGTGCTCTGTCTACTATGACTGGTACAACTGTTACCTTTAATGGTCCAGAAGTGTCTTTTTCTAACCGCGATTTAGTACTTGGGCAGTTACCCGATCAGGTCGTTGCGGTCAAAGCAGACTTCTCGACGGGTTTTCCCGGCGAACACGTGTTTATTATGAGCGAAGACATGGCAAAGCGTATCGCAAGCCTGCTCAACAAAGAAGATAACATCGTACTTGATGAAATGGCTCTCTCCATGATAGGCGAAGTAGTCTCCCAGTTGATTGGGACGCAGATAACTGCTCTGACAAAGGCAACAAATAATACGTCCATCGCATCTGTTTCACCGGAAGCGACTAATGTGCCGAAAGCCGTTATCGCGCTCCCTAATGGCACTTTCCCTGTTGCTTTGTACAATATCGACTTGGGCGACGGAACACAACGACAGCTCTGGGAGATCTACGGGCCCACAGTGTCCTCCAATATCGCAAAAGCCATTGCTTCAGCCACGAAGAAAGCGCCTGTTCGTCAGTCTGCAACTACCGATTCTCAGCCTGCGATAGTTACCGCTATGCCCAACATGAGTAATATCCAGGGCACCATGCCTATGCCAGGCTATCCCATGACGGGTTATACACCACCTAACGTGCAGTCTGTCCAATTCCCCAACCTTTTGCCCCAAAACGCGGCCATGGAACAGGGAAACATTGGTCTCATCATGGATGTATTCATGGAGATGACCGTAGAACTCGGACGTACTAGGAAGCTCATCAAGGAAATCTTGAGCATGGGCGAAGGTACTATCATCGAATTAGACAAGCTCGCAGGCGAACCAGTTGACATCCTCGTAAATCATAAGCTCATCGCCAAAGGTGAAGTTGTGGTCATTGATGAAAATTTCGGCGTTCGTGTTACTGAAATAGTCTCCCCTGCGGACCGTGTGAGCGAATAATATGCTCGAGAAACGGAAAATGGAGAATCTAAAAGAGAATCTAAAAAGAAGTGAGGTTTTGGAGGGAAATATTCAGATAATATCCTCATTCTTTACCTTCCGTGGTTTGTTGATATTGTTTGTTCTCCTCGTAGCGCAGTCAGCTTTTCCTCAGATACCTGATCAGAGTCAAATTATCGGTGAGGAAACCTTGGTGTTGACGGACGAAAGCCTGTCGCAGGAGGCTGTCCCTTCTTCAGTCTCCACTTTCCTCGTCATACTACGCCTCGTACTGGTTTTGGTGCTGGCATCCGTAGCAATCTATGGATTAGTCTTCTTTCTCAAGAAATTTTTCCACGTCCAAGAACAGAAAGACCCCTTCCTAAAAATATTAGCAGGACTTTCGCTCGGCGCGAACCGTTTTATCCATATTGTCAGCGTAGGGGAAAAGGCGTGGCTCGTGGGGTCCGCAGACGGCGGCGTGGCTCTCCTAGCGGAAATCAACGACAAGGAGACCGTAGATGCTATGTTGGTCGAAGAGTCACGGCGAAGCGCGGAAAAGGCCAAGGCATCTGGCTTTGCCACTCTCATGCGCCGTGCTAGTAAAACTACTCCGTACGTTGGAGAGCCTCCTAAAGCGGAGAACGTTCGAAAATCCCGTGAAAGGCTTAAGGGACTGTGACGCTTTATATTTTTCGTAGATACTTCCGTTCCCATGCGTTTCTCTTATTGCTCCTCGCGGGAACCGCTGGACTAAACGCACAGGAGTCGGACTTTCCTGACATAGCCGTCTCCGCAACTACGAGCATTCCTGTACCTCCCCAAAGTCCGGTTATTCCTTTCATTGACCTAACCATGAGGAACCCTCAATCAGGCAGAGAAGTAGCGTTTTCCCTGCAACTGTTGCTCCTCCTTACCGTACTGTCTCTTGCGCCGAGTATCATCATCCTTATGACAAGTTTCCTGCGCATCTCCATTGTCCTCGATTTCATAAAACGCGCGCTTTCTCTCCAACAGGTACCGCCGACTCAAGTACTTATGGGAATCGCTCTATTTCTGACGATTTTCATCATGTGGCCCACGTTTGACATGATCTACCAAAACTCAGTGAAACCTCTTTCTGACGGAGAAATTTCTGTAGAACAGGCGTTTCGTGCGGCTGAAACGCCCCTGCGTATATTCATGTACCGGCAGATGAGTGGACATTCTGAAAACATTAGACTCTTCATGTCGATGCGCGGTCTTGCAAAGCCCAATACACTCGCGGATGTGCCGACATACATCCTTATTCCCGCATTCATCCTCAACGAATTAACAGTAGCCTTCAAAATCGGCATCCTGCTCTACATCCCCTTCATTGTAATTGACATGGTCGTGGCAAGTACTCTGATGTCCATGGGCATGATAATGCTCCCACCCATTATGATTTCCATGCCTTTCAAGCTTATCCTCTTCGTGCTCGTTGACGGATGGGGACTCCTGACAGAACAGATCATCAAATCCTTTATATGATTTGAAATTAAAACCACAGGTACACACTGTGGAGTCTTGTACAAATGAACCATGTTCCCAAGCTCAACAGCAATAGACTCGCAAACGGGGCAACCCACGTATCCGCGTTGACAAGGACTTCTCTGCCGATAAGAACTGCGAGTGCGCCTAATCCCACAAAGATATAGTCTTTGCTTCCTCGCGTCAAGGCGGCAACGAAGAAAGTTGTAAGCGTGACAAGCGTGAACCCCAATTCAGCCATCCCGAAAAGCCGTGGGTATCCATTTGCTATACTTAAACTACTATTCCATGAAAAGCCGTCTAAGGGAATGTCAAGTGCGAACACAAAGGATAACGCCGTCAGCGCGAGAATGTTATTTTTTTGCTGTTGAACATTGAATCCCGCAGCGTAGACACTCGCCATGAACAAGGAGAATAATCCAAAGTATCTCCCAAAGAACAACAGACGTCCGGACATAATAAGATAAACACTCGGCAATTCGTTCACCTCTTTCAGAGGTATCATGATACGGCAAGCTTCAAACGCAAAAGACATGACAAAGAAGGCAAAAAACAATATTTCAGGAGCTTTGGTCTTCTCAAAAAAGCGATAGATGAATATAAGAGCAGTAAGCGCGTAAACAGTGGACACTGTCATTGATACGAAAGCCGCATAGTCCCATACGGGACCAAAATAGCTTCCTATAACACCACCTCTTTCGGACGCAGAGTCCATCAGAGACGAGAAAACACCAGAGTGAATTCGGAATACAGACACGGATGCGAATGCTAAACAACACAATGCCAGTGCGGTCAATGCTATACCGAATTTGAAAAGCAGATTTCTTTCTCGCAATGTCATGATCCTACTATATCATAAATCTTTTTCTTATAAAAGGAGTCAAATTGATAGCCGATTGAAGACGGTCAGTAAAGTGTTACTTGGTATAAAAAACAGTAATTTGTGAACAAAGAATCCATCCCCTTCCGCGTTCTCGCCCAGATGGTTAAACCTGACCCACAAAAGGATATTTATTCATATCGATTCAATGAAGAAGTTTAAGCGGGGAACGTAGATTTCGTGGAGAAAAAGAGAAATTGGGACTGTTTTTCTCCATGTACTCTGCGGATTTTCTTATGTATAAGTAACAAGTCCTGAAGGAGCGGGAACTGGACGATAGAATACTTTCCGATGCAAAGAATACTGAAAAGCGTCTTCCTTGAGGCTTTGCAAGCGCTTTGAGAATCTAGGTTTTAAGCGTGGGACTCCATATAGCCTTAATCGCGCTTTTTATATCCCTGATTTGGAAGATATCTGCACTGGACATCTTTTTTTCGGCTTGAGACTCCGATTCTTCTGGACCGACAAAGCGGTCAAAACCTATACTCATACTAGTCTTCACACGTGTGGACAAACGGCGCAAAGGTCTCACCTCGCCGGCCAGGGACAACTCACCTGCAACCACAGTACCTCTTGGCAGAGGGATGTTGGCGCGTGCGGAGTAGAGCGCGGCCGCCAATGCCAAGTCGACACCCACCTCGGAAATACGTATACCGCCTGCAACGTTGACATAGAGGTCTTGGTCCGAGAGACGCAAATTCAGGTGCTTTTCCATCGTTGCCGCAATGCGCGCCACACGCGCTCCATCTATCTTATCGGAGAATACGCGGCTCATAGCCCCCTTGGCTGGCACGGTGAGTGCCTGAATCTCCACGAGCAGGGTACGCGAACCTTCCATGACCGCAGCCGTGGACACACCCGGTGGCAACTCTCCTTCTCGTCGCACCAGAAATAGGCTGGACAGGTCATCCACCGCGACAAGTCCTTTCTCCGTCATCATGAATATACCGATTTCATCAATTGACCCAAATCGATTTTTTGAAGCGCGTAAGAATCGCGAATCTATACTGTTTTGCTCAAAGTAAAGTACCGTATCAACCATGTGTTCGAGGGTTTTCGGACCCGAGATGAACCCCTCCTTAGTAACATGAGCAACGAGGAACAGAGTCGCATCGTGTTCCTTCACCCATGAAACCAGTTCCCATGCACAGAACTTCATTTGATTCACCGTACCGGGTGCGGGTCCGGCATCGTCGGCGTGTAAGGTTTGAGCCGAGTCCACGATAACTAGTACCGGTCTGCGAGCGTTCAGAACCGTTTCTATTTTCGCAAGCGAACCTGTACAGAGCGTCTCAATACGGCCAGCTCCTCGGGCGGGGTCCATAATATCGAGCCGGTCTGCACGCATACGTAGTTGCCCTGCGGACTCTTCTCCTGAAATGTAGAGAATGATCCCGTCTGTTCGCACGGACGCGGCAACCTGTAGCAACAGTGTTGACTTACCGATGCCAGGTTCTCCGCCAAGCAGGATGCTTGATCTCTTCATCAGTCCGCCGCCCAGCACACGGTCCAGTTCCGCGATACCGGACGAAACGTGAACCCGTTCTGAAGAGTCGATCGCGGATAAAGGTAGAGAGAGGGGAGGCTTACCATCCACAATGAGGGATACTCCCCCCTTCCCGCTTGAACTGACTGTTTCTATGAGCGTATTCCATTCTCCACATTCGGGACAGCGCCCTAACCATCTCGATTCTTCGTGGTCACAACTAGAACACCGAAAAGCCATTCTTTTGCTGTTTTTCTGCATCTGTTCAAGTCCTCCCCTATTATCGATCCGTCCACAGTCCAAACCAATCAGGCTACGCTTATCTTGGCACGAATCGGCTCTGACGCGCCTCTTTCAATAGAAACTGCGAGGGGAGCTGCATCGGCCGCAATAACCGTGTAGGTTCCTGAAATGAGGATGCCTTCTCCATCCGTGTTGATACTTTCAAATGCTGATGCAGGTAAGATGAAAGAAAAGGTAACGCTCTTATGCACAGGGATAAACACCCGCCTAAACGCACGGAGAGAAAAGGCAGGATCATCTTGGGTACGAACATCTTTTGACACATAAATTTGGATAGATTCATCCGCATCACGATCCCCTGTGTTGGAGACCGTCACTATGGCGGTGACGGATTCGCCTGTGGCAATGGATTTCTCGGACAGTTCGAGAGAATCAAAACTAAAGGTCGTATAAGAAAGTCCAAAGCCGAAGGGAAAGAGGGGTTTTTCTTTCATGTAACGATAGGTTCTCCCCTGCATCGAATAGTCTTCATAAGGGGGAAGTTGTTCGGTGGAGGCGGGAATGGTAATTGGTAGATGTCCTGAAGGCGAGACATCTCCAAATATGACATTTGCAACAGCTTCTCCACCTCTTTCACCAGGATACCACACGTAGAGGACTGCGTCTGCAATGTCTTCTGGAAAGGCGATAGCGCTTCCACCTGTGAGAATCATCACGACAGGTTTGCCACGATTCTTCAATGCACGCAGGTACTCCAGTTGCCATGGCGGTAACTCTATACGCTCGCGATCCCCTTTATAGTCTGACGCAATAGCGTCTCCTTCTTCGCCTTCCATGGCGTTGTCAAGTCCAAACACAGCGATTATCACATCTGCGTTCTCGGCCATACCGACTGTCCAGCCATTGTTATGGTTTTCATCATAGGGCATACAGGCCTGATGATAGTCCAGCGTGATATCGAATCTACCCTGCACCCTTTCTGCGAGGCCTTCCAGAATGGTTATCATGCGAGAGCTGACACCGTAGTAGTTACCGAGCAAGACATTGACACTCGCGGACATAGGACCCATGACTAGGATTCTCTTCTCCGTCGACTTTAAAGGTAGTAGTCTATTTTCATTCTTGAGAAGCACAATAGATTTTTGTGCGGCCTCGCGTGCTATCTGTTGGTGCTTTTCGCAATTAATGACGCTACGGTCCAGATATGCATAAGGATCTTCCGCAGGTGGAACAAACATACCAAGTTTGAACCGTGTCCGCAAGATACGAGTAAGGGCGGTATCTATCTGTTCTTCCGTAACCAGCCCTTGTTTACAGGCCGCGGTGAGTGCAGGATAGGTACAGCCACAATTGAGGTCGCACCCGGATTTAAGAGCAAGAGAGGCTGAATCTTCCGGTGTTGTTGTCACTTTATGGTTTTCATGAAAGTCACGGATAGCCCAGCAGTCCGATACAACATGTCCTTTAAATTGCCATTTATCACGCAGAATATCTTTCAAAAGATAGAAACTACCACAACACGGTTCACCAAGGGTACGATTATAAGCACCCATGACAGCTTCTACACCATTTTCTACAAGTAGTTTAAATGCGGGCAAGTAGGTTTCAAATAGATCCTTCTTGGAGACATGAGCGTCGAATACATGACGCAACTTTTCAGGACCGGAGTGAACTGCAAAGTGTTTGGCACATGCCGCGAGCTTCAAATGTTCCGGGTCCTCACCCTGCAGTCCCTTCACAAAGGCCAGTCCGATTCGACTTGTGAGGAGGGGGTCCTCCCCGTAGGTTTCCTGCCCTCTACCCCAACGCGGGTCCCGAAATATATTGATGTTAGGCGTCCAATAGGTCAGACCCCAGTATTGCCCGCGGTTACCGTATTTCACAGCCTCATTATACTTGGCGCGAGCTTCGTCTGCGATAGCCGAAGCCACTCTGTGGACAAGATCCTCGTCAAAGGTAGCTCCAAGTGCAATAGCTTGGGGAAACACAGTCGCGGGCCCAGAACGTGCAACTCCGTGAAGGCATTCATTCCACCAGTTGTATTCAGGAATTCCCAGACGCGGAATCCCTACACTCGTGTAAATAAGTTGGGAAACCTTTTCCTCCAGAGTCATGTCAGCTATGAGGCTTTTTATTCTCTCATCGTATATTGCCATTTTATTCTCCTTATTTTACCAGATATCAAAAATCTTATCTAATTGAAATAGAGCTTGCTCGACTGAGCGATAGGGTATTTCACTCACTATGATATTTTGCAAGGAACTGAAAGAGACGCAGGCATCTATAGAATCACCTTCTATGAAAAGGAAACGATTTTTAGACTCGAGGAAGAATTCATAGTTGACGTTGGGGGGAGCATCTCTGTTCGACTTGAGGACGCAGGACGCGCGGTACATATTATCCTTGTCAACATAGATACGGGAAACATTGAATATCACCTCAAAGGCATCTCCACTCTTGTATTCGTTGCGCCTCAGTTTACGATAATCCAGTGGTTTATAGTCTGGATAGAGGGTTTTCACAGTATCCTGCATACCTTGCTCTTCTGCGATATGCCGAGCCAAATTTCTATCTCGAGCGCTGATGCCCAAAGATGCGAGAACTTTCACGACTTGAGTGTGTCCCATATATGCAGCAATGAAGAGAGCGCTCACGCCATCCGTATTACTGAAGTTGGTATCTGCGCCCGCCTTAACGAGAGACTCGACCACGGCCGTATTACCCACGTACGCCGCAAACATCAAGGGCGATACGCCGTTCTCTTCCGTATTGACATCCACGCCTGCGTCCACCGCGACCTTGACCTGCTCCACATCCTCGGCGGCGCAGGCTGTAAGAAGAAGCCTCCACGCCTCGAGATTCGCAGACTCCGACTCCTCCTTGGTTCCTACGGACAGAGCATCAAGTTCATGTTCCTGTGTAAACAGAAGATGCGAAATTAAAAGGAATGTGACGAAACAAAGGATCTTCATAACTCTTACTATTATATGATAAAATTATTTTTTTGTCTTGTTAAAAATCAATAGTAATGTCACATTAGATAAAATAAAGATCAGAGGCGCTATGAACATATGACGGAAAGGTTACTAAGGTGATAAAAAGAATTACTTCGAGGAATGTTCTCGGAAACGGAACTTGTATAGGAGGTAGCCAGACCGAAAAGCTACTTTGAGAAGGACTACGAGAAGCCGGGCACCAAGGTCATTGCGATGAACAACCCTAGTCCAAAGGACAGGTAGAATATAACTACAATGTGGACCATGACCGGGTGGTATCGGACTAAAGTCAGCAGAACGGCGGCTTACCGGGATTTAATCATAAAGGAAGTGAACAGATTCTTCGTGTCTCCGCCGAAGATGAATCGGCGGTTCACTCACGCCCCTGTTTTAAAAGATGATGTCTATGCCTCGCTTTTGGATGTGGACTTGACGGACTCTCATATTTTGAGTATGAACGGATAATATCTGACAAACTAACTGACGCTATTCGAAAAATGATTATTTCAAAATTCTGAAAGAGAACCGGGACTATTCACAGCCTGGAAAGCAGACTACGATAAAGGAAAAACAGGATAGATCGACGAGCATCCAGGTGACATTACCTACTGATTTTCAACAAAAAAACTAAAAAAGACTTGATTTTCTAAAGAAAGTATATTATTTTATCAATAATTAATCTTTAAATTAAGGAGAATAATATGGATTTGAAAGGATCAAAGACCGAAAAAAATTTACAAGCAGCGTTTGCAGGAGAATCTCAAGCGCGTAATAAGTACACTTACTATGCAGGGAAAGCAGAAAAAGAAGGCTACCAGCAGATAGCAGAACTTTTCCGCGAAACCGCTGACAACGAGAAGGAGCATGCCAAACTTTGGTTCAAGCTTCTACATAATGATGATATTCCCGACACGGCTACCAATCTGAAAGATGCCGCGGCGGGCGAAAACTATGAATGGACCGATATGTATGCCGGTTTCGAAAAAGACGCCCGAGAGGAAGGATTCACAGCTATTGCAGCTTTATTCAAAGCGGTTGCGGCTATCGAGAAAGCTCATGAGGAACGTTATCGCAAGCTCCTTGCTAACGTCGAAGGTGGTCTGGTTTTCTCCCGCGATGGAGACCAAGTCTGGCAGTGTGCTAATTGTGGACATATTGTCGTTGGTAAAAAAGCTCCGGAACTGTGTTCCGTCTGTAAGCATCCCAAGTCTTTCTTTCAAATTAAGGCGGAGAATTACTAATTAAGTGGGAAAACAGGATTTCGGATTACATTTTGAGTTCGATTTTCCTGTTTTCTCTTATCATTCTGCAAAAACTAAAAATAGTACTTATTTATCCTATGAACCGTACAGATTATCATGACATTTAGAGTGTCTATATTGATCTGTAGTTTATTCTCTCATTTTTTATTCAAATTATTGTAGTCTTTATGAGTTTGCAAGTTTGTCTTCTTCAATCGTGTAAAGAATTTCCACATCCGCGTGTATAGGCGCACAAAAGAGAGTTCTTTCATGCCGAGCAGTCCTTGTGGACGATAAAGCATTACCACGATGAGAATGAGTGGGTAGATGATGAGTCGATAATCCCGTAAGAAGCGCAACAATTCTTGAAGATAGGTTAGAATATAGGCGGCTAATATAGAACCTGTTATGGATCCCATACCACCAAGCACTACAAATATGAGATAGTCGATGCTCTTGTTGAAGGAAGCTATGTCCGGCTTGATGAAGCCGATGACTGCTGCGTAAAGCCCTCCGCCTATGCCCGCGACAAAAGCAGCTGTAACAAACCCAACCATCTTGTACTGAAAAACACCGATTCCATTTGAATTCGCGGCGATTTCATCTTCCCGCACTGCAAGAATCGCCCTCCCATAGGATGAACGCATGAAATTCTGCAAAAAGATGACACCCATAACGAGAACCCCAGTTACACAGAGAAAGGAAACCCATGGATAGAGAGCGAATAAGGTAGTGAAACGTCTGCCGTTAGCGCCACCGGATACGGCTTTTATGTTAATCAGGATAACACGAATAATTTCACCGAAACCAAGCGTTACAATGGCAAGGTAATCGCCGGTAAGCTTCAATGTGGGAAATCCGATAAGCCAGCCGAAAAACGCCGTAATAACGCTTGCGAATGCTATGGAAACGGGAAGAGGTATTCCTAA
Source organism: Treponema sp. (assembly GCA_031255285.1). Lineage (GTDB taxonomy): Bacteria > Spirochaetota > Spirochaetia > Treponematales > Breznakiellaceae > JAIRKH01. The sequence continues at coordinate 8,863 of JAIRSU010000040.1, read as the reverse complement.
ATCAACCGTGAAGACAATGGTCGTATAGGCACCTATCGCCATGAAGCCAGCCTGTCCCAAGGAAAGCTGTCCGGTCCACCCCGTGATAGTATTCACGCTAATTGCAAGGATAGCGTTTACGCCTCCCATGGTGATAATTTGCGCAATATAGGCATCAATCACTCCGAGTTTGATGAGAATAGTCGGAATTAGTACCACTAAGATTGCGAATATCCCCGGTATTAAGGTATTTTTGAGCCGTATCGTCATGCTCCCACTAGTTTATTAAAAACATAAGAATATGTCAAGGGTCGGGCAAAGTGTCAAGGTAGAAGGACTATTGCTTGTCACCTTAAACAGTAAAGACAAACATAAGAAACACGAACTATGCGAATTCACACTGTTTATGGTAAGAGTGAGAATAGTTCGCGTTTCTTTATAGTTCTACAATTTAGCCTTAGGCTGGATGATGACTTTTTTAATTTCGCTGTTTTGGTCTTGCCAAATAATTCGGTTAGTTTCGATGTTGGTGAGACTGGCATCAACGTAGTACGTCCTGACAGATTTGTTATCGGCACGATCCACCATGGACTTTACAGAACCTTGTAGGATGAAATTTGCGCCCGTTTCATTTCCAATAGCCGCTGCACTGTCATCGCTTGCATAACCGCTATTTTGGTCCACTCTTTCCTCACGAATTTCACTTCTAGCATCTCCCGCCGCGACGAAATCAAGCTTCCCACTATTTATAATAGCGTTCTGCATCATTCTCGATATGATAGATGTGTCGATATGCTCGCTGCTTGTATTTTTAAACGAACCCACTATCACAGCTGGATTAGTGCCATCGTGGGTATCTCGGAATTCATTGACTATTCTGTCAACGTTAGGCGATGTCAAACACGCATCAATGAGGCTGTCGCAGACAGTCCTCACATCTGTATCGTTCCACTTACCACTCAAGTCGACTTGAGTACCTGCATCAACGCGACTGACCGTGGGGGATGAACTGCACGCTGCGGACAGTACCGAAACAGCGACAATCAATAAAACAATAAGTTTTTTCATTTCTAAAAACCTCCTACTAGAATGTGATAATAGTATAAAACCTACCTCAATGTTTGTCAATAATAGTGCTGTGAAAATTATCCGTAAATAAAAGTTTCTTTTGGTCCATATATACGAACATTAGAGAACTTTGGGTTTTTCACGTTCAAAACACGGAATGACTTGGATGTCACGGTTGGCAGTCCCCAGAACATATCGGACTCATCAGGACTTGCCGGGTCGTCTTCATTCGTGGAGAATTCGCAGTCTGTGATGACGAGATCTTCTATGGGCGATTCAGGCAGTCCTGCCACTAAACCCGCCGACGCTCGACACCCGGAAGAGCGGACATGTTCTATACTGATATTCTTGATTGACGGTGTAGTTGAGACGACAGGCATAATATCAAGTCCAAATAGTTCTTCCGAGAAATTCGCACCACACCGGTAAAACATATTTATAGCGATGGGGCAGAGGTTGTCTTCCATGGTGAGACGACAGAAACGCAGGCTCCTGATTTCTCCGCCACGTCCGCGTCTTGTCTTTATGCGGATGCCCCTATCCGTTCCCTTGAACAGGCAATCTTCGGTAGTAACATTGAATATACCGGCCGCGGTTTCACTTCCAATCACAATACCGCCGTGTCCATTTTTTACCGTGCAATTTCTGACTCTTATGTTTTCTGAAGGCTTGTTCACCCTGATACCATCCTCGCCGGATCCGGACTTGATGACGATACCATCGTCTCCAACCGTGACTTCGCACTCTTCAACCAGCACCTCGTAACAGGAGTCTATATCAATGCCGTCTGTATTCGGCGCATCCTGCGGATTGGATATGGTAAGTCCTCTTATTGTAACATCAGAACAAAAAAGTGGATGCAGAGTCCAAAATGGCGAGTTTCTTAAAGTGAATCCTTCGAGAAGGATATTAGAACAATGACGGAATTGCATGAAGGCCGGACGCAGAAACTGCATCTCTCTGCTTCCTCCTCCAGACGGCTGATGCTCATAGCCCGGATTGAGACGCGCTAACTCCTTTTCCAGTTCTGTTTCTGGTGACTTCTGCCCGCGTTTACGCTTTTCCTTAAGAACCGCCCACCATACATAGCCGGATCCGTCAAACACGCCTTTCCCATTAATGACAATATTTTCTTGCCCATCTGCGAATACAAGAGGCTTCATCGCGTAACATTCTATGCCTTCCCATCGTGTCAGCACTGGTCTATACCGTTCAATCTCCGGTATGAAACTGATGATAGCGCCTTCTTCGAGAAGAAAAGTGGTATTAGAAAAAAGCTCTATGGGACCGGTGCGCCAAACTCCCGCATCTACACGTAGGGTCCCACCGCAAGTCCCTTTCAATGCCTCAAACGCCGCTGCAAAAGCATTTGAATTGTCAAACTGTCCGTCCCCACATCCTCCAAACTCCAAGATGTTTTTCTCGATTCTTTCAGCCATGCAAACCCCTTATTGATATTTTATTAACCTTTCAGAATTCTGATACTAGTACCGTGGTTAAATTTTCGTCTTGCCATTCATAAAAAGTTGTTTTATACTAAAGTATGTTTAATTTTGGACTTCGCGCCCACGATTATGGGAAACAAATGCCACCTGAAAAACTGGCGGAAACTCTTTCACAATACAAGCCCGCATCTATTCAACTCGCGTTGACGAAGGCGCTTTCCGTTACGCCGAAAGACGGCTACCTTAGCCCCGGCTATGCCCGCACAGTACGGCGTATCTTTGAAAAAAAAGACATCGCTGTTGCGGTACTAGGCTGTTATATCAATCCAGTTCACCCGGATGCGGACGAGCGGGAAAAGCATCTTCGGTGTTTTGAAGAACACCTCTGCTATGCGCCGGACTTCGGCTGTTCCATTGTCGGCACAGAAACAGGCTCCTGCAACCCTGACTGCTCATTTCATCCTGACACCGCAAAGCCTACGACTTTTGATATGCTCTGCATCTCTGTTGAGAGACTGCTTAAAACCGCCGAAAAACGCGGCGTAATAGTCGGTGTTGAAGCTGTTGCCGACCAGCATACCATATCGTCAATAGAATTGATGAAACGCCTCCTCGATCTATTCCCCTCGCCCTGCCTCAAAGTCATCTACGATCCAGTAAATCTCGTACCTCTCATCGGTTTATTAGAAACGCAGGAGGCGTTTTTCAATCATGCGTTTGATACATTCGGCGACCGCATTGCAATAATCCACGCTAAGGATTTCCGCATGGAAAGAGGCGCAGATAATAACACCCGTACTATCAAAGTCAATGGACTACCCGCCGGCGCAGGGGACATGGATTACAAGACTTTTTTCTCTCTTCTTGCGAAAAAAAAACCCGGCATCGATATTCTCCTCGAAAACAGCGTGCCGGAAACTATTTCACTCATGCGGTCTATGACCGCAGGTAAATAAATGAGCGGGGAATAGGCGTTGAACTTTCATTATCCAACATCCAACCTCCCCTATTCTTCTTCTTAAAATTTCATCTCCATTTTGACGAACAAACCACCGGTTTCGACCATATCGACCGACTCGGAATCTACCTGACGGTATTTAATTTGTCCATCGGCTCTGCTTTCAAGCGTATTATTCATAGAGATACCTTTGTTCTGGTTGAAACCTATAATAAATTTACCTTCCACATTGTTTCCTGCCCGCTTGAAGGGAATGAACTTAATGCCGGTGTAAACCTCGTATCCCATATTTTCAGCAAAGGAGAACGTTTTCTTGATACCGCCATTATCGGGAACAGTATACCCCGCACCGTCTTTTGTCTGCCATACAGCATTCATCAGGGAACCGGCGACAAAGCCCGCTCCTACTATGAATTGTTTATAGGTGAACTGAGCGTCAAGAGAGAGAGAAATTATTGAAAGCGGATCCCGGTAGATATGATTGATGTTGTAGAACGCGCCTGCAAGATTACCATCTATATTCATAGCGTCGTTTAGCGGGTATCGTACTCCAGTGCCTACACCTATGGCTAGCGTATCGCGCATACCGGTAGTATTTCGTCCACCCGTACTCGTGTCAGCACCGACCGTACCGCTTAATACATCAATATTCTTCTCAAACCAGCCTACGCTCAAACCCAACGGAATTTTGATTTCGGCATCTGGCGGCTCAAGGACAAACCGGACCGCGCCCCCTACCGAGTTCCCTGAATAAATATCCACTCCGTTCAAGGCGTAATCGACTTCCGCGGAGAGCTTATTGCCCGCCACGTTAAAATCCTCCAACCTCACGGAAGCAAACAATTGAGGCGCATATTCCCCTACAACAGGCAATCCATGATCGGAAACGCTTCCATCTTTGTCATAAAGTCGAGGAGTCGCTTCGTCAAATTTGTAATTAGTGGTAAACAAACCGTGGAGTTTAAAGGGATTACTCTCGGTGCCTGTATAGAGACCCTCTATTTGGTAATTGTAGGTATTTGCCGTCTTTAACATATACAAAACCGATTCTGTCTCGTATTTAGAAATCTTCCCGAAATACGCGGTCTCGGTCTTATATTTGCCTGCCTTGAGGAAGAGCGCTACCGGTGAATTAAATGCTATGGCATCAAAAATACTCACTCTTCCATAGTAAGTGTCAAAGGAAACGCTGAAATCGTTCTTACCATAGTACTCGAGCGACAAAGGCTCATAGAAAGAGCCGTTTCTATGAGTCGCCGCTATTTTCAGATATGCCTCAAGAAAATCACCCTGTTTAAAGCCGTTTTCCGGTTTTAATTCAAGGTATGCGTTTGCGCTTGTATAATACCCGTTCTTTTCCGTTTCATAGGCGCCGTCGCCCCTACCGCTTCCAAGCGCCTGCGACTCCTCCGCGTTACCCAATGTGTATATCGCGGTAACATCTCCTCTAGCGGTAAAACCGCCATCTCCGGTTGTTTGGGCGAAAACCACCGCGCCCACCACCAATAATAAAACGCTAATATTTATCCTTTTTACCATTATTTACTCCTTATTGAAATAAGGTAAAATAAAGAATAAATAATTTTCTGCTAAACTATTGCATTTTTCTGTTTACAAACTATAAAAGACGCAAAGGAAAGAAGCGGCGAATGAACGCAAACAAGATAATAATTTATACTCATGGGTAGCGGTGTCCTATTGCGTTGAGATGCGGTGTAATTACTATACCTGTCGGGTGGGCAACGGGTTAGCAGCCAATGTCTCGCGCCAAATCGTTAAACAAGCTCCGTCTATGTCTTATTCCACACCCATTGCAGCCGCTGGATATCTATATCACGGGGGACAGTACAATCCGCCCCCAGAATAACGCCTCTCGCGCCGCTTCCCGCTAAAATGCGTTTCGTTTCAGCCTCAATTTCTTTCTGGGAGCCTTTGTAGAGTACGCTGTTTTTCGTATTGTCAAATCCGCCGATGACAGGTTTGTTCTTGAAAAGTTTCTTCCCTTGCTCCAGAGAAACGCCTTCCACCGTTACGGCCCAGTTGACGATTTGTGATGGATAATCAATAAAATGCATCAGATTGTTTCGACGCCCCGCGTAGCCGCAGATATGGAGGATGTTATATTGACTGACATCGTTCGCGGCGTTCAAAACGGTTAAGTCGTTAGCCTGGACCAATCTTCGGCGGATTTGTTCCGTGGTTTTACCACCGTTTAGGTCTTGGGTACTATAGTAGATGCCGTCCGCGCCGCCCTCGTTGATTATCCGTTTGACAAGAGCGACTGTATCCTTTGCTACTACGCCAAATGCGTAGCCAACCGCCTCTGCATCTTCGTCAATAAAACCCGCGAGTGTTTCTTCAACACCGTCTCTATTACCCCTTGCAAATCTGAAAAGAGCCGCGGGGGCGAATATATTGTAGAAGCTTAAAACCTCGCCGCTCCAGACATCGGCGAGCGTTTTAGCGAAGGCAACTTGTTTCTCTATCCATGGGTGGTTTTCGCCGATGGGTTTGACGTCTCTCAAATCCGCGGCTTTTTGAGCCTTTTGAAAAGCATCGTCAGGGTATACAAAAAAGCCGTCCGTCATTATTTTGATAAAATCAGGTTCAAATTCCGCGTAAAATTTCTTGTGCCCTTCGATATTAATATCAAAAATCGCGGGATTCTTGAATCCGTCTTCAGTTTCATCTTCGGCGTAATGAAACCAAAATCCCACAGGCGTATGTTCTGTTTTTTCGTTATTAAAAACTTGTTTCAGCCAAGTTATTTTTCCTGCTTTCGTCATTTTCCTCCCTCTTTTTGACTTTACATAGCATACATGAATCATTGTATAAGGTCAATCATAAGCCTGTAAAAGGCGATGAAGTATATTATAGTTATGGCGATTTGTCATGGTTTGCTAAAATTGACTAATTTGAGACAATCTGGACTTACGAGGGCAAGCCGCCCACGGTCAAACACGTTAAGCATTTTTAACCGCATACACCAACGAACACCCTCATTGAGTATACCAACCCCTCAAAAGACTCGGTTGAAAAATGTACCGATTTCTTGGTTCTTTTCTCGTCTTGCCGCGGTTTACAATACGGCAATTTTTACGCGCCTTCTCCCAAAGCAGAGAACAGAGCAAGAGCAGTTTGGGTGTAAACCATACCGCAAGGTTTAGCGCCGTTGCGTCTAGTATTTTGGTTGTACGGTATTTCTTTGGAAACCTGTAAGAAAGTATTGACAAAATGAAATGACCATGCTAAACATTTTAAATGGACTCTAAATGAAATCCTGATAAACTTTATATTAACTAGGAGTAACTTATGAAACTATTCATGGATGAAGACTTCTTGTTGGAAACAGAAACCGCGCGGTCTTTGTTCCACAATTCGGCGGAGAACGAGCCGATTTATGACTTTCATTGTCATCTGATACCAGCTCAGATAGCAGAAAACAAGCAGTTTTCTAATCTAACGGAACTCTGGCTGGCCGGCGACCATTACAAATGGCGTATGATGAGGGCTATGGGCTTTGACGAGCGCTCTATCACAGGCGGTGCAAACGATTACGAGAAGTTCCTCGCATGGGCGAAAACAGTAGAGCGGCTCATCGGGAATCCGCTCTACCATTGGACTCACCTCGAACTGCGCCGCTATTTCGGCATAGACGAAGTTCTCTCAGAGAAAACCGCGCCTGTTGTTTGGGAAAAGTCAACTGCCTTGCTTGAACAAGGCGGCTTGTCGGTCAAGGATATTTTCGAGAAGTTTAATGTGTACGCGGTCGGTACAACCGACGACCCTGCGGATTCCCTTGAATATCATAAGTCAATAGTGAAAGGAAGCGCTCCCATCGGCAAAATCAAGACTAAAGTGATTCCTTCGTTTAGACCAGACAAGGCGCTCAATATTGACAAGCCGGGTTTCGCTGAATATATTGCCAAGCTCTCTTCTGTGAGCGGCGTCCCCATCCGTTCAGTTGAGGACGTTGTCAAAGCTCTCGAAAGACGGCTGGATTTCTTTGTATCTTTGGGATGCCGCGCATCGGACCATGCTCTGGAATACCCGCCCTTCGCGGTTATGGACGACGCGGATGTTGAAAAAACGTTTCAGGACGCGCTCGCCGACAAACCTATCAATACGGCGGACGCATACAAGACAAAGGTTTTGACAGAACTCGCCCGCATCTATGCGGAACGCAATGTAGCGATGCAGCTGCACTTTGCATCAATCAGGAATGTCAACTCCCATATGTTCAAACTGCTTGGACCTGACACAGGCTACGACGCGTCCCACGACCATCAGGTAACCGCAAACCTAGCAGGCTTGCTCGATCGCATGGAAAGTAGGAACGCCCTGCCCAAAACCGTGCTTTACACGCTGAATCCAAAGGACTATTACCCGCTCGCTACTGTCATGGGCGGCTTTCAGGATAATTATTCCAAAGAACAAGGCATTCGCGGTAAGATGCAGCTCGGCTCTGCATGGTGGTTCTGCGATCATCGGGACGGTATGGAGGAACAGCTGCGTACGCTCGCCAACGTAGGGTTTCTCTCCGCGTTTGTGGGAATGCTGACTGACTCGCGGAGTTTCCTCTCTTACCCGCGGCATGAATACTTTAGGCGTATCTTCTGCAACCTGATCGGCGGCTGGGTTGAAAACGGCGAATATCCACCAGACATGGACGCACTGTCTTCTATCGTGAAAGACGTCTGCTTTGGCAATGCAAAAAGGTACTTCGGCTAAAAAGTTTGAGACTATAGTGCCAACGGCAGTACAAGGAGCTTGAAGGTGTATCGAGAAACCGCCGTATGTTTATTTTTCTTGCAGCACGGAAACTTATCTCATACATCTCTCAAGCAAAGTATCAATCTTCGGCGCGAGAAGAAGCTAAAGAACTACTCGCTCGAATAACCGTCCCATGGTAATTTGTAAAGTGCTTTAATCAATTTAATCAAACAGATTACCCTGACGCCTGGCTACCATTTGTTATCATGCGCGCCGTAAAGCCCCAGTCTTTAGCATGGGAGCTGTCAATCCACTGTCAACAAGTTAAGGGATAGACATCCCCCTGTCAACAAGTTAAGTGGTGGACACCCTGCCGAAGCCGTGGTAAACCGGAAACGGGAGGGTATCATGGGAAAAAAAGTTGTTTTGAAACAGTCCGGAACTTGTCAGGGAAGGCGGACTATGAAAACCGTTCAAAGAAACGAACACAGGATTTCAGCCGGAACCGTAAAACGCCGTTCAAAAAGCTGATGTGGTTCATGCTCAGCATGGTGAAAGAAAGCTCACAAAACGCCCTTGAACGGTTCTTCCCGAAAATAAAAGAAGCGGTTCATATGACGCAGCAGGCGTTCAGCCTGGCGCGGCAAAAAGTCAAATGGGAAGCCTTTCGGGAATTATTCCAGGCGAGCGTGGAGGGAAG
>JAIRSU010000027.1 GCA_031255285.1 Treponema sp. | reverse complement strand
TCATATCGGAGCATCGGCATATTTATTAAATCTCCTTAAGTCAAACCGCCAAAGAATTTATCGAGACATTGTGGTCTAACGATACTTTCAAAGACGGGCAGTACCCTCGAATTTCGATGCTGTAACACCCTCTTTCGTAGTCAGAAACAACATTACATATATCCACAACCACATGAGGTCTAAATTGATACGCAAGCCCGTCAATTAAGTCATCCCACATTTAACTCGCCCTATCATCGCTCATCGGCTTTAACAATGCATCTGCAATAATCCCACCATCTCCCGGTCTATAAAGCCTCTCACCACGAAAAGAACAAATCCAAAGATTAATTGCTATAATTTGATTGGCCAATACGTAATGAACAAAAGAGAGAACTAAATATAGAACGATTTAACAATATCTTTGGTTGCGTTACAGAAAATAATTTTCGTCTTTTTGTGTTAAAACACCATTTTGATGGGTACTTCTTTGTGTTTTCAGGCTTGTTTGTAACAACATCAAGAAAAGCATCGCATATATCCCGAAACGCTATGCTAAATTGGGACTGCCTTAAAACGAGTCGGTCTCATCTTTGTACTTCACTAATTCCTCCACCAACGCCATAAATTCACTGTTTTCTGTGGGCGTAAGTTCATTTTGCGAATACAGAGACTGTTCAAAAAGCACGCCGCATCGGATGACCATGTCCCCTCTTTCCCGTTCCGGTGTAGACAATGCCAGGAGCGTACAGAATTCGCCTGGCGCGAGAGATGGTTTCCACACAACTCCGAATATCTCGTGTCCCCATATAATCAGACGTGCAAAAAGATTGACGCTCTGCTGTATCTTTTTCTTTCTTGTGGCCCCGTATGCCTCAAGCACCTCGCTTGATACGCGGGAAATGTCGCCTGACTTCTTTTTCCACGCGAGTCGCCGCATATTTCGGTCCCTGAAAAGGGAAACGATTGATTCAAGGATTCTCTGCCAATTCTTTAGACTGGTAAACCATTCAGCAAATTCTTTCCAAATCCGCTTGAAATTTGTCCAACCCTTTGCAAGGGAACCTGAAAAATTACCTTCAAAGAAAGGTTTGAGTATGAAGAATAGAAGTGCAAGAATGGCGAGGGCAACAAATCCACGCCTAACGTATTTCCAGCCCGCCCACGGTTGCGCCGCGCCGAAGGTATTCGTGAGTTGTTGTCCTAGGGGTATAGGGGACGGCAGCACCTGGGGAAGTAAGACTCGCTCCACGTCCGGTGTAAGAGGCTTGTCAAAAAGACTTGCAAGCCATGCGAAGAAGCGGATTATGAGAGATGGCGGCAGGAGGCTCCGGCTTGAAGAGAGAAAAAGCGCAATGACCACGCCCGCGCTCACGAATAGGAATATGCCTAGAATTTGCCGCAATCGGAACCTTCTTAAAATAGAAAGCCCTTCCCCTGCAAAAGTATACTCTTGTTTCATGAATGAGAGAAAGCCGAGCATACACACACAGGCGATTGTGGTGAATATCAGGAACACGAGCAGAGGTAGTGACGCTTTAGAAAATGCCGTCGCGAGCGCAAACGCCCCTATAACCGCGAAATGCACAAGCATCGTTTTCTTCAATCTATTGATTCTCTCGGTACTGATAAGTTCTGGGTTTTCAATGATGGCAGTTCGAAGCGCCTCGCCGCTTAAAGACTCGGCGAATTTTTCAAACTGTCTTTGTCCACGGAAAATCTGTTTGAATATAAGTGTCATTACCCATGCGTAGATACTTGTCAGAGCCGCGCCCAAGTTGGCAATACCGGGAGCAAAACCGCGACCCGCCGGACTCAGACCATCACAAAGAGATATGACCCCATAGGCGAATACCGTAACTACAATGCCGCCGCGGATATGTGCAACTGTATGGTTCACGAGCCTATCGCGTAGCATATCGTAATAAACGGATGCAGTCAACGCAGATATAAAACCAGCTGTTATCACACGGAATACAGGGAGCCGTATGGGGACAAGTACTGTACTCAAAAAGACGACCGCGCCTAAAAAAAACACAGGACCCGCTATCGAGAGAAGCCCATATATGGGTCCGCCTGAAAGAAATTCGGTTGTCTCAACTTTCTCCATTTTTCGTTGATTCTCCTTGTCAGTTGACATCTTCAGAAGTTCCTCTTTGGCAGATTAACGTATTCATTCCTTATCTTGTCCGTTCGCAGCCTTCCACCTGACTGCGGCAATTTGCTTCACACCGGCGAATGCGAGCGCCCGATACGTATCACGCAGGACTTCTCGCAATACGGCAGAGTCCAGCTCGGAGTCTGTAACGATGACAGCGAAGTCGTAAGGGGCGAGGTTGTATATAAAGGACTCCCGTGCGTGATCATAAACGCTCCGCAAACGGTATGCGGAGGAAATCGGGTATCCGGGAAGAGAACACGGCGCAATAGGAGAGAGTGTCGTTGAGTGTGTATAGACGGCAAGACCAGGATATTTTCGTTCAAGAAATTGTGCAACATAGAGCGCGGGAAACATGAATTCCTCCGCGCCTATTAGAAGGATTCGACGTACATCGTGTTCCAATGCGAGCATAGAGGTCAATTCTTCTGCAAACACAGCACAGGCAGACCCATAGCGCCCCTTTGTAAGTCCGTTTCGGGGGTCCACTTTGCCGCCAATCTCAAAGAAAGCCCATGACTCCGAGTCAGGCTCCGGCAAGTCATCCGCATCGTAAAAAAGAGACAAATCCGGTTCCATAGCGGATGCCACGGAGTCAAATTGGTTATTCTCCGCTTTGACAAGATATATCTCTTGAATCCCATCTGTATAGAGCAGACCGGAGTCTCGTGCATTCAGTTCATTGACTAGGGATGCAACCGCGAAGCGAGGCGAGTCCCGTTTGGGCTCTTGCAGTACCGCGCCCTTTTCTCGCAACAGAGAGACGAGTGTCCTGATAGTTTTTCCAGTTGAGATTTCGTCTTCAACAAATACTATCCTGTCTACACCGCGGATAAGCCTCTCCCAGTTCCGAAAGCGCAATCTTTGCTCGGACCATCTGCTATGTGTTTCGCAGAAGATAAAGTCATCGACAGAGTCTTCTTTTGAGCGTTCCCGCGTCGTGTGAATGTAGGCGCAGCCGCAAACCTCAGCCACAACCGCACCGATGGCCGTTGCAGTTTCTGCAAAGCCCACGCACAAGAGTCTCTCCCCCTGAAACGTCTCCTTCACAGAACGCCCCAATTGCTCCATCATTGCAAGCGCGTCCTCTGGACGTACCGGCAGATGTTTTCCTTGAAATGGATTGATGACAACGAATCTTCTGCTCCCTTCATAATTCCTTCGGGCAAGCAGAAGCAGATCCTCTGCTTTGTACTGCATCTTATTTCTCCTTTTAATCTGACCACGGTTTCTCATTCTCCCTGGTCAAGCCATATAACAAGTACATTGAAGTATTCTGTAATATATACCAAGATTTTATGATATGCAATAGGCTGCATCCTGCTTATACGCTTGAAGATTCATTTGCTTTTGTGATATAGTCTCGTATGAGTTTTTTTGGGCGAATGATAAGAATATCGCTGGTGCTTGGAGCTGTAATAGTGTATTTGGGCTGTGTCCTTATAGACCCGGCCGAGAAGGCAGGACAGCTTATCGGGCGCACTCTGCCCCAGAAGACCACAGTCGTATACGCAGGCAAGGATTTTTCCCTGATTTTAGGAGAAACAAACAAGGTCGGGCATAGGAATGGGATGGTGAAGTTAGCCGAATTCCCTTTTTTGCGACTACAAGCGGAGATGCGAGCGGACGATTCTTTCTCATGGACCGAATTACACTTCTTAGGAGGCAGCCCGTCCGGATGGAATGAATTTACCCAAGAACTGACAGGAGATGGAAGCATCAGATTCACCGAAAGCTTTGCATTTCTGAACGTACCCCTAACTGAACGCGGACGGATCACAGGCGCGAATATGCTCTACAAAGACGACAAACTACAGGGAGAGCGAGCCTTGTCGAACATGAGCAATCGCGCCGAAAGGATTGATGCGCTGGCACAATGGATGCATACACAGCTTGAGGATATGCCTGTCCATTTCGCCAATGAGAGGATATTCACAGACTATTGGCGACCTATTCTCTTGCCGGAAACGGTTCCTGCGAGGAAGAGACCTTCAGCGTGGACAGATGCGGGACCGTGGGTTACGGCCGAAGAGGTTAAATGGAACACATCCTATACGGCACACATCTTACCAGAACATTTAAGGTCCGCGCGGAATTCAGGCGCTCTGCTCCGCGACTGGGAAGAAGCTCTGTCATGGCTCTATTTGGACTATGAGTGGGACTATGTACAAAACCTGTTTTCCCAAGATAGCCTGACTCTTGTCAGAGAGCAAGGAGGTAAATAAACATGGAGAATAATTTTTCGTTGATAGATATTTTCAGGATGGGTGGTATATTTATGTGGCCCCTTCTGTTTTTTTCTATTTGGGCGCTTGCCATTGTCATTGAGCGTGCTGTCTACTTTCTTTATCATAACCTGCATATCGAGGATATTGAAGCCAGGGTGCAAGGCTATCTTGTCACAGGCAACATGAGAGGTGCACAGGATTATCTGTCTGCGCTTATCAGGAAACAGCTAGGTGCGCGCGTGCTTCTCGTTATGGTCAAGCAGCGCGACATACCAGAGAGTCAGCTGGAAAAGGCAGTAGAAGCTTCCGCCGCATCCTGTATCAGGGAAATGGAGATTGGCTTCAACTTTCTGACTGCGCTCGGTTCTCTCTCTCCACTTACCGGCTTTTTAGGAACAGTTTCTGGAATGATTGGCGCATTCAAGTCCATCGCGGAGGCGGAAAACGTCAACGCGCAAATCGTGGCAAGCGGTATCTATGAAGCGTTGATAACCACTGTCTTTGGTCTCATTATTGCTATAACCGCTATGCTTGCACATGCATTCCTGTCGCATTTGGTCGACTCTTTCGCTTCGGACATAGAGAAAACCTGTTCTGATCTTATGGTTGACATAACTCGCCTTAACGCAATGGGCAGAGGTAGAACGGACCTGAAGCTGTTGCCAAGCCCTCGCCCTAACCAAGTGCTTTCGCTGGAAGAGTACACGTAATGCGAATTCACCGGGAGAAAAAAAATCCTTTTGAAGCCTCAAGTGCGTCAAGCGATATTGCCTTTCTGCTCATAATTTATTTCATTGTCATAGCAGGTTTCAGCGTCAACAGAGGACTCTTGTTGAACCTGCCTGAAAAAGACTCGACTCGCTCATTATTGAAAGAAGATATACTCCGCTTTGAAATGGACCATACGGGCGCGGTGTCGGTGAATGGAAGTCTTCTTGACAAAGACGGCGCGGAACGAGAGATTCGTCAGGCAGTTGCCGAAAGACCTAATATCGCAGTGGTCCTTGAGATAGCGCCAGCCGCGCCTTGGCAGAACGTAGTATCCTTTGTGGAGCTCGCCCAAAATTTGCAAGTCGATTCCTTTTCGTTCACCATGAAGGAGGAACAATGAACATTAGACGTAGGCGAAGACGTTTTTTGATTCCTCTTGATTCCATGTCGGACGTCGCCTTTATTTTGCTCATATTCATCATGTTTCTTTCCCTAATAAATTACCGGCAGGAAATAAAGATTGAGTATCCGGAAGCAGAAACAGCAAAAAATACCGATGCAGAGAAAAACCTTGAAATCTGGATTGACAGGAGTGGGGAATTGTACCTTAACGGTTCCTTGAGTGATTTAAAGACCCTGGAAGACAGTGTTATCAAGGCATATCAGGATGCGCCCAGTACCCGCGTTCATGTCATTGCGGACAGAAATACGCAATTTGAAAAAGTGAGCCGTGTTCTGAAAATACTTCAAGTCCTACAGTACCGCACAGTGAGCATCGTGGTGAGATGAACTACCCGCCGTCACCTGATATTTCCATAAGGATATGAGGATAAAAATATGAACAGACTCAAAACCAAGAAACAAGGTAGTAAATTACTTGAACGGAGAACAATCAAAAGAAAAAAGATAATAAAACAATATTTTGATTCATGGGTAAATAAAGATATAAATATTATCGAAAGACATTTCTCGCAAAATATTAAATATATTGAATGTTATGGTCCTGAATACAATGGAAAAGAGCAAATTATACAATGGTTTGATGATTGGCAAAGGAAAAATAATGTTTTACAATGGAATATCAAACAATTTTTCAGCCAAAATAATACCATAATAGTAGAATGGTTCTTTGAATGTAAAACGAAGACAGATAAATATTCATTTGATGGGGTTTCAATCATTGAATTTGACAATAGCAATGAAATAATAGTGATTAAAGAATTTCAATCAAAATCTGAACATTATTTTCCGTATAGTTCAACTACAATGCCTCCCTTTTCAGTGCCGCAGTGCGGGTGAATAACAGTGCAGAAACGAGCGTCGGCTATAACCGTTTATTATGCGCCCTGACTTCATCCCATGCCAAATTATACAGCGGGTGTACCTTGTTAAGCATTTTTAACCACGAATTACACCTTATATGTGAGGGCTATCATCTGTAAAAAAAGAGACATCTTGAAAAGAAGATAATCAGAGGGTATAATAGGCATCGTAAAACAGAATAAAGCGGGTATGGTTGGGTGTTTGTCTTATGGCTTATATAACGACCTTTTCCTGTGCGACAGCCCCATTGGTGGAAGGACTCTTGAGTTGCGGCGGGCGGCTCTGAGATTTGGCAATTTCCTGTCAGAGAAACTGGCAACGCGAATTAACCAACGGGGGGAAGCTGACTGTCCTGGCATGGGAAATGGCGCTTAACGCCCTCATTGTGGAACAGCGGTTCCAGATGTCCGGGCTGGTGAACGATGAATCGGCGGTGAGAACCGGCCGCTTTTTCTGGGACATGCCCATCGGGGAGACGTCCGGATTATTGTGAGTCAGTAGCAGCGTCTATTATCGTTGGGCGAAGCATGGGGGTATCCGAAAGGCAGCGGGAAGGCGACGTGGAACTGGCGGACCTGATTCGCCGGATGGAGTACGGGAAGTGGGTAAGTCGCAAAAAAGCGGTCCGCTTGATGCGGGAAAACGGGTTGAACGCCCGGGTGAGGCGGAAGTTCGTCCCCACGACCAACTCAAACTACGGACTTCCGGTCTGTGGTAGCGTGTTGAACCGTGAGTTTCACGCCGAAAGCCCCGAGAGAAATGAGTGTCGAACACTACATATCTGCGCAATCGGGGAGGCTGGGTATATCTGATGGTGATACTTGTTGGGACGGCCTTTGCAGCCGAAAGGCCCAGGAGAGTTTGATATTCCATTCTGACGGGGATGCAGTATTGCACAAAAAGCTTTTGCGGACGGCTGGCTGCACTTTGTCTTTTGGTCCGCCGGAGCATGAGCCGGAAGGGGAACTGTTGGGACAACGCCCGTGCCGAATCATTTTTCAAAGCCTTTGAAAAGAGAACGGGAAGTGGCGGACGACAGACACAGGACGAAGAAGTAAAGGGAAAGTAAGAGGCTCGATGTTCATGTATGTTGAGGCGTATTACAACCGGACTCGTATGCATTCGGCGCTTGACTATGCCACGCCTGATGCGTTTAACTGTGAGCAAGTCGCTAATACTACTGTCTACTCATCGGGTAAAGTCCAATTGAATGCGGTACCGCAGGAAGAAGGCTTTTTGAGCCAATACCAGAAAGCAACGCCGTTATACAATTTCACGTCCTTGTTTTCTTCCGGCATAGAGATTTCAATATCCGGGCCTTCGCTGCTGACATCGAATTCTGGTCGTGGAATGGACGCGTTTATCAGCGGAGGACAATTGACAAAGAAAGTTGTACCAGCACCTCAAAATATGTTGCCATAGACACTTATTCAGAACAATCGAATTTTTGAAGGATGGAGGCATATATGAGTACGGAAGTAAAACTATGATACTACATACTATCCTAACTGTTTTATCTTTTTTACATATTCTTTGAAATCCTATATTTACCTCTTGACAGGTAGAATAATCGTCGTCAAGTTACGTCAAAATATTGACAGAAGTTATGTTTTTTGTAATATTATTACAAGAGGTTTCAATGAATGATATTTTAACTATAGAAGATGTCGCGCAGTATTTGCGTGTTTCTGAGCATACAGTTTATGATTGGGCGCAGAAGGGTGTGATTCCTGCGGGAAAGATAGGGACGGTGTGGCGTTTCAAACGGGAAGAGTTAGAAAAATGGCTGAATGTCCGTCTTTCAGGAAATAACAGAAATACGGAATTCTCTGAAAAGACAGAGAGGGGCGGTATTCATGTGGAGACCTTTCTTTCCCCGGACCGTATTGTATTTCTGAATCACTCGACTAGGCAGGATGCACTTTCTGTTTTAGCGGAAAATCTCGCCACCGCGCCTCAAGTGAAGAACCGCCGCGAATTGGTCGATCAGATTCTCAGACGAGACGCGCTCATGTCTACGGCTATTGGACGCGGTATCGCCATTCCTCATGTACGACTCACGTCCATCACAGACTTAGTGGTATCCGTGGGCATAAGCCGCGCCGATATCATAGACTTTCGACCGCTTGATGATGAACCGGTCCGCCTTCTATTTATGATAGCCGCGTCCCAGAATCATCATGCCTATTATCTACAGACATTATCGTTTTTCATCGCTCATCTGAAGAACTCAGACTTGCGGAACAGTCTGCTCAACACCAAAACCGAAAGAGAAGCATGGAATATTTTGATAAATATAGGAAATCATTAAAGACTAAAATTTTTTAAAGTGCGAATTTTACGAGGCAAGAGCTTTATAAGGAGTCAGGTAGCGTAAACCCCTGCAAGGGACGATACTGATTTTATCAACGATTTTTATCAACGATTTTGAAGACTTGTCAAGACGCAATAGAAATTTCCTCCCCTTTCAGTGAAGCCATGTAATCTGTGCCTTTACCGCAAAATGATTGTAGCTTCACATGAATGATTGCTTTGTGTCCTCTCTGTATGCGCCGGTGACTTCCGTATTGATGTATTCTGTTTTATACTTTCATGGTACCTCAATACTTCACTATTTCTTATAGAATGTTTTGAACCAGTTGCTGTTCATCGTTTCATCATTGGTTACCAGAATCTTTTTTATTTTCGATGTCGTCGTTCCAATTCCGCAAGCACTTCGGTGACTGAAACACCTTCGCGGGTCATGAGTACGGTAGTGAAATAAAGTAAATCCGCAGCTTCCCAGACCACCTCGCCATGAGTTTTTGCCATGCAGACTTCTTCGGCTTCCTCGCGCACCTTTTCCCGTACCAAATCGTCATCCAAAGTTGCAGTATAAGAACCGGGTGTGGGGTGCAACAACCGATCCGCGAGGATAGTTTGAAGTCCCTCCCATGTATAGTCACGGTTAACACCAAAACACGACCATGCGCCCGTATGACACACAGGTCCAGCAGGTTTGACAATAGCAAGCAGAGCATCTCGGTCGCAGTCTGATCGCAGACGAAGCAGTTTCAGAAAACTGCCGGAACTTTCCCCCTTCATCCAGAGCTTGTTACGGGTTCTACTGTGAAAACAGAGGTTGCCGCAGGCAAAAGTTTCGGCAAGCGCCTCGCGGTCTGTAAAGCCCGTCATGAGCACCTGCCCATCAGGGGTTTGCGCTATAACTGGTAAAAGCATCCGCGGATGCCGCATCAACGCACTGTGATACACAAAATTTAAAGGCTTCTCTTCTTTAAGAAGAGAGGAAGGAATGTGTTCCACATCAGCTGAAAAATCTGCTGGATTTAAAAATCCTTTTCCCCAGTTTAGGCAACGTACAAAGGCATCCGCAAGGTTCACTTTACCGGTGTAAAGTGCCATACCAAGCTGAACATCACAATTGAGTTCAGCCAAGGTTGCAATTTCCTCGACTGTTGACACACCGCCCGCAATAGTTATGTTGCAAGAGACCTGTGCACGCAGACTCTTGACTGGTACGAGGTCGAGTCCAGTCATTGTGCCTTCACGGTCAACACTCGTAAAGAGCAATTCACTTGCAAACGGCTCCACGGCTTTTGCGGTCTCGACAAGGGTAAGCTGTGTCTGTGTCCTCCAGCCGTCAATGGTTATACGATAAGCCCCGCTCTGGTCTTTCTTTGCGTCAACGGCAACAATAATGTGTTCACGGCCGATTTCATTTGCCATTGACGATAGGAATTCAGTGTTCACACCGAATCGTCCGTTCACACGAAAAGCCGTTGACCCGATAATGATCTTCTTCGCACCCATGCTCAACAGTTCTCGTGCCTGCTTGACAGTTCTGATACCGCCACCGACCCTGCATTCGGCTTTCCGTAGCAGGGACTTGACGATTCCCAAGTTTGAACCCTTATTCATTGCCGCATCAAGGTCTATGACCGCCACTTCACCGTATCTATCGAATTCTACGACAAGCTCTTCGGCATTATCTCTTTGTAAGACAAGTTCAGATCCCTGTTTCAATTGGACGACCTTTCCACCTTGTATATCTATTGAAGCTATTACCATGTTTTGAGTCTATCAAAAACACTTTTCTTTGTAAACCCATTATCATTCATAGAAATTAAAAATACTTTATTTTTATTTCCCCAAACATATTACTCTGAAAAATCTGAATCATTCGAGTTTTCATGGCTTCGAGTATACCCAGAAAGGCGCAGATGACGTCCATCACTGAATTCTTGCGTGTTACGAGGTCAGAAAAAGTACATTCTTCTTTCTCATCAAGAATCTCCACCAGCAAGGCTATTTTTTCGTTTATCGAGACCTCCTCATAGAGATCTATTACCTGTTCCGGTGCAATGTCCGACATGAGATGTGAGAATGTTTTGAACAAGTCCCATACGTCCATTTTCTGCCAAAGCTCCTCGTCCGTAAAAGGTAAATCCCGCTGTATTTTCTTTCTTTCTACAACAAATTCCACTTCTTTTACTTTTTTCTCCATCAACTCGGACAGTTTCTTGAATTTTTGGTATTCTATAAGTCGCTCTACCAATTCTTGACGTGGATCTTCCTCGTCTTCAATTGATATTTCTATAGGCAAAAGCGTGCGGCTTTTGATGAAGAGGAGATTCGCGGCCATAACATGAAATTCGGCGGTCTCGTCAAGGTCAACATTTTCCGCAGAGCGCAGTAGGTCAAGGAATTGCTCAGTGATTTTCGCAATGGGGATGTCGTAAATGTTTATATCATTTTTCCTGACGAGGGAAAGTAGAAGGTCCAGAGGACCCTCGAAGGCGTTTAGTTTGAATTTGATATTTGGCATGATTGTTCTCTTATAGGTTGTTACGAACAGCGGCTTTCCATTGATTACCCCGGTCGAATTCGTTTTGAAACATACCAAAGGAGGCGCACCCAGGGGACAGTACGACGATGTCTCCATCTGCCGCCTGTTCTTCGCTGATGGACGCGGCTTTGCTTATACTATCAAAGGGACCAAAGTAGGGAATATGGGCGTTTTCAAGCAAAGCTCTCAGCTTGGCACAGGCTGTTCCATCAAGGAGAATCACTGCTTTGGCTTTGGCGGCCGCCGCGGCAAGCGGGGTAAAGTCCAAATTCTTGTCAGCACCACCCACGACGAGCACAATTGGTTCGTCAAAAGACTCAACTGCCGCGACTACGGCTTCCGGTATGGTCGCAGTAGTGTCGTTGTAGAAACGAACACCGTTTCGCTCACAGAAGAATTCAAGTCTATGTTCAATACCCGGGAACCCCCCCAGACTCCCGTTGACGAAGGGTACAGATAGCCCCAAGTCAAGAAGAGCCAAACCAGCGGCAAGAAGATTCTTCTTCTGCCGTGGACCCGGTACAATGGTCTTAGTTGGTACTATTTCGACCACTTCCCCAGAACAAATCCGAGTAAGCCCGCGTCCGCGTTCAAGCCATCCGCCTGCGGCGCCTTGGGCTAACGGAATATTCGCATAGACGAGAGGGCGTGCCTTTGTCTCTGCGAAGAAACTCTGTCCCCAAGGATCGTTCTCTACGATAATGACGTCGACTTGGTCCTGTCCATGGCAGATAACACGCTTGTCTGCGACATAGTCCCTCATGTTTCTGTAATAATTTTGATGATCCGGCAGAATCGCCGTAACCACAACCGCACGAGGCTTAAGCAGGGGTGAGCCGTCCTTTGTTTTACCCTTGAGATCTCCGAGTTGCCAGCTCGATAGTTCCAGTATCACGTCGTCTTCTGGTCCAAGACGATCTAAAAAAGAAAGTGGAGACACGGCAATGTTACCCCCCAGAAAAGCATTTCCGGGCAGAGACTTGTTTTCACGCGCTTTTTGCATGACCCAGTGGATGGCTGAGGCGGTACCAGATTTCCCCTTGGACCCAGTGACTGCTATGAGGCGTGATGGAAAAGAAGCAAGAAACAAAGAAATGTCGGTTTCTATACACGTTGCAAACCGTAGGAAAGGAGAATCTGTACGCACACCGGGATTTTTAATCACCATATCTGCATCTACAAAATCTGCAATCTCATGTCTTCCCAAAACAAAACGTATATGGCTCATCGCTCCATTTGGGAGTGCGTTTGCCAATTTTTCCAGAGTTGGAGTAAGCGATCCTTCGTCGTGCAAGTCGGTTATGGTAAGATCGGCGCCATGTTTTGCAAGATAGAGGACTGACGCGAACCCACCGCCATTGAGTCCCAAACCCATGACGAGGACCTTCATGCCAGAATATCTCATGCTCATATGAATTATTCTACTATAGAATTTTTTTTTTTGCTATGACTCAAACCCCCTTGACATTTTCTACAAGAATCTGCTAGAATGACAAAATAATGGGCCGCTAGCTCAGTAGGTAGAGCAACGCCCTTTTAAGGCGTGGGTCGATGGTTCGAATCCAGCGCGGCTCAACAAAAAGCCCTATCATTAGATAGGGCTTTTTGTTTTTGCGATGATATTATACCGTCGAAACGTTAGACGAAATAGGTTTTGCCTAGCCTTGAATGACCAAGAAAACGGATCGTAGTATGAAAGATGCAAAAAAGAAGGTTGTTTTGGCACGACGGTATCCATGTCGTCGCTTCATAGAGAAATAGAGCTTTATTTGGAAATATGAAAGGATGCTGTAATGGATACTATAAGAAATAAAGCGGCTGTCTGGATGAATTACTAAGTTATTAACGGCGATGCCTGTATAAGCATCGTTGGTTGCACGCTTTCTGATTGAAATATGTTGACAACAAAATTACTTAAAAGTCGTCTTGAATATGAATTTCGTGCGGCTTTAAATAAAGCTGAAAAAGAAATTGTATTCTGGACAGTCGCGCCATTCCCAATGGCTGCCTGCTAAAATACGTATGAGGCGGAGCATATCATCAACCACGCCGTCCTTCGGATGCCACCCTGTGTGAAGTCAAAGCGAGCTACGCCTATGCGGTACCAGACACAGACTTTGTCTGTTTTACGACTTCATACAGGGTGTTGTCCGAAAGGGGGCGCCACGGTCCCCGTCAGGCAGGGTGCGCCTGAGAAGTATTTAAACAAGCGAAGCCCGCTTGACAATATTTTATCATTCGTATATCATAAAACATTATGTGTATAAGTCAGCCTAACCTTATCCCCATCGCTCCGAATACCTCCCCCCCCCCCGCGCTTGTAGTTTCTTTATACAGGTAAAGGCTTATACAGCGCGTTTTTCCACGCTTTGCATTTCTAAAAATACGCTTCATTTCTCTAATGCAATGCGCTGTTTCTCTAGTACAATGCTTCATCGCTCTAATGCGATACTCCATTTCTCTAGTGCGATGCTCTGTTTCTCTAGTGCAATGCTTCATTTCTCTAGTGCAATACTCCGTGTAGGTATTAATGCAGAGACAAAACCTTCTCATTCCTCCCTTACCAAGGGTCATCCAGTACGGATGGTTATCTTTT
>JAIRSU010000017.1 GCA_031255285.1 Treponema sp. | reverse complement strand
TTCAACACCGGGACCGCGACTCTCGTCTACAACGACAAGCTAATTGCCATGCGGGAAATAACGGAAATCATCGAGAGACTTGACTACAAGGTTCTTGACCGCAAGCCTACCGCCCCGATTGCGGAGATTGTCGGAACTCTGATAATCATACTCGCGCTCTATGTACTGTTGCGCGGTCTGGGCGTCGGCACCTTGGCTTCAGCCTTTCCTCTGGTGGAGGCGGGTATGGGCTACGGTATGTTGTTCGTCATCGGGCTTATAACCTCGGTTCATTGTGTCGCCATGTGCGGAGGAATCAACCTGTCTCAATGTATCTCTCAAACCGCGGCAAGTCCGGTAAAAGGCAGGCGGTGGGACGCCCTGCTTCCCAGCATCCTCTACAATGGGGGACGAGTGGTTTCCTATACCGCGACGGGGGTTATTGTCGGCGCTTTGGGGCGAGCGGTCGCCGTAACAGGACGTTTTCAAGGAATAGTTCAGCTTATCGCCGGGGTATTCATGGTAATCATGGGTATCAATATGCTCGGCGTCTTCCCTTGTCTGCGCCGTTTCAATCTCCGTCTGCCGAGAATCCTTTCAAGGAAGCTCGACGAGCAAAAAGCCGAAAGTAAAAGCCCGCTCATTATCGGACTTCTTAACGGGCTTATGCCCTGCGGTCCCCTACAAGCCATGCAGGTTTACGCCCTCTCCACGGGCAGTCCCATTGTCGGAGGCGTTTCGATGTTTCTCTTTAGCATGGGGACGGTTCCCTTGATGTTTGGCATCGGCGCCTTGAGTTCAGTATTAAGCAAGAAGTTCACGCGGCGTATGGTGAAAATCGGGGCTGTTTTGGTAACTGTAATGGGAATGACCATGTTCACTTACGGCTGGAGGCTTTCAGGATTCAGTCTTGACTTTACCGGAACCGCTTTTGCCGCTCGAAAGCCCGCATCGGGCGAGATGGGCGGAACGGGAAGCGGCTTTACACCGGTAATTGAAAACGGCGTTCAGATTGTCAATTCCACCCTGAGCGGAGGGCGGTATCCGTCGATCATCATACAGCAGGGTATCCCAGTAAAATGGACAATTAACGCCCCACAGGGAAGCATTAACGGATGCAACAACCGCATGATTATTCGTGAATACAAGATTGAGCACCGCTTCAAACCAGGGGAGAACATCATTGAGTTTACCCCTGACAAGACAGGCAGGTTTTCCTACTCCTGCTGGATGGGTATGATTAGAAGTTCTATCACTGTAATAGAAGAAGGACAAAGCGTTGCGGATATTGGCGAGCCCAACCTTAATCCCGTTCCGGCGAGAGTAACGATACCTGTGGAAAATGTTGCACTGGCGAAAATACAGAAAGAAGGGCATCAGACGGTAAAGATTAATCTCCGTGATAACGGTATTGATCCAGCGCTTATCGTGGTTCAGCGAGGTATTACGGCGCTCTGGACTATTAACAATGATTCGATTGATCCGGGGAACAGTCGTCTCGTCTTTCCCGCTTATTATACGCAATTGGATATGGAACAGGGGGATAATGTAATTCAGCTGGCGCCTGTGGATGATTTTGATTTTTCGACCGGGGATAATGTGTTCTACGGTTACGTGAAAGTAGTGGACGATATTGAGGATATTGATGTTGAAGCGATAAAAGCGGAAGTATCGGGTTTTGAAACTTTGATTTACCCTGATGCTTATTTTGAAGCGGTAGCGGCACAAGGCGGTTGTTGCGGCGACGTCGGGACGTAAGGTTCACGCCGCTTTGAAGGGCGTTAGTGTGTCCGGCGCCCACACACTGCCTGACGAGGACAACGGGACTTTCAAACAACGCCCGTATGAAGTCATTAAACAGACGAAGTCTGCGCAAGTCGCGGTCGCGAGATGCACTTCGACTCACGGTGCGTGAGAGTGTCTGGCACCAAGCAGGCGAAGCCTGTGTCTGGGGGGTAGCGGGAGACTCGCTCGGCAGGGCTCCCGCGCAGGGGGGCGCGGCAGGAAAGTATTCGGTCTGCCGACTGCGCTTTGGAAAGTGCGCCCTCCTCCTACTGCTTGTTCAGAGCTTCCTTCCATCGAATAACGCCCGTTGAGAAGTCGTAAAACAGACGAAGCCTGCGTCTCCAGGTGTTGGATACGCCTGTCCGCTCGGCGGTTTTAATACGGCGGCGGTCCCTGCTTTTTAACCTGCCTTTGCTGATTTTTCTCTTGTAAAGGGGCTATTTTTATGCTATGCTTATGTTATGAGAATAGCAATAGTAAATGTTCCGGCGCAAAGAGACCGTGTTTCCCTCTGCGTTACTGCCTTGCAGAAGGGCTTTGAGTCTATGGGACACCGCGCTGATATTATCTCTGCATGGACGGATGACGGCTTCTCCTTGCCCGCTTATGACTACCTGGTGATAAGCGCCGAGACGCTTTCTTTCTTTTCTTGTAAGTTTCCAGATTGCCTGCACAAGATACTCTCTGCAACCGGCGGGATTGCAGGCAAGAGAAGCGCCGCCTTCCTGGGGAAGAAATGCCTCTTCATCAATAAGGCGCTCGCCGCCCTCATGTCTGCCATGGAAAAGGAAGGTATGTTCGTGAACTGGAGCGACACGCTTTTAAGCGCGGAACAGTCCGAAGCGCTTGCAAAGCGCATTGGCGCATAGCGGGACCTTGTTTTGGAGGAAAAGGCGCGGAGAGGCGGTTGAAGATGGAGAATTATTATGAGCTACTGGGAGTTAAGACAGACGCTTCTTGCGTGGATATAAAACGGGCGTTCCGTGACAAAGCAAAGAGATTCCATCCGGACGTCGCAGGCGCGGCGCGGGACGGGGAAATGCGCCGTCTCATCAGAGCCTACAAAATCCTCTCTGATAGTCAGAAGCGTCTGGAATACGACAGAACGATTAGATTCCCAAAGAAGAGTGAATTTGATTACCGCACCTTCCTACAGTCCAGAAGGGATGATCCGAAAAGCCAAGCCAAGCTCATGATATTAGACCTCTTCCATGAAAGAGAAGAATCCGCGCTTGCCTTGTGGCGCGGGCAGGGCGGGCTCGATTTCCCGCTGAAACGCTACCTTGACCGTGAAGACTGGATGGACGGTTGTTATATTCTGGCTGAGGAGCTTGTCAAGCGCGCCTGTTATTACGAGGCCTTTGTCGTGCTTGCAGATATCATGCAGGAAGAGAGACGGGAGCCGTATTTCAGGCATTTTTCCATTGACGTGGAAGCTTTCTTGAAAGATCTGGTGAAACCAAAGCTACGGCGCACGGTGAACGATGAAACCTGGGTTTTCTGTATGAAGACCTTGTTGGCGCTTGGCGGGTTCCCGGCAAAAACTGAGGCGCGCTGGCTCTGCTCCATGTCGGAAGCACTGTGCGGTCTGCACAAACACGAAGAGGCGCGCGCTGTTTTCTATAGAGCGCTTGATGTTTACCCACGTTTGACCAGTATCAAACGTTTGAAGAAGAAGCTGGGGATATAAATGATACGTCTAAAGAACGAAAAACAAATCGACGGTATACGGGCGTCATGTAAGATGCTCTCCACTATGTATAAAGAGTTGTTACCGCTCATAACGCCGGGTATTGAAACCCTAGAATTGGACAACTGGGCGCAGAATTGGATAAAGAAAGCGGGAGGGAAGCCTGCGTTTCTCGGCGTGGGAAGCAAAGAGAATCCCTTCCCTGCGTCTCTGTGCATCTCCATAAACAACGAGGTCATTCACGGCATTCCTTCGCGCCGAAAGATAGCTGATGGAGACCTTGTATCCATAGACGGGGGTATAGACCTTGGCGGGTTCATAAGCGACCAGGCGTTTACCATGGAGGTGGGAAAAGTAGGGGAGGGTGCGCATAAGCTCAACGCCGTTACCCGCGAGTGTCTCAAGCGCGGTGTCGCCGCGGCAAAGGACGGGAACCGACTCCTCCAGATAGCGCGGGCGGTGAGCGGCTATGCGGAGGCTTTCGGGTTCGGCGTGGTGTACCAGTACAGCGGGCACGGCGTGGGTCTTGGGCTCCATGAAGACCCTTCTGTGCCGAATGTGCCGCACGGACCAAACCCCCGCATGACCTCCGGCTTTGTCATAGCCATTGAGCCTATGATAAACAGCGGCTCGCCCACAGTAAATGTCGCGTCTAACGGTTGGACTGTCCTGACCTCAGACAATTCACTCTCCGCGCATTGGGAACATACGGTCGCCATATTCAGAGACCGCACCGAAACGCTGACGGACGAAATTGTCTTTTGAAAAGTAGCTTTCAAGCATTAACGTAGAGGCCACGCTCTGCAAGGTATGATAAAGGGGCGAGGTTAACGAGGCGCAGAAAAATACTATGAAGCCATGCACCAGTGGCGGCCATAAGTGTGTTTGCAAGGGCTTATCATCTTTTTCCGCTACATAGGAGCCGCTTTTCCGCGCACTGGACGCAGGACATCTTCCTTTACTAAGGCGGCGTCGTTCACGTCTTTGGGGAGTTCCCGGCCGTCTTCGAACTCCACGTCTTCGTCGGGAAAAGTTTCGACAGGCGGCGGCACGGTTTCGCCCCGGTGCTCCAACCGCACCGAGATTATCTTTGTAACACCAGATTCCTCCATGCTCACGCCAAGCAGAGTGCCTGCGCCTACCATCGTCTTTTTGTTATGAGTGATGACGATAAACTGACTCGTACTCCCGAATTCCCGCAAGACTTGTACAAAACGGCTCACATTAGCCTCGTCGAGCGCCGCGTCAATTTCGTCCAAAAGGCAGAAAGGCGAAGGCTTCACGATATAGGTGGCAAAAAGCAGGGCGACCGCGGTCATGGATTTCTCGCCTCCAGAAAGCAGTCCTATGTTTTCAAGCTTCTTACCCGGAGGCCGGGCAAAAATCTCAATGCCCGATTCTAGAACATGGTTCGGGTCAACAAGCCGCAGTTCTGCCCGACCGCCGCCAAAGAGACGGCGGAACATATTGTGGAAGTTTTTCTTGATTCTGTTGTAGACCTCAAGGAAAATCTTGGACGATTCCGTACGTATCTCCATGGCGATATTTTTAAGGTCGTCCCGCGCCTTGGTCAAATCTGCCAGCTGATTCGACAGAAAGTCAAACCGTTCCTTGGTTTCGGCGAATTCTTCCGGCGCCATGAGGTTTACCGCACCCAGATTCTTAAGCGAATTGCGTACCTCTGCGAGCTTTTCTCGTAAAGCAGGTGCAGACTCCGTGATTTCAGACATAGTCCCTTCAAACTCGCTGATGTCGCGGGAATAGGTCTCTCGAAAATTCTCTGCGATGTTCTTAATTTCCGTCTCGGATTGCGCTAGTTCAAGGTGAATCTTCTCCATTACGGATTGAGCTCGCGAAAGGTCAGCAGTTTTCTTTTTTATTATATCTTGAGCGTCGAAAACATCAGCGTTACGCTTTTTCAAATCAACTTCCAGCTCCTCTAGTTCCTTCGTGAGTCTGACTCCTTTGTTTTCAATTTCTGCTAGTTCCTGTTCTGTGTCTGAAATACTCTCCGAGATTTCATTAAAACGTTTGTGCATGAGGAAAAGCTCGTCCCGTATAGTCTTGAGACGGGACTCTTGTCCTGCAAGCTCCCGACGGATGAGCCGCGCCTGTTCTTCAGCTGCATGAGCTTGAGCAGCCATACGCGCTTGACTCACCCGTAAATCTTGTAAAGCGGTGCGGTATTCATTGATTTTTATGCTCAATCCCGCGTTTTCCTCTCCTAGATTCGCAATACACTCCCGCGACTGCTCTATACTGTCTTTCGTGTCCCGAATATCTGCGTCCAACGTCCGCTTTTTGGTGATAATGCCTTGAGGAGCGAGAAAATCATCCAGAAACGCGGGTGTAGACTGTCGGTAACTATCAAAGAAACTCCGCGCCTTTGCCATATTTGCCGAAATTGCGGACAGAGCAGTTACAATCTCCGCGGCTGTGCGCTGGACTTCTTCGAAAGATAGTGCTGTTTCGGTTGACCGCCCTCGTTCCACTATGCTCGCCAAGTCCCTGATAAAGATATCTTTGCCGCTGATCGCGGTCTCAATCCGCTCAAACGTCTCCACCAAAGCGGTTTCACTCGCTCGTCGCCCGGCTACCGAATAACCTGCATCCTTCAAGCCTTTATCTAACGCGGCAACGATGTCGTCTGTAATTTTCTCCAGTTCTTTCTCAAGACTGGCAATTTTCTGACCGAAATGCCTAATTTCGATCTCTCTCTGGCGGATGGACTGTTCGTTATCTTTGACCTGCGAGCCGACAAGCGCGATATTTTCCTCGAAAGAGCGAATATTATCCTCTATGGATAAAGTTTCCTTGCGAAGGTCTCGTACTGCGCCGTCCTGTTCCTCAGCATCCTCGGTTAACTCCTCGATTTTTATCTTAACCTGCCGTTCTTGCGCTTCGTTTTGCGCAATTTTCGCCTTGCTTTCGTTCCGCTGTTCCGTGTAAAGGCGGACTTCTTTCTCTTTGGCATTCTTTTCGACCGCAAGTTTCATAATTTCTTTCTGGTACTCGACGAGTCTTGCTTCCATAGAATTCACGGCGTCCATACTTTCTTCAAGGGTTTTGTTGATTGTGTCTAGCTCTGCTTTGAGTGCATCTCGGTCTATGGTACGTTGACGTAGGTTTTCAGCACGCTCGGCTTTGTCGTTTTTGAACTGTTTAAGGCGGAGGAGCTGAATATTGACCTCGAGACGGAAAGCATTGTCTTTCAACGCGCGGTACTTGACGGTCTTGTCGGACTGAGCCTTGAGGCTGTCATAAGCGCGTTGGACTTCACCTAAAATACCCTGAACTTGCCGCATATTTTCCTCTGTCCGAGCGATTCTCTGCTCTGCTTCACGGCTCTGTATCTTGAACTTGGTGATTCCGGCGGCTTCTTCAAACAAATAGCGTCTCTCATCGGGCTTTGAAGATAAAACCTGATCAATTTTGCCTTGTTCCATGACTGAATACGCAGCCTTCCCCACGCCTGTCCCCCAAAAAAGCTCGCGCACATCCTTTAATTTGGCATTTTGCGAGTTAATGGAGTATTCGCTGTCACCAAACCGGAAGAGTCTGCGCTTGATTTGCACCTCCGGCGCGTCTATGGGAAGGAGGTTCGCTTCGTTTGTGATCGTAAGGGTTACTTCGGCGACATTCAATGGTTTTCTGCTCTCGGTACCGTTGAAGATGATGTCTTCCATTCTTTCGGCACGCATGGCTGTTGACCTCTGTTCGCCTAAAACCCACTTTATGGCGTCTACTACATTTGATTTACCACATCCGTTTGGTCCGAGCAGGGCGCTTATGCCTTCAGAAAATTCGATTTTGGTGCGGTCCGCAAATGATTTAAATCCGAATATGTCAAGGCTTTTAAGAAACATAAGAAATTGTAGCATAATCTCAGAGGGAAGTTCAAGGGTAAGGCGGATTGGTTCTTTATTCCCTTTGTGGTTTAATACCCCGACCTTCCACCCTACACTTGACCCACAAAATCACGCGAGGTATTGGCGGTACGCCGGCAGAATATATAGCTTCATCAGCCCTATCCACAGTGCCCTCACCCTGGGATGTCCGTCACAGGACACCCGTTTCGCCCCTCCCCAGCCCTCCCCTCAGGTAATCTATCGCTTCTTTTATCGGGTACGGTTCCTTCTTACTTTTATTCGCAACGCAATACAGCAGTTTTCACTCCTCTTCTCCCAAAAGCAGAGAACAGAGCGGATACGGCACAAGCCGCCCCGCATACGTCATGGTCAACAGAGCTTTACCGCGATAATCGAATACATCGGTATAAGCATCAGGTTTTCGTCTATGCTCCGTTCCTGGAGTTTCTCTATCGTACACCCGCTCTTCAACACATATAAAACCGCTCTGTCTTCTACCGCTGGGGTAATATCCCTCACACGTATACGCTTCTTCGGACGTATCCGCCAGTTCGCCGGTCATAAGAAACCATTCCGCCAGCTCCTTCCCACGGGTGGTTTTTCTTCCTTTACATAGACAACGCTCATATCTTCATATTCCGGTAATGTCTTAACATGCTCGAGGGTGCAGGCCGCTTTACCGAATATGGCGCATACCGTATGCCGTTCCAGCTGTCCCGGGAGCCTCGCTTCAACCCTTCCCTGACATTCTTTTCTCCATATTTCGTTCAGTATCCGTTCGTTCTCCGCCGTCATCCGGTTATGTACTACCTGTATCAGTAACGGCGCTTGCGATAATTGGGCTTTAGCAAACAATTCATACATATCCCTTTCCCGGTCACAGACCGTTATCACCTTTATGCACGGGGAAGGTTCGCCGTACTCCGTTCCAGGGTCTCAAGTCACCGGAAACTCTCTTGTTTCTCTATCGGCGGCCTTTTTACGGTCATGGACGGCTGGTACGTCTTCGGTTTCTTTCCCGATTGTAACCCCTCTGCTCCAATATCCCCAAAACTAGCCCGTCGCAGGTTACTGCCAGAGCTGGATGTTGACTCCCACGTCTTGTCGCTGATATACCCCATCCCTTCCGTCTTCTGCTGCGTGTTGTAGTTCACGCCTGTGGTGTCCTGTACGCCAGAGTAGCCCTGCCATATTCGGTCATCCGCCATATCGACGCTTCCCGGTGCGCCCGCGCGATTTTTCCCCGGTTAAAACGTTCATTCCCCCAGCATCTGGTAAACAGCTTTTGCCTCGGACCGGTCTTCGCTCGCCTCTCAGATTGACGCGCCGGGCTGTCTACAAAGTATTTCCATCGTTCTAATAAACCATTCCTCCAGCCGGGCGGAACGAAAATCCAGACCTGCAAATTCTTCTTCTATTGCGGCAATGCCATATAGTACTATAGCTGTATATGACGTTTTGCCAGCCCGAATAAGGGCTTTGTGAAGCAAAGTCCATAGCTGAAAATGCGGGTGGAGGAGACGTGGAAATGGAACGTAGCGGAATGACCCAGCCATTGTGGAGACCGATAGGCTTTAGTCCCGAAGCGCAGACAGTCATTGTGAACTTTGCCGTACCCAATTATTTTTACAGTATATTTATTATTGTCAACTATTTTCCATTGATCAAACCCAAATCGAACATACTTTGTGCTGTGGCGATAATGGCGTCTTCAGCCGAACGTGGCCGCCACCCTAATATTTTTTTAGCTTTTTCGTTACTACAAGCTGTATTTTGACCAAGAAACGTCGCGGGCATTCTCAAATCCTTATTGAAAAGCGCCAAAATTTTAACAACAAAATCTGGAACTTCTCGTGTGGAAACTTTATTTGCCTTGTCGCCAAAATGTTTTTTGAGTATTTCAACAAGTTGTTTGTAAGTCAAATTTTCACCAGTTGTTGCAAGAAAACGTTCACCAGCTGCTTCCGGGCGTTCCATTGCCAGAATATGCAAGTCTGCCACATCACGAATATCCACGTAGTCAAATCCCATGTGCAGTAAATTCTTCATTTTACCTTCAAGTATATTCTTAATTATCTG
>JAIRSU010000071.1 GCA_031255285.1 Treponema sp. | reverse complement strand
GCTTCTGCATAGGGCGGATTGATGTAAACGATTAACTTCTTCCGCTTTTCAGGGTCCTCAATCACTTTTCTTAATCCAACAGGCAGTTTGTCAAAACCATCGTTCAAGAAATCAAACTGAAACACATGCCCAGCCAGTAAATCAAGGCTGTCGTCTATATCTATCAGGCTTTGTATGGTCTCTATGTTCCCCTGGTCTATGTCGCTCGCCCATACATTGTACCTGTTCGTCAAGCCCGCAAGCAGATTCCCAGTCCCCGCCGCACAGTCCCACACGTAATATTCTTCCTGCCAGTCCGCCCCGAAAACTCCAGCTAAATACTCCTTCGATTTATCCGCCCATAGCCTCGGCGTAAAAAAACTCCCTTTCACCTCCCGTATGTTCTGCGGCACAAGCAAATCACGCCGGTCTATGATATACTGCTGATATTCCTTCGCAGGCGGGCGTTCATATTTATTCCAAAAGCGCCGATACGCCTCCCCCTTGTCGGTAAAATCAATGTCCGCACTAAACAACATATCGTTCAGGTGTTCTTGAAACTTATAATTGTCCTTCTTTAATATTACCTTTAACTTCTCCGTTATCGTGTTTCCCCCCTCGCTCATCACATCCGCCCGGTAAAAATCACAGTCCAGAACCCCCCGCCGCTTGAAATCTTCCCATATCCGCTTCGGTATGTTGACAAACGGTTTCACTTCCTTCACCCATTTGATGAATATCTGCACAAAGTTGTCTTTCGTTATCGGGCTCTTTATTGATGCGTCCCCCTCTGTGGTAAAATGGGTCTTGATAAATTCTTTTATATCGCGGTCGTCCGCGCCGAAATTGAATATAACGATTTTCGCACCGATAAGGTTTTTTACCTTTTCGCGGGCTTTTTTGAAATCCTCCGTTTCATGGTTGCTCGGCGTTTGGTTCCAGTTAAAGTCGGTCTCCGTGAAAATGGGTAATATGTCATGGAAGGGGGTAAAACCAATTCGCCCTTCGTCAAACACGCAGAGCCACGGCGGAGCTAAATGTTCCGCCTTCTCGTAGGTCTTCTTGCAGGTCAAAATGAGCTGGGTATACATATCGAAAACATCATGGATTTTCTTTTTCGCTTCGCCCCACACCCAATGCCGGGAACTCTCCCCGCCTTCGCTGAACAAATCCCCCCGCGCTCTCTTCTCCGTGATTACAAAGTCTATGTTGTCGATGTTCGGCTCATAGCCGAACTGAGAAAAATAATCGTCGTGAACAAGCGCCTTTAACGTCTCTTCTTTTTGCACGCAGGTATATGCTGGCATATTTCCCCCCTTCGTAAGAATATGTTGACAGTCCGAAAGTCTGAAAATAGTTGGTTGACTATAGCATATTTTTTGTCTTGTATCAATTCAAAATTTCGCGTAGCGTTTCGTCTGTATCTGCTCTTGGCAACATCCAAATGCGTCCCAGGGCGGGCGGTAAAGCAGGTGTTCAGGTTCATTCGGAAGGCGTGTAGAATATTGAGCGGCAAGACGAGGAAGGAAAACGCGAAGTTCGATAAAGGCGGAACAAAGATCGAAACAGCGGCGCGGGATGAACGAGAGTCCGCCGGTCGGGGTGAACGAACATAGTCTACGCAAAAGTAGTCGTAAAGATTGTAAAACCATGAAATTTAATTGCGGAAAACGAAAAATTTGCGGAGAAATTGAACTATTTTTCTCCGCTTCTTCTCTATGTACGCTGTATTTTTTCTTGTACAAAAGAAAACTGACTTCCCTGAAACAGTACCTTTGCAGGTTGACGTCCTACTGTCTCGGTGGGAAGTAGCCGCTCTTATCCCGTCCGGAGCGTTCCATGAGGTAGACCTCGGCTTCCACAGGCAGGTAGGCAGTGCCAAAGTCTGTAGGTAATCGAGATTCATAGCTCAAGATATAGACGCCGCTCGGTTTCGAGGCAAGGGCGCTGATGGCTGGTTTGACGCCTTCGCTTCGATAGAGAGGTAGAACTGCGCCGCCGGTTTCTGTACACAGGTAGGATAGAGACTCGTCCGCTCTACTGCCGCCCACAATAACTGCATAGAACACGATACCGTTGTTCGCCAGGTAAGCGGCAAGCTCGGATAGCCCGTAACTTTCAAAAGCAAGCTCGCCCAAAGCGCCTGATCCGATGAAGACCACCGCGCGTTTCTTTTCAGCGGGCAAGAGGTCGGTTGCGGCTAGACGTAAGCCCAAATCAAAGCGCCACCGCGCCGAATAGAGGGACGAATTATCTTTATTTGTATTCCCAACCTGCTCTCTTGTCGGCTGTTCTCCTGCCGATACCAACGAAACTACTCGGTTTGTCGATGCACTCACGTCCTTGACCGCAGTCATTATGTCTTGAGTCAGGCTTCTCGTTAACTCAGAACGCTCCACAAGGATTGATACGTCTGAAGTTACAGCGCGAAAACCCGCACCCAAGAACTGTTGTTTCAAAACAGGTCTGTCCTGCTCGCTTAATAAAAAGTTACGCTGGTCGAGTCCCACGACAGGACGGCGAAGCTTGTCCTGCACCGACACTTCCACTGTAACATTAGGAAAGGCGCTTGAGACGACCCGCTCTATCTGCACAAAAAGCCCGGACGCCATATCGTCGAGGCGGGTGAGGATGGAGACCTCACCTGCCTGAAAATTAGTAACGAGGATTTCGCCGTTTCTATCCATCTCCGCGCCTGTAAGCCGCACCTTGGCGTTGCCTACACTTCCAAGTTCCCGAATAATGGCGGAATCAACGTCTATCAATAAGACTCGGTTAGTGTCCGCAACTAGAAGCCGCCCGTCCGACAGGAAACGAAGGCTTTCAGGACCGCCAAGTCCTTCTCTGACCAAAACGCCAAGAAATCCGCCGTTTGGGTCAAAGGTGTAGATTTGTTTGGATACATTATCCGCAACATAGACCCGGCCGTTCCGTGCGGCTATTCCAGTAGGTGAGACGAATCCAGGGAAATCCGGTGGATTTTTCGTTTTTCGTCCAAAGGAAAACACGAAGTCGCCGTCTGGATCGAATTTAGACACACGTCGATTACCATAGTCAACGACATAAAGATAGCCGTCTTCGTCCACTGCGAGGTTCTGGGGACCCACAAATTGACCGTCGTCAAGCCCTTTTCTCCCGATGTACGCTTGCCAATCCCCATTACTGTTGAGGATGCTCACTCGCCCACCGCGGTATTCGGATACGTATAGTCTGCCATCGAGTCCCTGCACAATGTCGTAGGGGCGGTCAAAGCCATTTACGGGACCGCGTTGTCTCTGTCTTACGACGCCGTTCACGTCGATACGTACTAGCTCGTTGCTTCCATAAGCGACCACCCACACTGAACCGTCTTCACACGGCAGGACTGCGGTAGGCTGGCGGTAGAGGGTCTGCTGCTCAACCCGACCGGGATAGCGTCCTGATTCTACATAATGCACACCGTCATCTACGACCGGTAGGTAGTTACGCCTGCCTTGTACGGTCTCAATACGGCTATTAGCAAGCAGGGATTCGGCGGAAAACGGGTCCAAGCCGCCCACAGCGGAACGCCATGCCCGTACCGCGGCGTCTTCAAGACCAGAACGGTAATAGGCACGCCCCAGCCACTCCAAGAGCAGAGTATCTGTAGGAGTGAAGGATAAAGCTCGTTCAAAAGAAAGAATCGCTTCATTAAAAGCGAAACGGTTGAATGCTTGTACCCCAATGCGAAACTCTTCCTGCGCGTACCGCGCGTTGAGGTCCGGGTTATTTGATGTGATATCCTGCGTCCATGCGGAAACGCAAACAAAAAGAAACGCGGCTGCCCACCGGAAACGGGATTTCACGCTTTCTTATTCTCCACAATAGCAATATGCGTTTTTATTTCAGGACTGTCCGGCGCTTTCGTCAAAGCTTTATAGAGGTACTTCTTCGCGTCCGAAATCCTGCCATCCATGAAGTACGCCCAGCCCAAAGAATCAAGATAGACAGGATTATCCGGCGCCTTTTCCACAGCTTTCTTGCAGAACCGGATGCCGCGCCGCGCGTCCTTACCACTGTCCGCAAGAATAAAGCCAAGTCCGTTCAAGGCTGTCAGATTATCTGCATCAACGGAGAGCGCCTTTTCATACCATTCAATGGCTCGTGGAAAGGCGCTTTGGGACCATGCCGCATAAGCCATAGTCGCATAGAGTTGCGCTGACTCAAAGCCGTTGTTCAGAAGCATGGTAAGCTCATACTCGGCCATTTTCGCATTCTTGATCATTATATAAACATAAGCCAGGGTCATTCTACATTGATAGACACGCGTGCTTTCACGGGATTCGGTTATGAACCTTTCCAAATACGGCACCGCTTCCGCATAACACTTAAGTTTCGCGTAACAGAGTCCGGTGTAATACGTAAACTCTCTTTTTTCTTCGTCATTGTCGGGCTGCACATGAAGGAATACATCAAGCGCATCCTTCCAATCGCTTTTCTTAAAAAGAGCTATACCTTCTTGTAATGTCGCAGGCACTGCGTTATGTTGTTCTTCCATGCTCATCCTCTCTCCTTGCATAGAGAATACTGTTGTAGTTTTCTATTCGTAATTCATCTCCTGTTTTGGTCTTGCCTCCACAGTCGCATATCCGGGCGCGTTTGGACATAAGTCTCTCTGCACGACCGGATGAATGAACACTGCACTTACAGAAGCTTTGTTCCGCAAAACCGCGTCGTAATCTGAACCTTGTTCGGGTTCAGCCGACGAAGCCCCCCCGTCCATGAAGCAGTAACGCTTACGATCCGGCGCGTCAAATAACTTTATCCTATCCGTGTAGCGCCTTCGCGCAGGGAACGTTAGCTCATAGCCGTCGGGCCCTTGCAACGTATTGGGCAGATTCACGTTGATGAACACATCAGGTTTCCACAAGCCTACAAATTCCTCCAAATGTTGAACCGAGTAAGCTATCGCTGCATCCCAGTAAGCTGTTTTTTCCCCATCCCGCGCCAGCGAAAAAGCCACGGACGGAATATTGTGCAGGACAGCTTGACGCGCCGCGGCGACCGTCCCAGAATAGACGATATCGGTTCCCAAGTTTGCGCCGTTGTTTACACCGGACACAACGAGGTCAACCGAAAAGCCTAATGCATCCATTGCACCCATCATCACACAGTCCGCAGGCGTACCAGAACACGCCCACACATTCTTCGCCTGCTTTTTGAGGCGCACGGGACCAGCTAGGAAAGTTATATGGTGGGAAAAACCAGACCGCTCCCCATCCGGCGCTATGACAAACAAGGTATGCCCCGATAGTCCCCGTAAAGCCTCTGCAAAACGGGTAAAAGGTATAAAGCCGATACCGTCGTCGTTTGTTAAAAGTATATTCACCGTTCTTCTTCCACTACTCTCGCTCCATCAGCAGTATCCATCTCATATATTATCGGACGAAAACCAAAGATTCTCTCGTAATCTTCAAGCCGTTTTTGATAATTTGTTATAGCGTCAGCCTTGATAAATACATATGTACAGCCGCCGAAGCCCAAGCCCGTCATGCGGGAACCAGCGACTCCTTCCGTTTCCTGACTACGCTTAACGAGCCAGTCGATTTCTGGACAAGATACCTCGAGTAAGTCGCGCAAGCCTTCATGTGAATGGAACAAAGCCCGCGATAAGCTCTGGATATCGTGTTTCTTGATAGCTTCCTCCACTTCGGGCACACGCTTTAGCTCCTGCACCACGAAGAAACTCCGCCGTCTTATGGTTTCCGAAAGGTCTCCATCCACCTCGATAAAATCTGCCGGCGTAAAGTTTCTAAAGCTGAGTCCTGGTCTGTGTTTGGAAAGAATTTCGAGTCCCTTCCGTATGTCGTGCCGTCTCTGACGCAGTTCCTGCTCAATGTCGATACGCGGCACTCGCGAATCTAGAATTAAAACCTTATACTCGTCGAGGTTTGTTTGAACATACTGGATATCCCTGTCTCTTTCATCAAAAATCATAAAACGCCCCTTTTTGGCGTTCATTATGATCTCATAATCAACAAGTGAAATGCCTTTGCCCAGAAAAATTTCCCGCATCCGTGCTAGTCTTACGACCATATCACGGTTACTTATGTTGGCGTGGAAAAGCTTTTTCAGGGCGACCGCGGTCGACATTTCAATAGCCGTCGAAGACGCAAGTCCAATTTGCTGAGGGATATCTCCGTCAATAGTGAAGTTTAACCCTCTATCTATGAAGCCCATCCGCACGAAAAGTTGGATGGCGACCTTGATATAGTTGGACCACCGATCTTCACGTTTGTATTTAAGATTTGTCAATGTGGCGCGTTTATGCTCGTCAAAAGCAACTGCATAAAAACGGAACGAGGCGTCTTTGCGGACACTTACAGCAATACGGATATAGCGATTGATTGCCGTGGATAAAAACAGTCCTGCTCTCGGTTCCCCGTGGTCGCCAAGTAAATGAACCCGTCCGGGCGCCTCTGCAATGACAAGCGGTTCGGATTGGTCGTATTCCTTGCGATGAATCTGACCGATTTCCAATGTATTCACCCCTTGCCTCCGTTTAGTTTCAGCGTTAGTTAGGCTGGGAAAACGCCGCCCCGTTAATCGACGTCGCCTTAAAGCCTTCTTTTATAATACATGAAAACGAAAATTTATTCAATAAAATGTGAAAAATATTTTTAAAATTGTATTATAAGTATCAGCCATGCCCCCTTGCCATACCATTGCAAATTCTATATATTCTATTTGTTATGAGAATCAGAATAAATTTTCTTATCTTTTCTCCATATATCATTTTTTTTACGTTAACGGTCGCTCTCAACGCTCAGATCGTCCACGATCCAAACGATGCTCTTTATAAAGACATAGATAAATGGTCTGTAACAGGTTACATCACCCGGCCCCTACCACTGGTACGTCCGTATCCAAGCCAGTTACTGGACGTATTTCTTGATGAAGTACTTGAAAACGGCAATCTTGAGGCACGAGAGAAAGCCGCGAAATACAAAGCAGCTATTTCACCGAATGCACGGTTCTTCCATGCGGGATTGACAGTTGGTGTTGACGGGGAGGACGGTACCTCCTCAATTCGGTTGGCGCCTTTTGCAGACGGAACCATCCGCATCCGAGATTGGATCAGTGCTAGTTACGCACTGTTTGGATGGGCTTCAACCGAGGCACCTGGTGAAGAGTTCAACGTTCCGGGGACATGGTCGCCTTTCCCGGACTTCATACCAGACGATGCCAATATCGGGGACTTCAAGCTCTACCAAAACTGGACATCAATGACCGCTATCGGAAAAAGCGATTTCTACTTACAAGCAGGTATAAGCCGCTCCTCAGTGGGACCCTTCTATGAGAACGGCGTGATTGTGGGACCCCAAGCTGGACGCGCAAGCCATATCAGTGTCAACTTCTCCGAGCAGAAATGGTCGTTTGAAGCACTTTTTATGGGACTCACCGCATCAGATGACTTTGGCGAGGGTACGTTTACCGAAAAATACCTCATATTTCATGCATTCAACTTCTATCCATGGCAAAACTTTGAATTCGGCTTTCAGGAATCGGTCGGGTGGGGTGGACGCTTCGAGCCGCTTTATCTCATCCCATTTACATGGCTCTTTTCCGCGCAGTCACTCGGTGATTTCAGTGATAATTCCTTCATGGGGTTCCATATCAGGTGGGATTTACCTTATAATGTCAGACTTTTAGGGCAATTATATATCGACGACTTTCAGTTCAACGACTTCATTCGTTTCAAATGGAACACAAAGTACAAGTTTGCAGGCGAAGTAGGTATAATTTGGACGCGAGGATCAGGCGTCTTCTCCTCTCTTGCCGCTGATTATACCATGGTCTTTCCTTATATGTATTCGCACTGGAATGATCCTAAACAGCCCGCTAATGGCAGTTACGTTCATCGTAAGCCGAATTATATTGTGTATTCCCACCGTGGTAGGAATCTAGGAACGGATTTAGATCCCAATTCGCATCGTTTTTCCGTGAGAACGTCGTGGAGAACTTTGCCTGATTTGAATATTACCGCTTCACTATATTTCACACAACACGGTAATGCATCGGAAAATGTAGATGCGGATAACCACGATAAATCAGACGAGCGGCATGATGGTACGATTTGGGACGATGGAGACACGAAGGACGGTAATAATTATAAAGTCATACGGTTCCTGACCCAAAATGTGATTGATACTCGCGTCGCCGCGGGAATCGGCATCCACTGGGACCTGCCGTTTTTCTCCTTTGGCGTATTCTCGATGAATATGGAATATGTGTTTGAGTATGGGTGGAACCGTGACCTTATTAAAGGCGACGATGGTTTTACCAATTACTGGAGTGCCAGCGGTTCATGGCGATTTTAACGCAAGTCGAGCTCATACGGGAGGCTTTCCACTATCAGAGTCGCTTTGGCGGTTCCACGATGGTGTTCAAGATTGATTGCCCTGTTACTGAAGATCCGCGTTTCCCTTCTTTAATACGAGATATAGCGTTGTTGTCAAAGACGGGCTTTCACGTCGTTATTGTCGCAGGTGCGAAAGAACGTATAGATGCGGTCTTACAAGAATACGATGTGGCGTCGAGTTATCGTGGTCATATCCGTATTACGCCATCTACGATGCTGCCTTTTGTAGAAATGGCCGCGTTTCATGCGGCGACTCGCTTTATGACGCTTTCCGCAAGTCGCGTCGATGCAGTTATCGGCAATTTCGTGCGTGCGCGAGGACTAGGTGTGATTGACGGCATTGACATGGGACATACAGGCTTTGTGGAGAAAGTGTTAGTCGACTCGCTTGAACGGACGTTACGGCAGGGCATGACGCCGATTCTGCCCTGCATTGGGTGGAGTCCCACGGGCAAGATATACAATGTAGCGAGCGATGATATAACTCTTGCCGTTTCTGGAGCGCTTGGTGCGATGAAGCTCTTCATTGTTTCTATTGCTGGAGGGCTGAAATCAGGCGTGTATACTCTCCCACCTCATGTAGAGCGTTCCGAGGTCGACGAAACTGGGCGCGTCATCCGTCTAACCCCGCAGGAAGCCGAATTCATTCTCATCGCAAACAAGGACAGATTGAATGACAAGCCATTATTGGACTTGAGCCTCGCCTTAAAAGCCTCGAGAGCAGGTGTAGAGCGTATACATATCATTGATGGTAGGGAAGATGGTGCAATTTTGCGAGAACTTTTCTCCAATATGGGGTCAGGTACTATGGTTTACACAGACGAGTACGAGTCGATTCGAGAAC
Source organism: Treponema sp. (assembly GCA_031255285.1). Lineage (GTDB taxonomy): Bacteria > Spirochaetota > Spirochaetia > Treponematales > Breznakiellaceae > JAIRKH01. The sequence continues at coordinate 16,636 of JAIRSU010000071.1, read as the reverse complement.
TCAAGAGCTCGGATGTGCCTGATGTTCTGCGGCTCATGGAGCCGCTTATGCAGACAGGTGTATTGATTCGGCGGACGCCGGAGCAGATTCAGGAAAAGAAGGATGATTACGTTGTCGTTGACATCGACGGATCTGTGCGGGCTTGCGCAGCGCTCCATGACTGGGGGGAGCGGCAGGCGGAAATTGCCGCACTCGCCACTGACCGGATGTTTACCATGCTTGGACTTGGACGGCGTATCGTGCGTTTCTTGCTTGAGAAAGCCCAACAAAACGGCTTCCGCCGCGTGTTCGTGCTTACGACTCATACCCACGACTGGTTTGAAGCTCTTGGTTTCACAGAAGCTTCTGTTGAAAGCTTACCTCTCCAACGAGGACAGCTCTACGACCAAAATAGGAAGAGCAAGGTTTTTGCAGTGGAATTTAGTTAGATGAAGAAATATTTAGAAACGTACCCTTGGAAGTTTCTTTCTCAAAAGAGTGGCTCCGTGGTTTGTGACGTTAATTGAAAAATAGTATTGCACTTGCTCATAGTATCCTTCGCGCTCAACTTCTCTATAGCATTCAACATAGCGCAACTCTCGCCATATCAAGTTTTCTAGACTTTATGTGGAAGACTTTGTTTCGTTCCTGTCGGATGAATATGCAGACATGTGGCAAAATCCGAGAAGATAGCATACCTCTCTATCAATAAGTTTGAGCAGTCTAATCGTATTTGACTATCCGCCGTCTTATCTCCGATACCAGTTCCCGATATAAGTATTTCCATACGGGAAGGGTCAAGGTTCGAGTACGAACGTACGCGCGCCTCGCGTACGGGAAGGATCGCGCTTGGAGTACGGGTAAGACGTATATCTGTTTATTCCAAATGATTATTGCCTCACGCTTCTTCTTCTATCAGAAATAGTTCTGAATAAAAATCACCTGTAATTGAAACCGCAAGGAAAGTGTTATCAATAAGAAGTCCGCAAGACATTAATTCGTCGCCCCCGCGCGAACCACAGTTCAGCCTCTTGTCCGCCGCGTCAAAAATCAATCCAGCTCTATATGACGGCTCCCACAGCGATACACAGTAGACTTTTGTACGATCAAATCCCGCAAGCTTCACACGGAAGGGTTTTTGATTAGGACTTGCGTTCAGCTTATACACAGCTACAATTGCGGACTTCTTGTCCTCTGAAGAAACCATCCACGCGACTGTATTACGATCAGTCGGCGTATCAAGCCGACTGAAGATCCCTTGCTGAAACAGTCGGCGATATCTCTTGTAGAAAATGATGCATTCCTTTATCGTTTCAGTTTCCTCTTCTGGGAGCTTAGTCGGATCAAGTTCAAAGCCAAAGACGCCGAAAAAGGCCGCAGCGGCACGGAACAGAATAGGAGTCAGTCGCCCTGTCTGGTGATTCGGAATCGCAGAAACATGAGCACCCATGCAATTTAGTGGATAGAAGTAACTTGCTCCTTTCTGAATCTCAAGTCTTTGAACTGCGTCTGTGTCATCAGAGAGCCAGCCTTGTGGGGCAAAACCCAAAATACCGCCATCAAAACGCGCCCCGCCTGAAGCGCAGGACTCGAAGAGAACTTCAGGAAATGCCTGTATAAGACGACGATAAAGGCGGTAAACACCCAGACAGTAGCGGTGAAAAAACTCAGTCTGCCTATCCGGGGGCAATGCCATGCTGAAAGGTTCGGTGATGAACCGGTTCATATCCCATTTAATGTAGGATATTTTCGCACTAGAAATCACCGTACTTATCGACTCAAAGAGATAGTCAACAATCTCGGCTCTTCCCATATCAAGCACGAACTGATGCCGAATCTCGGTACGCGCTCTATATGGGATTCCCACGGCCCAATCAGGATGTGTCGCGAAGAGTCGACTCTTTTCGCTGATCATTTCTGGCTCTATCCACAGTCCGAATTTCAGCCCCATTGCTCTTATTTTTTCGGCAAGTCCGGTAATCCCACTGGGGAGTTTGTCCATATTGGGGAACCAGTCGCCCAAAGATGTTGTATCATCTTCGCGCTTCCCAAACCATCCATCGTCAAGTACAAAAAGTTCAAACCCCAAGTCAACCGCTTTTTTCGCCATCGCGAGAAGCTTTTCCTCCGTGAAGTCAAAATAGGCGCCCTCCCAGCTATTGAGAAGTATAGGACGTTCTCGATCTCGCCAAGCTCCACATTCGAGGCGTGTTCTGAAGAGGTTATGAAAAACGTGGGAAAGCCCGTTCAATCCACTTTTGCTCCATCCCAAGACGGCTTCAGGCGTATCAAAGGAATCCTCTCTTTCAAGTGTCCATGAAAAGGTTTCTGGATTAATACCAGCGCGAATTCTAACAATGTCCCAGCAATCAACCTCGGCACAGACTGTGAAATTTCCCGAATATAGGAGGCATAACCCGAATGCTTCACCTATGCGTTCGGTTGTTTCAGGTCTACGGAAGATGAGGCTCGGGTTTGCGGTGGAACCGGACACGCCGAGCGTGCTATGAACCCCCTGAACACCGATACGCAGGGGCGCTTCATTCATGGTGAATTCCCGCGCCCATGATCCGGTAAAGGCGATCATGTTCCATACGGAATCAGGCGCGTCTAGGGACAAACTCATGGCGCTTTCAAGAATAATTCTTTCTTTACCGGCATTTTCAAAACGGACGCGTCGTGTAATGCAGGTATATGCCGAAAAGATTGTATAAAACAAGATGATTCTCAAGCCTGACTCTTTGTCAAGTAGGAGAATTTCCAGTGTTTCTGCCTCGGCATCGCTCTCGATATAGGTCGTGGGGAGACATGGGACTGCTTTCTTGCCTGGGTAGATGCAGTATTTTTCAAAGCGCGGTTCCACGACTCCTGAACCGTCAGAGAGCCTGACCTTAAACGCTGGCAGTCTAAAGTCGCCCTGCCCATAGCTGGGGTACTCGAAACGCACTATACTCCGTATATTGTTGGAGAAGCCTGCAAAGGAAAGGGGCGCGAGGAAGGGGTGAGTCTTATCCGGCGCAAGTGGCTCTCCAAAATAAAGCTGACCGATAGAACCATTGTCATAGACAGCTATAATGTAACTGAAATCATCATTATAGAGATGAAACTGCCTTGTACTTCTATCAAATCCAATCGGCATATTTTAATTCCTTAAACAGAGGAGGGAAATTCTTTAGTAACATTACTTTATTGTCTTATGGGCGGTACAAGAATCGAACTTGTGACCTCCAGTGTGTCATACTGGCACTCTAACCAACTGAGCTAACCGCCCTTTACTCCAACGACATTTGCATCGTCAGAGTATCTTGGAACAAGGCAATATCTAAAGACTATTGCCATTCCCGTTTTTCTCCACCACCAGGCTCATTTCTTACAGGTACTTCTTAGTGTCTCATCAGTTGTCCTATTACTGTTTCGCGTCGTTTACACACGTTCACGGATAACAACGTTAATTTCTATCTTCATACCATCACCACTCTGTGTACCTAGCTCCATAGGAACGATAAGAGCTTCCACATCAAGATTATTTGAAATTTCCATATTCTCACCCGTAAAGAGAGCAGGAGGGGTCAAGTCAAACTTGAATCCCAAATCGTGGAGTTTAGTAACTGCCTGTGCAGTTATCATATTCGCAAGCTCTGTGATGGTAGCTTTGACCATTTCATCAATGGAGGTGAACTCTTCGCCATTCATACATCCTGCCACAAATAGCGCTGTCGGCTTGTCCATGTCGAACAGAACACGCCCTTCCACATCACCGGCAAGACCTACCAATGCCGCAACTCCCATAATCGACATATTTGAAGACTTCAGATAAAGATCTCCACGTTTAACAGCGACTTCTGGTCCACCCATCATATTGAGGACTTCTTTCAGAACATTAAACGCCGCTTCGACAAATGGGTTAATATACTCAACTCTCATAAATGCTCCTTCAAAATTATTATATTTATCAATTTAGTTTCTACTCGTTTCGCACAAATGCAGAAACAGGCGCTTTACCGACGGATCGCCACTCGTCACTCAATGTCTCATTTTGTCCCACAATAATAATTCCCGTCTTCTTGAGCTTCGCTTTGAAAGTATCGATCAATTTTTCCTGATCTCGAGTATTCACAAAAGACAAAAGGTCGCGCACAAGAATAATATCCAAATCTGGTACCGTAGCTTCGTTTAAAATATCATGGTATTCAAAGACAATAGAATCCTTGACAACCGAATTGAACGAGAAGCCATTTCGCCCGCTAACCATGAAAGACTGGCAGTAATCAGGCAAATCTTCCATATCAAACGTCATATTTGGTGCATTTGATATGGACATGATGTCGTTATCGTTTGCCCATATCTTAATACGGGCATCTGGATAGCGCAGTTTGAGTATACATGCAAACGAGAAAGATTCATAGCCCTTTCCGCACCCCAGATTCCACACCTGAATACTGTTCGATGGCATATCGGGCAGAACACTCTTCACCATATTCGCGTAATCATCATCCCAGAGAACGCTGTCACATACCGAATAGAAACCGTCAAGAAATTCATCCGCATCATTTGCATTCTTGATTTGTAAATCCGAAGCCGCCCGCGTCGTGGACCAGTCAATAAAACGCTGATGAACCCATACGTCGTTTATAGTTCCTGCTTGAAAACGCTTAAGCGCCAAGAGCGACTCCTTTATGAATTCAATCGCTGTATCCGCTGCAGCCGCTTTTTGCTCCGTAGCCTGCACTGAACTTGGAGGCGGTACAAAGTTATCGGTAGTGTTCTCTTGAATCGGCATCCGCGGCTTGTTTTTGTCATCTTCATTCTGCGAAAAAATACGTACAACATCAAGTATAACGTAAAGATTTCCTTCTTTTTCCACAACGCCGCTTATGTACTTGATATTGATATCCCCAAAAATTGGATGAGGCGGTTGAACGGTTGATGAGTCAATACCCACCACCTTGTCAATCTTATCAACAACGGTACCGTAAACCCGCTCGTCAATGCGGAGAATAAGCATATTCTCAAGTCCATCTGCCTTCTTATCTTGGGGAAGGTGGAAAAACAAGCGCAGATCAATGATAGGGATAATATCGCCGCGAAGGTTGTAGACGCCCCGTATAAAAGAAGCGGCATTTGGTACATACGTGAATTTGTCAGCTTTGGCTATCTCCTTGACATTCATAATATCAACACCATAATCCTTTCCACCGAGTGAAAAGGTAATAATTTTGAAGTCAACAGACTCAACCCGCTCTTTCTGCGCTTGCAAATCCACAGTTATTTTTGCCAAATCTTTTATTTCCGCCATATTTTCCTCTCTGATTAATTACCGTATTGAAGCTTCACGAAGCTGGCGCTGTTCCATTTCTTTTCGCAAACCCAGCTCCAGGAGCTGGCTCACATCAATAATGAGAGACACAGACCCGTCTCCTAATATAGAAGCGCCCGCGATGCCCGGCGAATTAGTAAACTGATCGCGCAAGGGCTTGATGACTACATCTTCCTCGCCAATCAGACTATCAACCATGAAGCCCATCTTCTTTTCCGCCGTTCCAACGATGACAATGAAGCTGTATTCTTGTTTCTCTTCGGTTTCTATACCGAAAAGACGATTAAGCCGCAGGAGAGAGACTACATCGTTGCGTATATTGAACACCTCGTAATTATCAATCATCTTGATCTCTTCAGGCTTGATACGCAGACTCTCGATGACGCTCGTGATGGGTATAGAGTAGATTTCCGTTCCCACCCGCACGAGGAGTCCCTGTATGATTGCCAGCGTGAGGGGCAGTTTGATGGTGAAAGTCGTGCCTTTACCCCGCTCGGAGCTGACCGTTACGGAGCCATTGAGCTTTTCAATTGAGCGTCTCACTACATCCAGACCGACCCCCCGTCCTGATATAGAGGTGACAGTTTTCGCTGTCGAGAACCCAGGCTCGAAAATGAGGTTAAAAGCTTCTACATCGGTCAAAACTTTGTTTTGATTGATAAGTCCTTTTTCAACAGCTTTCGCCTTAACGGATTCGACGTCAATACCTTTACCGTCATCGCCTATCTCAATGACAATCATGTTGCCTTCATTGGTGGCTTTGAGAAGAACCATGCCTTCTTCGGGCTTACCAGCGGCTTTGCGTTCTTCCGTGGATTCGATGCCGTGGTCAACCGAGTTACGTACCGAGTGCATAATAGGGTCGAGCAGGTCTTCAACAACAGACTTATCAAGCTCGGTTTCCTCTCCTTCAATGACCAAGTTGATTTTCTTATTGAGCGATTTAGACAGGTCCCGGACAAGACGTGGGAACCGATTGAAAATCTGGCTGATCGGCACCATGCGGATACGCATAACGCCTTCCTGAAGTTCCCCGGTAATGCGCCCTAAGTTCTGCGACGTTGCGCGGAACTTGCTCACATTGTTCTTGACCGCCGCTTCAAAGCTGTCAAACAACGAGAGAATATCTCCGTACTCGTCGCCCATCTCCTTGCGTATATCTTTGATTGACCTGCCGCCCTGTATACTGTCCAGATAACCAGGCAGACTGTCAAACAGGCTTTTTATCTTTTCACGATAAGTAATCTCAAGCGAATGAAGGTTTGTGAGAAGGTCGTTGAATTGATTGTTTATCTGATTAAACGTAGCTTTGGTGATGACGGTTTCGGACACGAGGTTCAGCAAGTCGTCTATACGCTTGGAGTCCACGCGCAGAATAGCGCCTGCTTCCTTGCCGGCTTTCTTTGCATCTGATCCTGCGGACGCCGCCGCGGGAGCGTGCGGCGATACAGGCGCGGCGGACGCCTGCTCCGTCTCTACAGCAGACGGAGCCGATACCGGTTTAGCGGATGGAACCGGCGCATGGGGTGCAGCGCTTCCTGCTAACTTCAGATCGTTTATATTGACAACCTCTGCGTCCAGACTGACGTCTGGCAAAACAACATGGCGTTTTAATATAGCCGGGTCCACAGTACTTGCCACATAGTAATCAACGATGGGGAAAAAATTGTCTTCATAGAGCTGTTCGAAATCAGGAACCGTCTTGAGAATGGTCCCCTCACTCTTGAGCGCCGCGTAAACTTGAATACCGCCGACGGTATTCATCACGCTATCCCTGTCAAATTTCACCGTGATGCAGTAGATTGGCATGGTACCGTCAATAGCTTCCTTTAATTCGAATATATCTCTTTCAGAGAGCGAAGAAGGCTTCTGCTCCACGGCAGGACGGGTAACAACCCGCTGCGGAGCGGGCGCAGGCGCGGCGGCAGACTGCGGTCTTGCCGCGCTTTTCTTGCTTTTGGCGCTGTCCGGCAACATAACTGCCAGACGTCCCTCTATTTCAGAAGTATTCTCCTGATACACCGCGCCGTTCATACGTTGTTCGAGCATAGCCTTAATAACGTCAATGGCGGCAAGCAAAGTATCAACCACATCTCCATTCACAGAAAGCTGGTTAGAACGGATAGCGTCAAGCACATCTTCGACCATATGGGTGAAATGAGACAATTCCATCATTTCTACCGTCGCAGATCCGCCTTTCAAGGTGTGCGCCGCTCTGAATATCTCGTCAACGGCGTCTTTATTTCCGCTCTCGTTCTCAAGAACCAGAATATTCTGCTCCAGTGTTTCAACCTGCATCTGGGCTTCGCTAAAGAAGTCTTTGAGAAGTTCTTCGTTATTGGGATCAAGATAATCGCTCATACTCTATATAATATATATTATTCGTTTAACGTCAAGGGGGTAACGTGAAAAAAATGATAAAATATTAAGATTTTAGCTCAACGACTGATACGCGCCGCGCGGAGAGGTCCTTTCTGACGTTCATGGGGTCTTTTGCCGCGCCCCTACCCCGCAGGCTTCGCCTGTTAGACAACTTCGCACAGGGCGCTGTTTGAAAGGAGGTACCGCTGTCCCCATCAGGCGGAGCGCCGTATCAGGATAAAATCCTATCAAAACCACCTCTCTCAAAGCAGAAGGCGCATACAAAAACGGCGTCCTGCTACGGAGCCCGGCGGAATATATCGCGGCAGGAAACGGCTTATCCACTGAAACGAATGAGTTAAAAGTTAAAACTTTCGAGTTAAAAGTTAAAACTTTCAGAGCAAAAGTCAAAACTTTCGAGTTAAAAGTTACAACTTTCGAGTTAAAAGTTACAACTTTCGAGTCAAAAGTTAAAACTTTCAGAGCAAAAGTCAAAACTTTCGAGTTAAAAGTTACAACTTTCGAGTCAAAAGTTAAAACTTTCGGGTTAAAAGTTAAAACTTTCGGGGCAAAAGTTACAACTTTCAGGGCAAAAGTTATAACTTTCAGAGCAAAAGTCAAAACTTTCGGGGCAAAAGTTATAACTTTCGGGTTAAAAGTTACAACTTTCAGGGCAAAAGTTACAACTTTCGAGTCGTCCGTTTTAACGGATGCGCCAGAAATAAAAACTTTTGCCCCGCCCCTTACCAAGGGCGCCCCTGCCCTACAGACTTCGCCCGCCGGCCGCTTGCTTTATGGCTTCATGCGGGGTCTGGGGGGTAGCGGGAGACCCGCAGGCTCCGTCTGACGGATAACTTCGCAAGGTCCCGCGCCTGAAAAGGAGCGCGGCAGGACTCCCTGACGACTGCGGGGCTCCCGCGCAGGGGGGCGCGGCAAAAAGTCCTTCGCCAGCCGACTGCGTTCTGGAAAGTGCGCCCCCCTCCTTATATAAACAGTCCCTGCCCGCCCGCCGTAGTCCGCCCCTGTACGAACTTACGCCTTTCTTTTCAAGGGTAGGCGCTCCAGCATTTCCCAAGCGAACTCCCTTTTGCCCATGAACCCTTGCTGTCGATAGATGACCACAAGCAAAAGCAGTGCGCTGAACACTACCATGCGGAGACCAGGGAGCCCCTGGGTCTGGAACAGGAGAAAGTTGAGGGGACCGTCCAGAAAACGGAGCGCCTCCATCGCGACGGTAACGACAATCGCCGCAACGCATGAGCCGCTTATGCTTCCACTGCCGCCAAGCACTACAATCAATACGATGTTATAGGTAAGGCTGAAAGTGAACATTTTGGGGTCTATGGTATTCATCAGATGTCCCAAGAGAGCGCCGCCTACGCCCGCCATGAAACTCGATATGGTGAAGCTCGTGATTTTAATGCGGGCGATGTTGACGCCCATCGCTTGAGCCGCAATCTCATTGTCCCGCACCGCCTTGCACGCCCTGCCGAAAGCCGAGTTGATAAGCGCGAACATGAACACAACCGACCCTATCACGAGCCCCCAAATCATGTAGGTCGAGGCGTATTTGGGCAAACCTTTGAGACCGAGCGCACCGTTGGTAACAGACTGCATATTCGTGAGAACTACGCGGATGATTTCCGCAAATCCAAGCGTGGCTATGGCAAGATAGTCGTCGCGGAGGCGGAGCACCGGCGTGCCAATGAGGAAACCTGCGAGTCCCGCGGCAAGCCCTGCTATGATAAGCGCAGGAATAAAGGGGATCTGTATGTTCGCAAGAATGGGCGTAATGGGCGCTAAGAAGAAATTCATCTCCTTCTGAGCCGGACTCATGGTGAGAAGAGCGCTTATATACGCGCCAAGCGCCATGAAACCCGCATGTCCAAGCGAAAAAAGCCCGGTAAATCCATTGATGAGGTTGAGGGACAGCGCAAGTATGATGTATATACCGCACAAATTGAATATGCGTAGCGAAAAAGAACTAAACGCATTGTCCGCCAGCACAATAAAGCCTAAAATGAGTGCGCATCCCGCTATCGAGAGGGTACGCCGTGTCTTTCTGTTTATTCTCATATCATTTAAGATTATATCAGCGCTCTCTGTCTGCGTCAACGCTTGTTTAAACGTTTCCTTACGCGGCTAGGAAGCGGAGTCTTCCTCCACCGTAATCCTGTCGATGATGACGTTTACTTCTTCAATGAGAATACCGGTGAAATACTCGATGTTGTCGATGATGTAGCTCTGCATGGCGGCCATGTCGCCGCTGAGCCGCAGACCGTATGGTATGTCTATGGTTACGACAAAACAGTAGCCTTGAGGCGTTTCCCTTACCGCTGTTTTCTTGATTTTGATATGAGCGTTGTATTCGTTTATGCAGTTTATTACTATTTCGTTCAGCGCAGCCTCTGATATAATCGTCTTTTTCCGTTTTGAGTATTCAGGCTTGACCAGCGACTTCTCGTGCAGTCTGGGCATGGAAACAATGCCTCTGTCCGACTTCTTCTTGAATATGCTTATGGCTTCAAAGAAAATGCCGGGGTATATCTTCCTGACCTCTATGCCCGGCACGGGTATCACGTGTTTGCCCTCAATGCGGCGAATCCTGACCGCTTTCTCAATGTCCGCTTGAGAGGAAACGTCCTCTATCTTGATAAATTTTCGGGGAGGCAGAATCTGAAGCCGCATAGCTATCTTGTTTACCATTTTTTCAGATGTACCGACTATGAGGATTCTGCGCGGTTTCTCCGCCAAAAGCCGCCGCGCGGCCTCGTCGCGGTGAGCCTTGTCGTCAAAGAGTGCTATCTTCACGGCCGCAAGAAAGCTTTTCTCTTGCTTCGCGGAACGGCCCGCTAGTATACGACTGTCCCGTATGAGGAGTCCATCGTCTATGATGAGGTCCGCATGGTACCTGTGAGCGACAAACTTCGCTTGAAAGCTCTTACCCGTTCCGCTCTCGCCGACTAATGCAAGCGTCTTCATTTAAACCAAAAGCGGCTTGTATCAGTTCCCGTAGATATGCGCAAACTCATGCAGAAGCTCCACGGTCCTATCTTTGCAGGCGCCGCAGACGGTACCGATTTTGGTAGCGGACTGCAAGTCCTCCCATGAGCGCGCGCCTTTGTGGAACGCCGCCTCAACGTCCTTGTCGGTGATGTTGAGGCAATGGCAAATCTCCACAGCCGCCTCCTTGAGCATACCAGCGCGTCCCGTCTTTACGAGATAGTCGTCAATGGCCGCGCGCAGAGCCTTGTCTCCCAGCACTGAACAGTGAATCTTGTAGTCAGGCAAGCCTCCTAGTTCCTTAACAAGGTCATCCGGCTTGATGTTATAAGCGTCTCGGATATTTATACCTTTAATCATCTCGGACAACATGCTCGTGGAAGCAATGGCGCTCGCACAGCCATAAGTCTTCCAACGCACATCCATAATCACGTCGTCCTTGATTTGCAGAAGCATAAGCATTTTGTCGCCGCACTTGATATTACCAGTCTGCCCGCGCCCATCCGCGGGAAATGCGCTTTCATCTCCGAAAATCACGTTGCGCGGGTTTGTGAAATGGTCTTTCACTTTATCAGAATAAAGCCAATCAGTCATTTTTTCCTCCTTTTTTGAGAGCGGAGAGCGGGTTTTCATCGGGGGGCCAGGACGTGAAGCGCATCTCGCCCCCCGCCGCCCCAACTCCTACAGCGTAGACATCGCTCGCAGTCTTGCGATAATCGGCGGTACAGTCTCCAGGATGTAGTCAACATCCGCATCTGTGATACCCCACCCCAGACTGAAGCGGATAGAGCCGTGAGCGAGTTCCGCTTCAGCGCCGATAGCCATAAGCACGTGGGACGGATCAAGGCTGCCTGACGCGCAGGCAGAACCAGTGCTCGCTTCAATGCCCGCCAAGTCCATTGCCAGTAAAATAGACTCGCCTTCCGCGCCCGGGAAGGACACGTTGAGCGTATTCGGAAGAACGTCTGCGGGATGTCCGTTAATTTTGACGCTCGGCACAGCGCCGAGCAAGCCTTCGCGCAATCTTTCCCGCAACCGCCAGATAGTTTCGGCGTATTTCGATACGTCCCGTTTCGCCAGTTCCGCGGCTTTGCCGAAACCCAGAATACCGATGTTATTGTACGTTCCGGCGCGCTGCCCATTCTCCTGATGCCCCCCGTGAATCAATGGGAATAAGGGGGCGGACTTTGTTGTACCCCGTCCCTTCACAAATAGAGCGCCGACGCCTTTTGGACCGTAAATCTTGTGCGCGGACATCGTCAAGTAATCAACGCCCCAGTCTTCAACATCTACCGGGATTTTGCCTACAGCCTGCACAGCATCCGTATGTATAAATGCGCCGGCCCCCTTTGCCAAAGCGGTTATAGCCTTTATGTCTTGAATCGTGCCGATTTCGTTGTTTGCGGTCATCACGGACACAAGAAGCGTCTTCTCGTTCAGAGCCGACTTCAGCGCCTCCATCTTAATTTTCCCGTCCGCGTCAACCGGTAGGAACGTTACCTTAAAGCCTAACTCTTGCAGAAACTTGGCGGAATTCAGTACGCATGGATGTTCGATAGCCGATGTGATGATTTCCGTCCTGCCCTGCGGGTTCGCATATACGAGCCGCCGCATCGTTTGGAAAACCATGTTGTTAGACTCAGAACCGCCGGACGTCAGTACGATGTTCTGCGCCTTTGTTCCCAAGAGCGCACCCACCGCAACCCGCGCTTGTTCGACTCTACCGTGCGCCTCTCTGCCTGTATCGTGCATACTGGATGCGTTACCGTAGACGTCCAAATCTTCTATTATCGCCGCTTTCACCTCGCCGTTAAGGGGCGTGGTCGCGTTATAGTCTATATAAACTCTCCTCATGATGACTCCTTTGTGAGTTGTATAAGAACGATTGCTTTACTAATATAGCATATTCCGTTTGCTTTGGCTAGTGAATTATGACTCTTTTAGTAGGCTTTATCAAATCCGCCGTAAGACTCCGCCGTCAGGCATGGAAAGGCGGCGCGGCGGCAAAGGCAGGGGCTTGCCGACTTATGAACGAACCACCACACAAACACCGGACAGCGCCTCGTACTCCCCTGTCTTTTCGGCAGTTGCGCGGTCAATGCGGAACACAACAAGGTTGTCGGAATCCTGATGGCATACCAGCAGGAAATCTCCCGCCAGTGTGAAATCGCGGGGCGTTCTACCGCCAGAGGGAAAAGCCCCGACATATTCGAGCAAGCCGTTCTCTTGAACGCCGAAGACCGTTATACTGTCGCGACCGCGGTTTGACACATAGAGAAGACGAGCGTCCGCATCGAGCTTTACAGCCGACGCCGTGTTCCCAGGCAATGGTTCCGTCAGGGTCGTGATTGTTTGCAACTTCTGTACAGAACTCATGGTTTCTTTAAGCCGCATATCCAGTACATCCACTGTGGAATTCAGCTCGTTGACAACATAGGCAACAGGCTTTGACGGGTGAAAGACCATGTGACGAGGACCAGAACCCGGGTTGGATATAAAGACTTCATGCTCCTTGAGCCTCAACCGCCGATGAGAGTCAGTGAGGAACCGGAAGCCGCGTACCCTGTCCGAGCCCAAATCACAGGCGAATCCTCTTTTACCTGTATTGTCAAACGCAAAACAGTGGGCGTGGGGCGCATCCTGCCGTTCTGCATCCACACTCTTGCCTTGAAAACAGATAGTTTGCGTGGGGGCGGAGAGACTGCCGTCCTTGTTTACAGGCAGGATGCTGATACTACCGTCTGTGTAGTTAGAAACCACCGCCGCAGGATGCGGCGCAAGCGCTATGTGGCAGGGACCCCGTCCATTACTGGAGACTTGATTGAGGAAAGAAAGATTTCCCCCGCCGCCCACGGCAAAGGCCGAAACCGCGCCTGTCCGCTGTCCCTGCCATTCGACAATCTCGTTGATTGCATAGAGAAATTCGCCTGTGGAGGAGAGCGCCAGGTATGTAGGATTAACGCTTTGTACCGCGACACGGAGCCTGTCAACCCTACCCGTTTCAGGGTCAAAGCTGAACGAGTAAATCCCATCTGTCCCATTTGCCCTGCGTCCCTGTGTCTCCATATATACACCCAAGTAGCCGGTCATCTGTTAAGCCTTCGTGAGGTCGTTCCTATTCTCATAGACCTGACAGACCTTTGCGTCTGCCGTGAAACGTCTAGTTTTTCACTCAATATGCCGGTATACCTTGAAAGAATAAAACTCTCATCCGCAAAAGACTCTGCCCCGTTTAATTTCCGCTTTGCCGCCTCTATTTCCGCAACACTCTCCTGCGTCTTTTGCAGCGCCGCGGCTGTATCTCTGTCTTGATAGTAACGCTCGCCTATCTCTTTAAGATTCTCCGCAAACCGCAATACGGCGTCTGCATATAAGGGTACAGGGTCTTCACGAACGGTTTCGGCAAGCGTGATGGAGAAGGTTTTCTCCTGAACCATTTCTCCATCTGCCCTCACCGTCAAGGCGGCAAGCCTCACGGTCTGCGGAGCGTCTTGGGTAAAGACAGGCAGGCGATAGCGTGCGAGAAAGGTTCGGTAATCACCCGCGTTGAGTGTCGGCGCTTCGTAGGAGAGGCGGTTTCCCGCGATGACAGCACCGTCAGCCCTCAGAACCTCTGCACCGGAGAGGAGTTCTAGTTCAATCGTCAAGTTCCGTGCAGCAGGAATCGCAAGGCGCTCAAATTCCACGTCCGAGCCGAAAATCTCCATCATGGCGGTACTGTTCTCCATGAAGCGGGACACGCCGCGGGACTCCTCGGCAAGCGCCTGCATAAGTTCTGCGTCGAAGTCGTCTCCGATTCCCACTGTTGAGATGGAGATATTGTTCTCTTTATACCGCGCTATTATTTGGAAAGTCTGGGACAGATCGTCTCCAGTATATTGAAAGGAACAAACCTCGGCATTACTCAAGTTACCCACGCCGTTTGTCTGTCCCTCGAAGTATTGCATGGACCTGCCGTTTTTCAGCTCCACCCTGAACGGCGTAGGTTTTTGAGGGTCCTCGTGGAAGTTGAAATTCTGAACAAACACGCGGTACATTCCTGCGGGCGCTTTAGCCTCCTGCCAGAAGATATTTTCGATAGGCTCTGTGGACTCGCCCCTGATGTTCATATCCACATCAAGCTCGCCTCCTGAAGAATCTTTCTTATAACCATAATAGATATGTTCCTGACCGGGCGTTATGACGTGGAGGTCAAGGTCATTGCGGTTTTCCCATGAGAGAGATACACGAATATCGCCCGACCTTGCGCCTTCCTCGTTGAGCCGCGCCGATAAATCTGTTCCATCAGAGACCATGACGACGATGTTCACCGCATCTTGGCGCAGGTTAACCAAAGCCTGTTCGAAAGCCGCGTCGAGTCCTGCTTCTATATTCGTACCACCTTGGGCGCGGACTGCGCCGACTGCGTCTAGGAATGCTTGTTTTCTTTCAGGCGCGTCCATGAGGACGGCTGGGAAAAGCACAGACGCGGCGTCGTTAAAGCCGACTAGGGACAAGGAGTCCATAGCTCTGACCCTTTCCATAAAGAGCGCCATCGCGTCCTTGAGGCGCGGGATTTGAGCGGCCATGGACGCGGATATATCGACGAGCAGAACTATGTTGAGCCGGGGGAGTCCGTCAAAGGCTTGAGCTTTACTCTGAAGTCCGATTTGGAGGACGCCCTCCTGTCCACCCCGCATAGAGTCCGCGCTATTGTAGAGGTAGACGCCGACGTCCTGTTCTGGTTCGGGGTAGTTGTAGTTGATAGAGCCCGCGTAGATATACGGGGTGATTTCTTCCGGGCGCGCGATGTTCCCGCGTTCCGCTATGCGCTTGATGCGGCTGTTTATCGAGCCCGCCGCGCTCTTCTGGTCACCCGACCCAGAGACGCTGACCAGCAAGCCCATTAAAAGCAACAGAGACGACTTTTTCATGCCTATATTTTACTACAGAGCGATGAGAATAGCAAGAAGTTTTGGTAACTAACGGCGCCAGACGCCGTGCAACCGTCAAGACGGGGACAGACATGTTTACTAATCCAGAGCATTAAGAAGTCATGGCGAAGCCTGCGGGCGCCAGACACCCGCGGGTTGCCTGACGGGGACCGCGGAGACCTCTTTCAAACAACGTCTGTTGAGAGGTCGTAAAACAGGCGAAGCCTGTCCTAGTATAGAGTGGTGGAAGTGCGGGCGCCAGACACTTTTGGCGTCTGGCGCCATGCAAGGCTTTACGGCTTAGGCGGGGTGGAAACGGTAAGAGGCGCGTCAAAGATATAGGAGCGCAGATGCGCGGTCTCTCCTGAACTGGTGAAGTGTGTGCTTATCTTTAGATGGTATTCTCCCGGCTCAAGAGACGGGCAGATGAAAAGAACCTTGGTCCTGCCGTTTTCAAGAATGTCTTTAAGGTTGACTGTCACCGCGTCCCCAGAGTCGTCAATGATAAATATACCCGCGCCATCACCCGCTATCTTGAGGTTCTTGCCCACAAGCTGTACGCCGTGTCCCGGTGTGAGCGCGCTGTTTACCGCGCCACCTGCTTTGTCTTCAACGCCGTCAATGACCGGACCGTTCTCCACACCGTGCAAGCGGTTCAGCGGGGCGGTACGCGCCGCCGTGGTCAGGCTCTTGTCGGGCAGGAAGCGCACGGAGACCTTGTGTTTCCCGTGGTCAAACGGCGCGGAGGGTCCCTCGAAAGACCCGCCTATCCGCAGGCTAAAACTGCCTATTCCTTCTATCTTGAAAGCCCAGCCTTGGGACAGGAGGTTTCTTGCCGCGGTCCCGACGCCGCTGAGCACGAGCTTGGCCTCGCCCTTGTTGACGTTCAAGACCTCGCTGAGCATTGTGATGAAACTCTCATCATCAACACCTTCGGTATGGGTGACTACGGCGTGATACTCCGTAGAATCCGCGGGTATTTTGTTTTGCACTACATAATAATCAATCATCTCTTCTCTCCTTTCAGGCTATGCCCGCAGGCTTCGCCTGTTAAACGACTTCT